>CAZSGI010000015.1:9643-15314 GCA_964606465.1 uncultured Gammaproteobacteria bacterium | reverse complement strand
CCGCAGACCGCGCCCAACAACACCTTTGAAATTGATACCGCAACTCCGGCAGTCGCGTTTGTTGCGCCTGCGAGCGGCAACCACATTGCAGGCAACTTTACGGCATCCGGAACCGCGTCTGACCCGGGAACGCACATGGCGGTCGGCGGCTCGAGCACGGGTATTTCCAAGGTTGAGGTGTTTTTGCAGAATTTCAGCGCAAGCCCGGTTCAGTACTGGAACGGCACGGCGTGGACCACCACGCAGACGTGGCTCGCCGCATCAAGCGCGGACGATTTTCTGAACTGGACCTACGGCTTCACCCCTTTGATCACCGACGGGAATACCTACGTAACCGGAGCGCGGGTGACTGACGAAGCGGGCAACGCCGCTGACAGCGCTCTGATCACGCTCACCGGAAACACCTCAAGCCCGAACGTGAACATCGCCTCTCCCGCGAACGGCTCGTACCAAGGGAACGCCGTGACGGTTGCGGGCACGTCATCTGACCCCGGCGGGACGACCATATCTGATGCTTCAGTCTCTATTCGGCGTTCAAACGACTCAAAGTACTGGAATGGCGTTGCTTGGGTTGCGGCGATTGCATGGAATACCGCGACCCCCGCTTCCGCGGGGGCAAGCTTTGCAAACTGGACCTACAATTTCGCTCCGGACGGAAGCGCGCCCGAAGGAACCGTGTACACCATCACGGCCCGCGCGACTGACGGCGTGTACGGCACCCCGAACATCGGCACGTCTGCCGCAAAAACCACCATCAAAGATACGACTGCTCCAACAGTTGCCATCACGAGCCCCTTGGCTCTCAACTCTCCGTTTAACGCGGCAAGCTGGGACGCGGCCAACCCAATCGCCGGAACCGCGTCTGACGCGGGCGCGGGCGTTTCAATGGTAGAAGTGGCGATCCAGGATTCAATCGGAAATTACTGGAACGGCGCCAATTGGACGTCATTGACTGCGGTCTGGTTCAGCGCGACTTCGTCTGACGGTTTTGCAACCTGGAAGTACATCAACGCAGGTTCTGACTTTATCCCGGACAAGGATGATGATTTTACGGTGTACGCCCGCGGAACGGATAACGCCATTACCGCTCCGAATACCAGTGCGCCTGTTTCCGAATCTGTTACCTACGATACGACCGCTCCGGTTGTCGCGAACGCAGTGGTCACCAACTCCACGGTTTCAAACATCACGACCCTCATCAAAAACGGGGACGTGTTCATCCTGTCTGCCGACATTACCGACGCGCTCGGCCAGGCAGGAATCACTCCCACAAATATCACTGCGGATATTTCGGCAATCACGGGCAACGCAGGCGACAACGCAGTGGTGCCTGCATCCTACAATACCTCAACCGGAGAAGCGGTCTGGAATTTTGCCAGCGCTGCAGGCACTGGCAACGGAAACCTCGGCGTGAGTATCACCGCGACTGACCCTGCCGGCAACGCCGCGCTCTTCACGAATAGCGCCGTCATTGTGGCGGACAACACCGCGCCGGCCATTGCGCTCGGGACGCTCACCGCGCCTTCTGCCGCCGGGATTGCGTGGGCTGGCGGTTCCAGCCAGAACGTCACGTGGACTGCCGGAGACATTGCAGACGCAAACCTTGCCGCAAACCCGGTTACTCTGGAGTACGCAACTGACGGGGTGAACTGGAATCCAATCGCCGCAAACGAAGCCAATGACGGCTCATACAACTGGACGGTTTTGTCCATTGATTCAAACACGGTTCAAGTCCGAATCACGGCCCGGGACCAGGTGGCAAATACATCAAACGACGTGTCCAACAACCTGTTTACCATTGACTCAACGGCTCCGACTGTTCCGGTGAATGCCTTGACCAGCCCGAACGGAGGCGAGGCATGGAAACAGGGGACAGCGCAAACGATCACCTGGAATAACGCGGCCATTACGGACAACTTTAACTTGGCCGCGAACCCAATCACCTTGGAATACTCAACTGACGGCATAATCTGGAATCCCATCGCCGCAAACGAAGCAAATGACGGCACATACGCGTGGACTCCGCTTCCGATTATTGACTTCACCACAGTGCGCGTGCGCATCACCGCAGCTGACCAAGCGGGCAATACCGCAAACGACCAGTCAGACGCGAATTTCGCCATTGGCTTGCCTCCGGTTGTTGTTGAGGCGCGCGCCGTTTCAAATACGTTGATTGAAGTTGAGTGGAACAAATCCCTTGCTCAAGCCGGAGCATTCGCGAACTACACGGCAACCGGAATCACCGCAACCGCGGCCGCAGTGAACGGCGGGAACGACAAGATTGTTGATCTAACCGTGAACTCGCTTGGGAACACGGGCTTTACTGCAGCTGACCTCGCAATTGCCGCAAGCACGGTTACTGACACGTTCAACTTCCAAAACGAGGCAGTGGCAGGGCAGAGCATTATTGACCGCCAGGCTCCGGTTACCAATGTTGCTGGCTCATACCCGAATTCAAATCAGCTGATTGTTGATTTCTCGCCTCGCATGCGCATTGCAGTAAGCGAAGCTCCGGATTTGGGTGCTACGGATTTTCAGCTTGATAGCGTTTCCCAGGTTGTTACCTACAATGCTCTCACAGGCATGATTGAATTTAATGTAGCAGCAACGCTTGCTCCGGGACAGCATTCCGCGAGCCTTGATTTGGTTGACCTGGCAAGCAACACCGAAGTTAACCAGAGCTGGGACTTCTGGATTGACCAGCTTAAGGTAAATGTCGTTGCAAACCCGGTTGCTTACTTGTTCAACGGAAACCTTTCAGACGAGAGCGATGTGAGCGAAGAGCAGATGGTTTCAGTATCAACCTTTGGCGCGGGGTACACGATTTACGCGCGTTTCAATCCGGACTTCACCGATGGCACAGGCAACGCTATCGCGGATGTTGATATCAAGCAGGATGTTGAGGCTTGGGCACAAAAGGTAGATTTGAACGGAACCACACTGGTTTCGGTCATTACAGTCGCAAAGCCCGCAATTCCGAATCTTGCACCCCAGCTTGATACGTACACGTTTGATTTGCGCGCCACCATTCCGGGCGTGGTACAACCAGCAGGAAATTACGCGGGCACGCTTGAGTTTATCGTGGTTCCTGAATATTAACGTCATGCCGTGAGCATAGATGATTGTTTGCCGACGTGTCCGCCGAAGAGTCGGAAGCGGCAACCAGCCACCTGCGCTCACATTATCAGTAACAGCGCAGGCATGCCCCGTCGCATGACGGGGAAAGAAACCATTACTTACTTTTCCAAAGGTGGAGCTCGAATGTCCCCCCGAACGCGGGTCCCCATGAAATTCTTTCAGAATTTCATGGGTGCATCCTGGGGGTTTCGGACTCGGAGCAAGTCACCTTGCAACGAGTCCTCGAGCCCCCATGCCCCGGTAACGGGTGTGTGGGGCACGGAACTCTTAGGTCGAACCCTTGGTGGAGTAATGGAAACAAGGAGACAGATATATGAATAAAGTACTTTCTCTTATCGCAGGTGTTGCGCTTGTGGCGGTTACGGTCATTGGCCCTGCGAATGCTGCTGGCGTAGCCATCACCGTAACGTCGCCTGACCGCCAGACCTTTACCGTGGACTTGCCCGTAGGCGTTGATCTTGAGGCTGCTGATGTCATCACCCTTAAGATTACCAACGCTTCAAACGGCGCAGCCATTGACCTTTCTGGCAACGCAGTTACCACTGCAACGCTCGGCGCTGGCGCGGCTGAAACGCTCACCAACCCTGGGGACGCAAGCGGTACCATTGTTATCACCGAAGGCGGTGATAACGAAGCAGACGGCGCAGACCTCGTGTTTACGCTGACCTCTGCTCTCACGGACAACACCGCGTACGTGGTGACCTACTCTGACACTGACAGCAACTTCAGCGCTGCGATTGTCAGCTTCGGCACGGCGAGCACGGTTTCGGTTACCGCAACCGTTGACCCGGTGCTCACCTTCAGCATTGCCGGCGGAAACGTGAACTTCGGTTCGCTGAACCCGGTTGGCGACAACGCCGCTGCAACGCAGACCACGGTTGCCTTTAGCACGAACGCCACAAGCGGCATCGTGATTAGCGGCAGCGCGGTTGGCGGCGACACGGGTACGACCGCGGGCGCGCTCGGCATTTCGGGCACTACCTCGGTCATCCCGGCAATTGGCGGGGAAACTGACCCAGCAGGGTTCAACGATGCGGCTGAATACTTCGCCGTTGATTTGCTTAGCCTTGTGGCAACCGCGGGTGCAGCGAACGCTGACAACGCGTTCTCAAGCGCTGACAACGGCACCGCGGACCGCGCGAACGCGCTCTCCGGAGTTACGGCGCTGGTGAACAGCGTGCTTGACCCGGCAGCAGCTTCGTTCAACGTCCGCTACCACGTCGGAATCGTTCCGACAACTGATGCTGGTTCATATTCCGGCACCGTGACCTACACTGCAACTCCTACGTTCTAATACGTATTGATTGTTGCCAGTGACCCTGCCTTTCCTCGTGAAGGGCAGGGGACTCTGGTAGAAATGAGCAAGCACCTTGCCAAAAAATAAGAAATATGCTATAGTCTGTGTATTCATCAAGAAATTAAGGGATAGTATGAATTATTTCCCTAACATTAGCAAAACTTTAGCATATTTGGTGATTTCCACAGTATTGGCAACAGCAGGATTACGTGTTGGAAGCTTTCCTGCACATGCTGCCAATATTACGGTTTCTCCGCCAAAGTTTGAGTTTGACGCGGATAAAGGCGGACGCGTGACCGGGGCCATTGCCATTACCAATGGCGATGCAGAGCCCCTGGTTCTTATCCCTTCTGTTGCTGATTTTACCGCGCAAGGCGAAGCAGGAAAGCCGGCATTCGTTGCAGGGGAGGATGCGAGCGCGTTCTCGCTGTCTGCGTGGATTAGCCTTCCTGCGGAAGCCATTACCGTACCCGCGAACGACAGGCTGGAAGTTCCGTTTACCCTGACCGTGCCCGAAAACGCGGAAGCGGGCGGACACTTTGGGACCATCTTCTTTTCGCCGGTAACCGAGCAGTCCGGAACCATTGCGGTAGAGCAAAAGGTTGGCGTGCTTATGCTCGTGCGCGTTGCGGGCGAGGTGCGCGAGGTTGGAGACGTTTCCGTCTTTGCCGCGTACCCGTCTGGTATTGAAGCGGAAGACGTGCGCGACGCGAAACCGAAATCAGTGTTCTCTGAATTTCCGGTGAGCATTGCGGTCCGGTTCACGAACACCGGCAACGTGCACTCCAAACCGAGCGGAACCATCACCCTGAAAAATACTTTTGGCACGGAACTGGTGCGCGTTGGAGAGGAGGTCACTTCTACCGAGACTGGCGCCATAACCGGAAAAGAGCTGGTTGACTACCTTCCGGTGAATGACCGCGGAGGCAACGTGCTTCCGAACTCTTCCCGCGTGTTTCTTTCCGAATGGAAAGGATACGGATCCCTGGTTTTGAACGAGCAAGGAGAGCGCGAAATCGCATGGCGCGGTGTCGGATTCGGACGCTACACCGCGGAACTGGACCTCTCGTACGGAGACACCAAACTTCCGGCCCGTAGTATTCATTTCTGGATAATCCCGTGGATGATCATTCTGCCTTCATTGGCAGGGCTTGCCATCCTTAGTATCTTAATCAAATTGTGGCGCAAACATTCGCGGGAACGCCTCAAGCAGTCCTTGCGCGAGGAACTGGAAGC
>CAZSGI010000015.1:0-9543 GCA_964606465.1 uncultured Gammaproteobacteria bacterium | reverse complement strand
TATGAACCCATCAAACACTAAATTCACCGTTTTAATTGCCGCTGTCATCGCGGTAGGTTTGATGGTGGGCTCAACGCGAGCCGCGAACCTTACGAGCGTTTCAGTCGGGCTTTCCAACCAAAAACCCTCGCAGACCGGGGTTGAGCAAACCATCTCATTCAAGCCCGCAACCAGTATTGCGGCTCCCGGAGATTTGAAAATCACCTGGCAGGCAGGGTTTGACCTCACGAACGTGATTGCCAGCGCCGACGTTACGGTCGGCGGCGGAGGCGTTACCTGGGATGGGGTGGTAAACGGCAACCTCAACGCCGTCACCCGCGTGCTGACGCTCGGTTGGTCCACGGGAACCCTGACCGCGGGCAATACCGTGACCGTGACCGTTGGATTTACCAAAAACCCGACTACGAGCGGCAACTACAACGTGACCATTGAGACCGGCGCCGACGGATTCGCGACTGCAACCGACTCGCGCACCGCTCCCGTGGTCATCACGGACGCTTCGGTTTCCGTGACCGCATCAGTGCCATTCCCCGAAACCAACCCAACCATCACGAACATCACGCCGGCTGAAACCATTGTCATTTCATCCGGAGCTGCGCAGGTTATCAGCTTTGATCTTACGGATGTCAACGACGACAACTTGGATTACACCGTCACCCCGGGAACCGGGAGCATCTCGGTTGCCCCGAGCCCGGCAAGCCCGATTATCGTTTCCACCCAAACCGGAGTGACCGTCACGTTCACGTACTTTGCGGACGGGGCGACCGGGAACCAAACCATTACCGTAACCGCGGATGACAACGAAGCAACCGGCGGCGGAATCGTCACGTACAGCATTCAGCTATTCATCATCTAATTGCTATGCTGCTCCCCGCAAACATCCGGATGCATACCAAGAAAATCGCGCTCGCGAGCGTACTGGTTGTTGCGGCGCTCGTCGCGATCCGCGAGGCGAGCATCACCCGAAATCGGTTGCCGTTTGAGGTAACGCAGAAAGTGCGCAACGCGAGCGCTCAAGAAACCGAGTGGCAGCTCGCCACCACGGCGCAGCCAGGAGACGTGCTTGAGCACTTTGTATTGATTCGGCTTGCGGAGGACTATCCCGAGCCCCTTCGCGGCATCCGCATCACCGCGGAAACGAGCAACGCCGAAGCGTACCGCGAAGGAACGTTTGCGAGCCGCGTGTTGGGCGCAACCGGAGGCAGCTTGTTCAACAAAGGAATCGCGGTTGCCGAGCTGAAACCCGGCGAGTTCATTGACCTCTCGTGGCAGACGAGCATCGCCGAAGATGCCTCATTTGCGAAAAACGAGGCTCCCATCCTTTCCAGCGCGGTCACGGTTTCTGCGAATGGCTTTTCGGAACTGATAAGCCGGACCGTCGCGAGCCTCTATTCCACGATTGAACGCTCCGGCGCGGGCCGCATCGCGCAAGAGACCTTTTACGAGCCAAAAGCGTACAGCATGAACCCGCGGTCTGCGTACGAGGATCTGGGCACGGGCGTGCTCATTGCCGGCGAAGACCTGAAAGGCATTACCGGACTCTCGGTCAAAGAGACTGGCCGCACCATGGCTTGGCGTTCCATTGGAAACGAGCTTTTGGAAGCGAGCATTCCTGCCGGGCTTGCGCCGGGTTCGTACGCGGTTGCGCTCTATGACGCCAATAATAAGCCGCTTGAGAACACGCTTTCATTTGAAATTCTTCCATCAAAGGGTCGCGCCGTCGTGGTTGCGGCCACTCCCAGCCTAGTGAGGTCCGGCCAGCGCCGCACCGTGGTACTGCAGGGCATACATTTGGATGAGAACCTCCAGCTTGTATTGAGCAATCGCGGTTCAAATCAGATGTTTGCGCTGGAGAATCCGTCTCGGATTAACGAGCGCGTGCTCTTTGCCGAAATTCCTGGTACTATTACATCAGGAACCTACACCATCTTTGTTGGTGATAATGAGCAGGAAGCGCATATAACCGTCAATTAAATTTAAGATGTCATTGCGAGTCCTTGTACTCAAGGACGAAGCAATCTTATCAGCGAGAGAGGGCTTGATGTTAACAATAAGCCTTTCAGCGACGATAAGATTGCTTCGGTCGCGAGTACACTCCCTCGCAATGACATTACTCTATGAATCATTCTTACCTCTCAATTCGCTCCATTTTGAAAACCCTCATGATTGCCGGGGTGTTTGCGGTGTCGTTCGCGGTTGCGACTTCGGTACAAGCTGCCTTTCCCCAAATGACCGTTAAGAACAACACGCATACGTCATACTCAGCAGGCAGCACGTACGCTTCTTCAGTTCGCGCTGAACCCGGGGATGTTCTGGAATTTCAGATGTTCGGCAATGGTAACGCGTCAACAAGCTTCACCGCTACGCTTCCGGCAGATTTGACGTACACCTCAACCACATTTTCAAACCCAAGCGCAACGGTTGGCGCATCCGGCCAAACCATTACCTGGAGCTTTGCCTCCAACAGCAACGCGGTGATTCGATTTACTGCAACGGTTGTTTCGGGATCATCGCTTTCCACCAGCCATAGCTTGTCAGTGTCATACGCCAATGACGCCGCAGTCAGTTCGGGCGCGGTGACGGTGACTACTGGCCCGATTGTCACGAGCATCACGCCTTCCACGGGCAATAACCTGAATGCGGTTTCCATCACCCAGATTTCCGGACACGGATTTACGGGCGCAACTTCGGTGGTGTTTTCCTCAAACGGAACCACGGCTGACATTACCTTCAGCGATTTGAGCGGATTTACCATTACTGATACGGCTATTTCTGACGCGGGCGGCACATTGATGCGCATTCCAGCGCTCCAGACTCCGGGAACGTACTGGGTGCTCGTGACGGTCACCTCAAGCGGCAATACGCTCACCACAAACGCAGACACGACCGAGACCGTGCGGTATACGGCAACGGACGGCATTCCGCCGCAAATGACCGCCAGCTCAAACTCGTACAGCCACTCAACCGGAGTTTTGACGCTCAATTTTGACGAAACCATTGACGTGTCCGCGACTGTCAAAAGTCAGATTACGCTCGCGGACGCCTCAAGCGGCGGTAACAGCCTGACCTTGGGTAATGCAACGGTTTCCAGCACCGACAGTTCTACGGTCACCTTTACGCTCGCGCAGTCAGACCGGAACACCATCTCTACTTGGGGCCAGTCAGCGGGCACGCTGTACGTGCACATCGCGGGCAGCGGCATTTTTGACCTTTCGGCAAATCCGCTTTCCAACCAGGGGAGCCGCACTGCTTTGAATACCTGGACCAAGGATACGCTTGCACCGACCGCATCAATTACCTACACCCAGAATAGCGCCGCGGTTACGTCAGCGGGAGTTGGAGCGCTCACCATTACCGCAACTTTCAGCGAACCCATCGCAACCACCCCGAAGATTGCCATCAACCAGCAGGGAACCACGGACGTTAGCGCAACCAATATGTCCGGTTCCGGAACCACGTGGACCTATGCCTACACCGTGAACCTTGATGATGCATCCGCGTACCGTGACGGAACCGCAACCATTACTATCAGCAACGCGCCTGACTACGCGGCTAATGCGCTCGGAACGGTTACGGGAAACACGTTTACCATTGACACGCTTGTCCCGTCACCGGCAATCAGCACGCTCGCGGGAGCATCAAGCGGCCAGACCGGGGCCAACTTCAGCTGGACGCCGACGTATACCGCGTCTGATTTCTCAACCTACAAATTCTATTGGTCAACCACGAGCGGCGTCACCAGCGCAAACGGAACCGTAATCAGTTCCGCGACTTCCGGCTACTCAAATCTTGGAACGTCAAGCACTGGCTCGCTCGCGCTTTCAGGCCTGTCCGCAGGCGCAAATTACTACGCAGTCATCTACATCTGCGATACCGCGGCTAACTGCTCTACTGCAAGCAATGAGGCAAGCGTGCAGACCCAGCAGAATGCCGTGATTACTGCGCCCCTTTCAGGCGGCGGGGACGTGGGCACAGGCTCAACTGCTCCGAGCACCACTTCATCCTCAAATTCTTTCAGCTCAAGCGGCGGCTCCGTAACTACCACCCTTGCAAGCGGCTCGAGCGCCCAAGTAACCGTAGCTTCGGGAACATTTACCTCAAGCACCAGCATTACGGTTTCCGAAACCACGCTCGCCGAAGGGCAGAGCGCTCCGCTTTCTTCGTCCATTGGCAGCTTTGTCGGCAACAGCATCTTTAAGATTGAGGCCGCCTCCGGCGGAACGAGCGTGACGCAGTTCAGTGCGCCTCTTACGCTCACCTTCGGATACACGGCAACGCAGTTAGGCAGCACTGACCCGACCAAGCTCAGCATCAGCTACTTTGATGCCGCAAGCAACTCCTGGGTTGCCTTGGCTTCCACGGTGGCGAGCGCTACGCGCACGGTGACCGCAACCACCGATCATTTTACCTTGTTCGGGCTTATCGCCTTTATGAACCCGCCCGCCTCGGACACGGAAGACTCAACCCCCCCAACCCAAGGCCAGGTGCTCGGGAGCACGGTCGGCGTGTACCCGAACGGCGCCTTGCTGAAGGCTCCGTCAGCATCGGCAGTGTGGTACATCTCGGGTGACGAAAAGCACCTCATCCGTTCAGCTGCAATCTTTGAGTCGCGATTCAACTGGAATGATATCATCAATCTGCCTTCGAGCCGCCAGCTTGATTTGTACGAGCAGGGGCCGGACGTACTGTTTGCCGCGGGCACGCTCGTCAAAGAGACGGGCAACCCGGCCGTGTACCGCGTATCCGCGAATGGCGGAATCGCTCCGATTGTTTCCGAAGACATTTTCTTGGGCCGCGGCTATTCGTTCGTTGACGTCGTTGAGGTGGAATCAGGATTTTTGGCGACCTACCCCGCCATCGCGCTCGTTGACGACTCAAACGCCCGCTACACCGGGGATCTGGTCAAGCTTGCGGCGAAGAGCGCGGTGTACTATCTTGCGGACAATGCGGCCCGCGTGATTCCGTCTGCCGCCATCTTCCGCGAGCACGCATTCAAGTTCAAAAACGTTCGCACCGTCTCGCAGGCGCAGTTTGACCAGTTTGCGACCGGCGCTGCCCTGACCTACCCGGACGGCACGCTCGTAAAGGGCGACTCGTCCGCGGTATACGTGGTTTCAGACGGCAAGAAGCGGCCGATTCTTGCAGGCGCTGACTTTGAGGCTTTGCTCTACCAGTGGGCGAACATCGTCTACGTCCCCGAGTCCCTGCTGAGCGCTCTTCCCGAAGCAAGCATGCTCAGGCTCGTGATTGCAGAGAATTAATCAAAGCGCCTTACTCCAGCCCGGTGAATACCGGGCTGGTTTGATTTATGGGATGTTTTATGATACAATCGGGTGTATGAATGTTTTAGAAGTCGCTGACCTCAAGAAATCATACGGCAAATTTGATGCCCTGCGGGGCATTTCTTTTTCCGTAAGCGCAGGTGAAATCCTCGGGTTTTTGGGTCCGAACGGAGCAGGAAAGACCACGACCATCCAGATCCTTTTACAGATTATCACCCCGAACGCGGGAGCGGTGAAGATTTTCGGGATGGACGCTTTTCGAAACCGCGAAGCGGTGCTCACCCGGATGAATTTTACGTCCGCGTACGTGTATTTGTTCGGTTCCCTCACGGTGTGGGAGAACCTCAAGGTGTTCGCCATGCTCTACGGCGTGCGGGGCACGGACAGGGCCGCCAAGCTCTTGCGCGAGTTTGAGGCGGAAGATTTGAAAGACAAGAAAGCGATCACGCTCTCGAGCGGCCAGCTCACGCGCGTGATGGTGGTGAAAGCGTTGCTCAACAACCCCGAGTTGCTGCTTCTGGACGAGCCAACATCCAGCCTGGACCCGGACATCGCGGCAAAGATGCGGGAGATTTTGAAGGAAATCCACCGGACGCGCAACATTTCCATGCTCTACACCTCGCACAACATGGCCGAGATTGAAGAGATGTGCGATAGGGTCATTTTCCTCTCGCACGGCAAGATTGTGGCGAACGACACCCCCGAAAAGCTCACGGCGCTCATTCCAAACCACGATTTGCGCGTCACGTTTGGCCGCGTTCCCGATGGATTGCCCGCGTTTTTGGAAAAGCACGCCATCAGCGGGAAGGTTGTAGACCGCACGCTGCACGTGACCGCCGAAAACAAGGAAATTCCAAGCATCTTAGGCTCGCTCTACGGGGCCGGGTACGAGATCCGGGACATTGATATTGAAGAGCCGGATTTGGAAGACGTATTCTTAAAAATCGCCCGCGAAAGCGCGGCAAAAGAGTAATATGAAACTACACCGGATTAACGCAATCATCCTGCACCACCTCTACTTCTGGAAGAAGTCGGTTCCGAGGTGGCTTGATATTTTGTACTGGCCCGTGGTCACGCTCGCGGTGTGGGGGTTCATCACCGTGTACCTGCAGCGCGGCGCGTTTGAGTCCCAGGGAGTTTCAATCGTTGGCATTTTCCTGGGCGGCATCACTTTGTGGATGCTGTTCCAGCGCGCCCAGCAGGACATCGCTATCTCGTACCTGCAGGACATCTGGAGCCGCTCCATCGTGAATCTGTACGTGTCGCCCCTCTCGAACGCGGAGTTCATCATCGCCTCAATTCTGGTTGGCTTCATCAAGGTGCTCATCACGCTCGCGGTCATGGGGTTCTTGAGTTGGTTTCTGTACGCCTTTAACATCTTTACCCTTGGGTTCAGCCTGATTCCGTTTACCGCGCTCTTGCTCATATTCGCCTGGGCTCTGGGGCTCTTTATCACGGGCGTGGTGTTCAGGTTCGGCACGGACGCGCAGGTGCTGGCGTTCGGCGCGAGCTTTATCTTGCAGCCCATTGTGGCCGTGTTCTATCCGCTCTCAGTCCTGCCTTCCTGGATCCATCCGATTGCGCTCGCGTTTCCGCTGACGCACATTTTTGAGGGCATGCGGGCGGTGCTTGCCACGGGAGAGGTGCCCTTGGAGCGAATCGCGTGGGCGGCCGGGCTGAACGTGTTCTATGTACTGTTCGGAGCGTGGTTTTTCGCCAAGATGTTTCGCCACGTCAAAACAAAAGGCTTACTCGCTAAATTGGAGTAGCCCATGCCGCGCCTTTCCGCAAAGCCAGCGTACCGTTTCCTTGAAACCATACCCGGAACCCTCGTGTGGGTGACGTTTTTTGGTTCCGTGGTCCTTTCGTACTACGCGCCCCTGATTGCGATTTACATCATTATCCTGTTTGATTTGTACTGGCTCATCAAGGCGGTTTACTGGTTGGTGTACCTGTGTAACTCGTACCGCCACTTTCGCCGCGACACCGCAATTGATTGGCTCTCAAAGCTCAAGGCAGAGAACCCGATTTCGCGCGACGGCGCGCGCTTGGCCTGGGGTGATCTGTACCACCTGATTTTTTTGCCCACGTTCAGGGAGCCGTTTGAGGTGCTGGACGCCACGTTTGCGGCATTGGTCGCGAGCAACTACCCTCCGGATCGATTCATGGTGTCCTTGGGGGTAGAAGAGGGGGATAAAGAAAACGGCTTACACATCGCCGAGAGGATTCGCGAGAAGTACGGCCGCCGGTTTTTCTCCTTCTGGGTCACCGTGCACCCTCGCGGCTTGCCCGGAGAGCAGCCCGGCAAGGGTTCCAACAACGTGTGGGCGGCCAGGCACGCCAAGGAGCAGATTGACAAGCTCAAGGTTCCGTACGAGCGGATTATCGTGTCCGCGTTCGACGTTGACACCGTGGTGCACCGCGAGTACTTCGGGCACCTTGCGTATCAGTTTTTGACGCACCCTGCGCCTCACCACACGAGCTACCAGCCGGTGGCGCTCTTCAACAACAACATCTGGCAGTCAAACCTCATCACGCGCACCATTTCAAACGGCACCACGTTCTGGCTCCTCACCGACCTCTCGCGGCCGGATAGGCTGTTCACTTTCTCCTCGCACAGCATGAGTTGGAAAACGCTCGTCGCCGTCGGGTTTTGGGAACCCGATCTCGTTACCGAGGATTCGCGCATCTTTCTGCAGTGCTTTCTGCACTACGACGGCAACTACACCGTAACCCCCATGTACGTTCCGGTTTCCATGGACACGGTTGAGACCGGTTCGTTCTGGGGCTCGCTTGCCGCGGTGTACCGCCAACAACGGAGGTGGGCGTGGGGCATTGAGCACTTTCCGTACATGGTGTGGCACTTCTGGCGCAACCGCACGATTCCTTTCATGAAGAAGTTCAAGTACTTTTTCAACCTCGCGGAAGGCATGTACTCCTGGGCCACGGCGCCGATCCTCATCATCATTCTCGGTCGTCTCCCGCTCTTTTTCGCGGACCGTGCGATTCAAGAAACCGTCATCGCCCAGAACGCCCCCTTTGTGCTGGATTGGCTTCTCACCACCGCCATGGTGGGCCTCGCCGCCACCGCGGTCCTGTCCTTGGTTTTTCTGCCGCCCGTGCCCAGAGGAGAGAAGCACCGGTACCTTATGATGTTCCTGCAGTGGATTCTGTTTCCGGTGAACATGATTTTCTTCGGTTCAATCCCGGCCATAGAGGCGCAGACCCGCCTTGCCACGGGCCGCTACCTCGGGTTTACGGTAACAAAGAAGAACAGGTAGGGCGGGGCATTACTGACTACCTAAAAACAGCCTTATTGATGGCTGTTTTTAGCTGTGGAAAATTATCGTATACCTCATAGACACAACGCTGCGAAAATAGGTATAATAAAAACACTGTATCGTATACGTATCCTCGGAAATCCCGCAGTATCGTATACGAAAAATAGAGAAAAACAGAGCGTGTCCACTAATAAACACAAAAAGAAATACCTAAGCCTTTCAGAGGCTTCTGAACTGACTCCGTACTCTGCGGAGTACCTCTCTTTGCTTGCGCGGCGCGGCAAGCTTTTTTCGGTTAAAAAGGGGAGGCTTTGGGTTACGACCAAAGAGGGAGTTCGCGAGTACCTTGCTACGGCTCCGACGCGCAAGAGAGATTCGGAGCACGCGGACAAGCACCCTCAAGGTGACTTGATTTCACTTGCCGAAGCGGCGAAGCTTACCAAGGAGTACTCATCAGCCTACCTCAAACTCCGCGTGAACCAGGGCAAGCTAGCCGGCAAGAAGATCGGCCGCAACTGGTACACCACACTGGAGTGGGTGCAGGAGTACCTGCGGGAGTACGGCGAGAAGCAACGTGACGCTCCCTCAGAATCTTTAAGGCGCGGGGGGTTGCGGTTGCCGTTCACCCACGCCCTCGCCACCCGCACCCTGGCAGCCACGCTCACGCTCACCATAGCGTTCCTGTTCGTGGCACCCCCCCGGGTGTGGGCCCACTGGGGCGAGTCAGCGGCCCGGGTGGCGGGAAACGCCCTGGACGCCACCATCCGTGAGTCGGTCCGGGTCACGCGCAAGCTCGCCGCAACCACGGGCATCCCCGCCCTCGATCGTCTGGCTGCAGGGCTCTCCGAGCTCCGCATCCCCGAGCAGGTGCAGGTGCGCCTGTCCGAGGGAGTGGTGGCGGGTGATGCGGCCATCCGCTCCCTCGCTCCCGCACCTGCTTCGTTCACCTCCATCCGCTCCGTCCTCAAAGGGCTCTCGCG
>CAZSGI010000014.1:0-16096 GCA_964606465.1 uncultured Gammaproteobacteria bacterium | reverse complement strand
CGCTCTGTTTCATGCGGCTCCATTGTACCACACTTTTTCGGTTGACAAAACCGCGCATCAGTGCTAGGATGAGCTGTTCTTTTGATGTGCACTGCGAGATTCTCGCATACCACGAAGGAGGGTGCCATGCAGAACGCCAAGCAGTATCCTTTTGCACTGCGGTGTACCGCAGTGGTGCTCATCGCAAGCTTCTGTAATTTGCTGTTCGTTTCTTGCGGTGCTGACAGCCCGTCAGGACCCGAAGAACAAGGCGTGATGATGGAAGAGAGCGAGGAGTCCGTAGTGTCTGCGCTCGCCGGAGTGCCGACGCTTATGGATTCCTTAGCCGCGAACCCGGGCACCGACCGGCAGTTCCGCGTCAAGGACGCGTCCGGCAGGATCGTCTCGTTCGGCTTCGGGTTCCACCCGGACCGCGAAGGAGCGTTCCGCCCGGCGTTCACCAAGCAGGACGGGGAGCGCGCGTTCGTCAGGCTCGGATTTGAGGGGCTCGCCCCGATGTTGCGCCTCACCGACGCATCTGGCAATCTTCTGGAGCTCGCAGGCAAGCCTGCCGCGTACCCGCTTCCGGCCGCAAAACCCGGGCAGAGCATTGACTCGGACCAGTGGATGCGAAACGGCATTGCCGTGGCAGGCGTTGCGCTCGCGGCGTGGCTCGGGCTCTCGGCGTTCAAGTTCATAGCCGCGGGCTTGGGCACCATTGCCATTGCGGGCCTCGTCATCGGCGGAGCCGTGTTCGTTGTCGGATTCGTGGCTGAGGTGCTTGAGCGGCTCGGCTGGACCATGGATGATTTCCGCGAGCTCTTCGGCGGCACCTTGGACGCATTACGCGACATCATCGTGGGCGTGGTGGAGCAGTTCCGCGAGACCTACAACGTGTAGCGTCTGCGCGCCCCGCGCGAACCGTCAGCGTTTAGGGGAAGCAGGTAGTACTACTGCTTCCCCCTTTTTTTTGGTACCATACACGTGTGTTAAACGCATACCGAAAAAAGCGCGATTTCAAGAAAACGAGCGAGCCCGCGGGTTCGTCAAAGAAGCAGGCGTCAACGCGGCCCGTGTTTGTGGTGCAGAAGCACGCGGCGCGCGCCCTGCACTATGACGTGCGTCTTGAAATTGACGGAGTGCTCAAGTCATGGGCCGTGCCAAAAGGGCCGCCCCTGCGCCCGCAGGACAAGCGCCTGGCAGTTATGACCGAGGACCACCCCATGGAGTATGGGTCATTTGAAGGCACGATTCCAAAAGGGGAGTATGGCGCAGGCACGGTCAAAATCTGGGACCAGGGAACGTACCAGAACATCAAACAAAAAAAAGACAAAACCCAGATGCCCATGAAGAGTGCGGTCAAGGAAGGCCAGATAGAAGTTTCATTCTCCGGCAAAAAGCTCAAAGGCAAGTACGCGTTGGTGCGCACGAAGTTCGGGGGTGAGAAGAAACCCTCCTCTTCGGCGGGTAAAAACTGGCTCATGATTAAGATGAAAGCGCGATGAAGGTTGAGCTTTCAAACCTTGATAAGGTCCTGTTTCCAAGAGCCAACATCACTAAAGGTGATGTCATGGTATACTACGAGGAGGTTGCCAAGTACATGCTGCTTCATACCAAGGGCAGGCCCGTGACCATGCACCGGTTTCCGGACGGCATCGGCAAGGAAGGGTTTTTCCAGCAGGAGGTGAGCGATTACTTTCCGAAGTGGGTTTCTCGCGCGCGCCTCAAAAAAGAAGGAGGCTCAATCGTGCATCCGGTCATAAACACCGCGAACGACCTGGTGTACCTCGCAAACCAGGCAGTGATTACCCCACACCTCTGGCTCTCTCGGTCCGACAAGCCGCAGTACCCGGACAAGATACTGTTTGATTTGGACCCCGCAAGAGACGACTTCAGAGCGGTCAAGTTCGCGGCGCGAGCGCTCAAAAAACTGCTCCACGAGCGCGGCGTCAAATCATTCGTCATGACTACGGGCGTGGTTGGCCTGCACGTGGTCGTCCCGCTCAAACGCCGGCACCGCTTTGACGAAGTCCGCGCCGTCGCGCGAGGCATTGCGGACGCGCTCGCCGCAAAACATCCGCGGCTGCTCACCACCCAGGTGCGCAAGAACAAGCGACGCGGCAGGTTGTTTTTGGATTACACGCGCAACGCGTACGCAGAGACCTCGGTCGCGCCGTACGCGCTCCGCGCAGTTGCCGGAGCTCCGGTTGCCATGCCCATCCGCTGGAGCGAACTCTCATCTCTCAAAAGCGCGCGCCGGTACACCATCAAAAACGCGCCCGCACGCCTCTCGCGCGCCGGGGACGCGTGGCAGGGCATCAGCACGTACGCCTGTTCGCTTTCGGCATTGCGGGAATGAGCGGATTTTTGTATAATGGAGGGCGGCATACTGGTGCATGAAATTCATGAAACTGGTGTTCGCGGTGAACAATCTCTCGAGTGCGACCGCGTGACGCTCTCCGATTGAATGACGCATGAAGCTCTACAATACCTTGGTCAGAAAGAAGCAGACGCTCAAACCCCAGAAGCGGGGGGTTGTTTCCCTGTACACGTGCGGCCCCACGGTGTACAATTGGGCGCACCTCGGTAATCTGCGCACCTACATTTTTGCGGACGTTTTGGAGCGGGGATTGGAGCAGGAAGGGTACCGCGTCAAGCGCGTGATGAACATCACGGACGTGGGGCACCTCACCGGAGACGACGATTTCGGGGAGGACAAGGTTGAAGCGGAGGCGAAAAAGGAAAAAAAGTCAGTGCGGGATATTGCGCGTTTTTACGCGGACGCTTTTTTTAGAGACTCCTGCGAGCTCAACATCAGAAAGCCCGCAACAGTCGTCAGGGCCACGGACGCCGTCAGAGACCAGATCAAGCTCATTGCGCGTTTGTTCGCAAGAGGGTATGCCTACGAAACCGAGCAGGCGGTCTACTTTGACGTTTCAAAATTCAAACGCTACGGAAGGCTCTCGGGTCAATCGCTCTCGGAGAAGCTCGTCGCGTCCCGCGAGGGGGTCGTTGAAGACCCGGACAAGAGGCACGCCGCGGATTTCGCGCTGTGGTTCAAGCGCGCGGGGCGCCACGCGAACCACGCCATGCGCTGGAGGTCGCCGTGGGGTACGGGGTTTCCGGGCTGGCACATTGAGTGCTCGGCCATCTCGTCAAAGTACCTGGGTCAGCCGTTTGATATCCACACCGGCGGGGTGGACCACATCGGCACGCACCACGAGAACGAAATCGCGCAGTCAGAGGCCGCGTTCGGCAAGCCGCTCGCAAACATTTGGATGCACGGCGAGTTTCTCGTCATTGACCGCCAAAAGATGGCAAAGTCCGCAGGGACATTCATCACGCTTTCGGACGTCTTAGAGCGCGGGTTTGACCCGCTCGCGTTCCGGTACCTGGTTTTGACCGCGCACTACCGCTCCCGGCTTTCCTTTTCATGGGAGAGCCTGGGAGCGGCGCGCCGCGCGTTGCAGAACCTTTTGGGAGAAATCGCGCGAAAGCGCACCGTCAGAAAGGGAAAAAGTACGGATTCGTACCGTAAGGAATTCAAGCGATACGTCAGTGATGATTTGGATACCCCGCGCTCGCTTGCCGTGCTTTGGGAGGCGGTAAAAGACCCTCGTCTCGGTCAAAAAAGCCTGCTCGGTTTGGTCAAAGACGCGGATTCAGTGCTCGGGCTTGATCTCATCAAACAATCAAAGCAATTGGCACAGGACGAGCGCGCTATTCCGGCGACAATCAAAAAAATGGCAGAGGAGCGTTGGGAGTTCAGAAAGGTGGGGGCATTTGGAAAGGCAGATAAGATTCGGCTAACCTTAGCCAAGCGCGGCTATGAAATTCAGGACCAGCAACAGGGGTATACCATAAAAAAGGTTGAGAATAAATGATATTATCCACAGCTCGCGTTTTGAAAAGTTTGCATTTTACCCCATTTTTGCTACGTTTCATATGTATTACTAACTATCATTAGGAGAACACACTATGGCAAAACTGACCAAGGCCCAGACGCTTGCGGCGATTGCTGATAAAACCGGCATGAGCAAGAAGGAGGTGGGCGAATTCATGGACAAGCTCGTTGAGCTCGCGTACCACCAGGTAAAAGGAAGCGGCGAGTTCACGCTTCCGGGCGTGGGCAAACTCGTCAAGGTGCACCGCGCGGCGCGCATGGGCCGCAATCCCGCAACCGGCGAGCAGATCAGCATCCCGGCAAAGACGGTCGTCAAATTCAGGGTTGCCAAGGCAGCCAAAGACGCGATTCTCTAGTTGGGCTCCGTTCTCTCATCATCGCAGAAGGGTTTCCGTAATGGAAGCCCTTTTGTTTTTCGTGGTATACTTGCGTATATGCGGTTTTCATATTTGGAAACGTCACACATCACGGAGCGCGATGCGGCCCGCGCCGGGCGCGAGCTTTCCGGGTACCTGGAGCACTTGAGGCTCGCCTCTGCTGACGCATCATACGGGAGCAGTGAATCATGCGTGCACCTTCCGTCTGATGAAACACTCCGCGCCGAGGTGAGCCGTCTTGCAAAAGAGAAATCATCCCGCACCCTGCGCGAGGTTATGGTAGTGGGAATCGGCGGCTCCAATCTCGGAACGCGGGCTGTGTATGACGCTTTGAAGCCGAGCGGCATTCCGCTATCATTTTTTGATACTGCGCACGTGCGCCTTTTGAAGGAAGCCTGTTCTCGGATGCGTGCCATATACCGCGAGAAAGGTGCGGTGCTCATGAATGTCATAAGCAAATCCGGCACCACCAGCGAGACCATGATGAACGCGCGGGTCTTGATTGACTGCTTGAAGTCGTTAACCAAGGACTGGCGCGGGTCAATCGTGGTGACCACGGAGCCGCAATCTTTGCTTGATCATTGGGCGCGGGCCCAGGGCGTCCCGTCCCTACCCAATCCCGCGAACGTGGGGGGGCGCTGGAGCGTGTTCAGTGCGGTGGGCTTGTTTCCGTTGGTGCTTGCCGGGGTTGATATCAAAAAGCTGCACAAGGGCGCGGTTCGGGCCTCGCGCCGGTGTTTGTCCGATGATGTTGAGCATAATGCCGCTCTGCAGTCCGCAGTTGCCATCCACCATGCCATGAAAAAGGGCGCGGTGATGCACAACCTGTTCGTATTTGATGCGGATTTGGAGTGGGCCGGGAAGTGGTGCCGCCAGCTCGTGGGGGAATCGCTGGGCAAGGAGCGCGATGTGCACGGCCGCATTGTGCATGCGGGCGTAACGCCCCTGGTTACCATCGGCTCAACTGATTTGCACTCGGTTTTTCAACTCCTGCTCGGCGGGCCGGAAGACAAGTTCACCACGTTCGTGCGCGTCCGGTCAAAAGGGGATGTCAGCATCCCGCGCGTGGACGAGCAGTTTGACGCGATTGTTCCTGAACTCAACAAAAAGAGCGTAACAGAAGTCATGGACGCGATTTACGCGGGCACGGTCCAATCGTTCAAAGACCGCAATTTGCCGTTCGTTGAAGTTGAAATCGCGCGGCTGGATGAAGAATCAATTGCAGAGTTTCTGCAGTTCAAAATGGTTGAAACCATGTTGCTTGCGCGCTTGATGCACGTAAACGCGTTTGACCAGCCGAACGTGGAGGAGTACAAAAAGATTACGCGGGAATTGCTTTCGGGCTGACGCAGGTTTTAGTATACTGCACATATGGCAAAAATAAACACAAAAACAAAACCATTCCCAAAAGCGCCCAAACTGCGCCACCTCATCGGTCCGAGCTTTATCCTGCTCGGGCTGGGCTTGGGCAGCGGAGAAGTGATTCTCTGGCCGTACCTTGCCTCAAACTACGGCTTGGGCATTATCTGGGCCGCGGTCTTGGGCATCACGTTCCAGTTTTTTATGAACATGGAAATTGAGCGCTACGCGCTCGTGAAAGGCGAGAGCGTGTTTGTGGGCTTCAACCGCATGTGGCGCGGATTGCCGTACTGGTTCATGGCTTCCACGTTCGTGGGGTTTGTGTGGCCCGGCATGGTTGCTGCAAGCGCGGTCATGATCGGAGCGGTGTTCGGGGTTGAGAGAACAGAATACATCGCCATTGCCCTGCTCATCCTCACGGGTTTGTTGTTCACGCTCGGGCCCGTGCTCTACCATGTGGTGGAAAAGTTTCAAAAAACAGTCATTGGCATATCAGTGCCGTTCATATTCATTTTGACGATTTACCTCGCGGAGAGGGCGGACTGGGTTGCCTTGGCAAACGGCCTCATAGGAAGGGGAGACGGGTATCTGTTCCTGCCGGAAGGCATTGCCCTGGCAGTGTTCCTCTCGGCGTTCGCATATTCAGGCGCCGGCGGCAACCTCAACCTCGCCCAATCGTTCTACATCAAGGAAAAGGGGTATGGCATGGGCAAGTACGCGGCAGCCATTACCAGCCCGGTTACGGGCGCATCCCAATCTCAACACACCCCGAGCAGCCGCGCGCGCGTTGAGCCGACCGTTGAAAACGTAAAGCAGTTCAGAGCGTGGTGGAGGAAGATCAACGCGGAGCACGCCCTGGTGTTCTGGATGACCGGAGCCGCGACCATGGTGATGCTCGCGTTTTTGGCGTACCTCACCACGTACGGCGCGCCCAACACCTCCGCAAGCATCAACTTTGTGCTTGCCGAAGCTCGCGGCATTGCGAGCGTTGCGCCGATTTTGGGCACCCTGTTTTTGCTTGCGGGCGGCATTATGCTCTTGGCCACCCAGATCGTGGTGTTTGAATCAAGCTCGCGCATCATTTCCGAAAACATTGCCATACGCCGCGAGTCGCAAGGCAAGGTTGCGCACTCGCGCAGGCTGTTCTATTCCGTGCTCTGGGGGTTTATTGGGTTCGGCACCGCGGTCTTGCTTGCCGGTTTCACGGAGCCGCGCGCGCTGTTGGTTCTCGGGGCAGTGATTAACGCGTTTGCCATGCTCGTGCACGTAACCTTGACGCTTGTCCTGAACAAGACGCAGCTCGCCCGTCAATTTCGGCCTGCGTTGTGGCGGCAGGGGATTATTGGGGTCATCATACTGTTCTTTACCGCATTTACGGGAATCGTATTCTGGGATAGGTTTTTCGCGTAGGCTATTACAAAATGGTATACTAGGAAGGTATGCCAAAAACAAAAAAACAGCACACAAAAATAAATCAGGCATGGGTCGTTGCGGTTGATATGGGATACGGCCACCAGCGCGCAGCATACCCGTTGCGGTTTCTGGACCACCAGGAAGTCATCAACGCCAACAACTACCAAGGCATTCCGGAGTCGGATAGAAAAATTTGGGAATCCTCCCGCCGCATGTACGAGGCGTTTTCGCGTTTCAAGAACGTTCCCGTCATCGGCGAGTGGGCGTGGAACGTGTTTGACCGGTTCCAGCGCATTGATTTTTTCTACCCGCGCCGCAACCTTACGCGCCCGAGCTTGCAGCTGAAGCAGACCTACTCCCTCATCAAGCGCAAACAGTGGGGTAAGCACTTAATTGAAAAATTAGGCAAAGATCCGCACCCCCTCATTGCCACGTTTTTCATTCCCGCGTTCATGGCCGAAGTGTGGGAGTACCCAGGGGACATCTACTGCATTGTGACGGATGCGGACATTTCGCGCGCCTGGGCGCCGATTGATCCCCGCGCGAGCCGCATCCACTACCTCACGCCCACCAGGCGCGCAAGCGAGCGGCTTGCGCTCTACGGCGTGCCCGAGAAGAACATCACGCTCACCGGGTTTCCGCTTCCGGAGGAAAACATCGGCCCCCATGAGTCAGTGCTCAAAAAAGATTTGTGGCGCAGGCTTCGGGTGCTGGACCCTTCAGGCACGTTCCACAAAAACTACGGGGACACCCTGGAGCAGTTCCTCGGCAAAAAGCCTGCGTCCGTTGGCGGGGAAGACAAGCGCGTGTGGGTGATGTTCGCAATCGGCGGCGCAGGCGCCCAGCGGGCGCTCGGGTGCCAAATCCTTGAGAGCCTTAGCGTGCACATCAAAACCGGGCGCATCGGGGTGTGTTTGGTTGCGGGCATTCACAATGACGTGCTTGAGTTCTTCAAGCGCAGCATCAGCGAGTTCAGGCTGGACGATTACGTGGGGCATGGCATCAAAATCATTTCTGCGGACCGGAAAGAGGAATACTTCCACAAGTTCAACCTTGCCCTGCGCGAAACAGACATCCTCTGGACCAAGCCGAGCGAACTCTCGTTCTATACGGCCCTCGGGGTTCCCATTGTCATAGCTCCTCCCATCGGCTCACAGGAGTTTTTTAACCGGTACTGGCTTGAGGTGATTGGCGCGGGCATTACACAGGAAAATCCAAAGTACAGCCATGAGTGGCTTTTGGATTATTTGGATAACGGCTGGCTCGCGGAAGCCGCTCTACAGGGGTATTTGGAGGTGCCCCGGGACGGGGTGGAACATATTAAAAAAATTATTTTTGGCACATGAACTGGATTGCCATAGTTTTAGCCGGGCATTTCCTGAACGCGCTCGCGTTTTTGATGGACAAGTTCCTCTTGTCGTCAAAGCGCATTCCTTCGCCGTTTGTGTATGCGTTTTTTATCGGCGCTTTGGGTATCTTGGCATTGGTTTTGATTCCATTCGGCGTTGTCATTCCGTCAAGCGTTGAAGTTATACGTGCATTGGTTGCGGGCGCCACGTTCATTCTTGCCCTGGTGTTCTTTTTTGCGGGCTTAAAAGAGAATGAAGCGTCCCGCGTGGTGCCTTTGACCGGAGGATTTGTGCCTGCGTTCACGTTTGTGCTGGCGTACTTCTTTTTGGGTGAGCGGCTCGGTCAAACCGAAATTCTCGCGTTCGCGGCGCTCGTTCTCGGCGGAGTTCTCATCACCTTGGAACGAAAAGGAAAGGGGAGTGTCAAAGGATACGCATACGCAGTCATCGCTGCATTTCTGTTTGCGGTTTCGTTCGTCATCACCAAGCAGGTGTACCTGGAGCAATCCTTCATCTCCGGATTCGTGTGGTCCAGGATCGGCGGATTTTTGGCGGCACTGTCGTTTTTGCTGATTCCGTCAGCGCGGTACGGTATCTTTCATCAACCCAAACAAAAGGGGACTGGCACCACTGCTGTGTTATTTTTCACGGGCCAGGCGGCAGGCGCTTTCGGGTTTGTTTTGGTCAACTATGCGATCTCGCTCGCGTCCGTATCATTGGTCAATGCCATGCAGGGCGTGCAGTACGCGTTTTTGCTCATCATGGTCATTTTGCTTTCAAAGAAGTTTCCGCGCGTGTTGTCGGAGCGCTTGACCAGAGGAGTGCTCGTCCAGAAAATCACGGCCATTGTTTTGATTTCTGTTGGCATAGGATTAATCGCGTTTTAGTATGCTTCAGCAGGCATTCTATCTGTTCATCGCCGCACTCCTGCTCGCGTTTCTGGAGGTGCAGATTGAGGGCAAGCACGGATGGGCGAGCAAGCTGCCCACTTGGAAGCCCGGGGAAAAGTGGTATGCCAGGATCTACCGTAAGGCAATGGGCGGCAAAGAGCTTACGGGTTACCACATCGGCGTATTCGGATTTGTGCTCTTGTTTTTACACTACCCGTTTTTCGCGGGAAGCGCGTGGTCTTTCGCGGCTGAACTCTGGGTGATTTCTGTGTTCTTCATCTTTAGCGCGGTGTGGGACTACCTCTGGATCATCATCAACCCGCACTATGGGGTTATCCGCAGGAGGCCCAAGGACGACGTGTGGTGGCACAAGCATTGGTGGGGCCCGTTCCCGGCTGATTACTGTTTCGCGCTCATCTTGTCAATTGGAGTTTTATATCCCATTTGGTCAGATGCGGTGTTGCGGGAGTGGGGGACGCTCCTGGGCGTATTTGCCGCGGGCACCATCATCACACTTATCATCACCGAGTTATTCAGGGGGGACATTGAGCGGTAACCACACATGCACGCAAAGCACCACAAACACCTTAAACGGGCGCTCAAAGTCGTTGGCACCGCAATCGTTGTCGTGTTCGTTGGGTTTGCTATCTGGTTTATGTCAGGCGAGGGAGTGGAGGAGCCGGGAGATATTACCTGGGGAGTTTCGTTTTTCCCGCGGCAGGCAGAGGATTTGGGGCTTGATTGGAGAGAGGTGTACCTCGCGCTCTTGGATGATATGCGCGCCAAGCGCTTAAGGCTCGCCGTACCCTGGAGCCAGGCAGAGCGCGTGCAGGGGGAGTATGATTTTTCGGATATCAATTGGATGCTTGATGCGGCAGAGAAACGGGGTGCCACGGTCACGCTCAACGTAGGAAGAAAGCTCATGCGCTGGCCTGAGTGCCATGACCCTGCCTGGCTCACTGGAACGCCGCACGAAGCATTCGATGGACTGGTTCTTGGATTTCTGGAAACCACCGTCAAAGAGCTTGCGCGCCACGAGAACATCGTGCTCTGGCAGGTGGAAAACGAGCCCACATTTCCGTTTGGGGAGTGCCATGGTCCCAGACCCTCGAAAGAACTTTTTGAACGCGAGATAGCGCTCGTGCGCTCTCTGGATGGCCGTCCCATCGCGACCACTGACTCCGGAGAGCTTGGGGGCTGGCTTTCGCTTTCCCGCTCAGTTGACCGCCTGGGGGTAAGCTTGTACCGTGTGACCGACAACCCCCTGTTCGGCCGGTTCTACTACCCGCTGCGGCCGGGTTTTTACCAAAAGCGGGCCGCGTTTACGCGGGCAATCAACAAAAATCTTCACGACGTGTTCCTCTCGGAGCTGCAGCTTGAACCCTGGACCCTGGTCCCGCTCCCCTTGACCCCGCTTTCTGCGCAATTTAAGAGCATGAACTTTAACCGGACCCGGACCACCATTGATTTTGCGAGGAAAACCGGGTTTTCGGAAATCTACCTGTGGGGGGTTGAGTGGTGGTACTGGCTCAAAGAGGAGCATCGGGACGCGCGGTTCTGGGATGTGGGGCGGCAATTGATGAATCCGTAAGAATCGTCTATACTGCAATGGCAGTATGGGCGTGGTAACCAAAACAGGCGACAGAGGAGAAACCGGCCGGTTCGGCGGGGCGCGGGTTCCCAAAGATGATCCGGGCGTATGCGCGAACGGTGACATTGATGAGCTCAATAGCGCCATTGGGCTGTTTTTGGCGCGTCCTGATGTTCCCCCCGATGTTTTGGACGATTGTACGGCCGTGCAATCCGCCTGTTTCACCATTGGCGCTGAAATCGCGACCCCTCCGGACGCGCCGGACGAGTCGCGCTCCTACATCCCGAGGATTTCCGAAGCTGACGTTTCAGAGCTGGAGGACCGGATTATGGCCATTGAATCCCTGCTTTCCCCCCAGAAGCACTTTTTGCTGCCCGGCGGGACTCCGGGGGCTGCCATGGCCTACTGGATACGAACCATTGCCCGCCGTGCAGAACGCTCGGTGGTGGCCGCGAACGCTGGCGGCCGCTTCAATCCGCTCGTCATCCAGTACCTCAATCGGCTCTCGGACTACTGTTACGTTTTGGCGCGGTTTTTGAACCAGGAGAAGGGTGTCGCCGAACCGGAGTGGCGCGGAGGCTCGGGGCCCGTTCCCCCGCAGGCCTAGGCGGGTACGCCACTTATCCACACGGCGCCTGTTTTTGGGCTAACCTTTCACGTTTCACAAACACAACATCTGGTGTTATAATTCCCAATGCAAACACAATATGTTGTGTTTGCGCCTATCTGAGCAAATCACTAAGCCATGCCTATGGACGAACAAAAACAAAAACAAAAATACACCGCGGCTCCCGCAAAAGCGGGGGAGCCTCTGGCTGCCAGAGAGGTGGAGTCAATCAACGGTTTCTACAAGAAAGTGGTGCTCCAAAGGCCCACGGAGACGCCGCACGCGCTCACGGAACTCGGGAAGAAGGTGTTTGACGACCGGTACAGCTTGAAAGACAAGGACGGCGCTCCGCTCGAGCGCGCTCCGGAGGAAATGTGGCGCCGCGTTGCGCGGACCATTGCCGCGGTTGAGGCGACCCCTGAGGTCCGGCGGGAGTGGGAAGAGCAGTTTTACTGGGCGCTTTCCGGGTTCAAGTTCGTGCCGGCCGGCAGGATCCTGACCGGCGCAGGCGCCAAGACAGACGTGACCTACTACAACTGCTACGTGCTGCCCTACCCCGAGGATTCGCGGGGCGGCATCATGGGGAGCGTCACCACCATGATGGAGATTATGGCGCGCGGCGGAGGCGTGGGCGTGAATTTGTCGTCGTTGCGGCCGCGCGGCAGCTACGTAAAGGGCGTGAACGGGCGCGCCTCGGGCGCGGTTTCGTTCGGCGCGCTATACTCGTTCGTGACCGGACTCATTGAGCAGGGCGGCTCACGGCGCGGCGCGCTCATGCTCATGATTAACGATGACCATCCTGACGTGGAAGAGTTCATCACGGTCAAGCGCACCATGGGCCAGGTCACGAACGCAAACCTCTCGGTGTGCGTCTCGGACCGGTTCATGGAGGCTGTCAAGAACGACGCGGATTGGGACCTTGCGTGGGGCGGGAAAGTGCACAAGACCGTCAAGGCCGCGAAACTATGGGATCTGATTACCGAGTCAGCGCACGCGTCCGGAGAGCCGGGGTGCGTGTTCATGGAGCGCTGCAACAAGGAATCCAACACCTGGTACTTTGAGGACATCATCAGCGTGAACCCGTGCGGGGAGCAGCCATTGCCCGCGTGGGGCGTGTGCAATTTGGGGGCTATCAATCTGGTGCCGTTCGCAAAGGGCGGCGCCGTAGATTGGGAGAATCTCGGCAGGACCGTCCACGTTGCTATGCGGTTCGCGGACAACGTGGTTGACGCGACCCCGTACGCGTACGAAGAGAACCGCCGCGCGCAGATGAACGTCCGCCGGACCGGCCTTGGCACCATGGGCTTGGGCGACTTCCTCATCAAGATGCGCGTGCGCTATGGCAGCGACGAGGCGGTCGAACTTGTGGAGCAGGTGTACCAATTCATCCGCGACGAGTCCTACCGCGCATCCGTTAATATTGCCCGAGAAAAGGGCCCATTCCCGGATTTTGACCGCGAGAAGTATTTGCAGGGTGTCTACATCCGGCGGTTGCCCGAGGACATCACGGCAGGCATCGCTCGGTACGGCATCCGCAACGGTGTGCTGCAGACCCAGGCGCCGACCGGCACCACGAGTCTCCTGGCCGGCGTTTCGAGCGGCATTGAACCGGTGTACGATTTTTCGTTCAAACGAAAGGACCGGATCGGCGAGCACATCGTGTACCACCCGCTGTACCGGGCATATGTTGCGGAGCACCCGAACGAGCCGGTTCCGGACTACTTTGTGAATGCCAAACAGCTCACCCCATTGGAGCACGTCAAGATGCAGGCAGTGATCCAGAAGTACACAGACGCCTCCATCTCGAAAACCGTGAACGCGCCCGAGAACCACACGCACGAGGATGTGAAAGAGTTGTACATGAAAGCGTACGAGCTCGGCTGCAAAGGCGTAACCTACTTTCGGGAGAATTCGCGCGACATTTCCGTGCTTGAATCTCTGGACGCTGACAAGAAAAAGCAGGAAAAGGCGCACGCAGAAGCAGCCAAGCCGCATCGTGAACCCAAGGACCGGCCAGAGGTGGTGAGCGGCAGGACCTACAAGGTCAAGACCGCGTACGGCTCCTTGTACGTGACGGTCAACGATGACGCTACTGGTGCGCCGTTTGAGGTGTTTGCGGCAATCGGCAAGGCAGGAGGGTTCTTTAACGCAAAGAGCGAAGCCATCTGCAGGCTTGCTTCATTGGCCTTGCGCAGTGGCATTCCCGCAGAGGCCGTGGTGCGCCAGCTCAAGGGCATCCGCGGTCCCATGCCCAGTTTCGGCGCGAACGGAGACCGGATTCTCTCGCTTCCTGATGCCATTGCCAAGGTGCTTGAGCGCCACTCAAGCGGCGAGCAGGCGACGCTTGAGCTTTCGCACGAGCTGAAGGAAGCGAGCGAACCAGCAGTGGTTGGCTGGACTGATGCACGCCAGTCAATGGCAGAGTTCGGCCATGCGCCGGAGTGCCCGCAGTGCGGCAGCGTGCTCGAGATGGGCGAGGGGTGCCAGCTGTGCCGTTCTTGCGGGTTTTCCAAGTGCTGATATTTTCATGCTTGTCGTGACCGAAAGCCCAGCCCGGCATTCGCCGGGCTGGGCCGGAGTGTTATCCACAACCTCATACTTGAATCGCCGTTCAGTTGTGGTAAGGTAATACTGCTTCCGCCTCATCCGCAGACGGGTCGGCGGATGAATAACAATTAGATAAATCCTTTCAGGGAAGTCCGGTGCAAGTCCGGCGCTGTGCCGCAACGGTAACCCGCCTCAAGGGCGGGGAGTCCGAGTACTGAAAGGTCGTCCGCAATGCAGCGGATGGTTCCTCGAGCAAGGATGTGTGCGCACGCGCGAGTCCGGCCCTAGCTGGCTTCACGCGTGCGCATAGAAGCAATCCTGCTTGAGCGGCAGGATTTTTTGATGGACCTTATTGAGAGGAGGGCAGTATGTTTCGTTCTTTGCATGAGGGGCCGCCTGGGCTGATGTCACGGCGAGAGCTCCTTGCCGTGTTTGCAACCGGCGTTGCTGTCGGCTGCAGTAAACCGGGGAATTTGCTGGTTTCGCCCGCCATCGCCCAGAAGCCGGGCACTGCCAGCCGGTTCTCGCGGCGGATAACCGTGTATGAGGCCGCGAGCGCTTCTTTCACCCGGTCGTCTTCGCCCCTGGGCGCGTTGGATGCCCTGCGGAAGCCGTACAGCGCCGCAGTAATGGCCGCGGGACTGTTTGTTACGGCCGTTTCCGGGCAGGAGGGCTCGTGGGTGTTCGCGCTCGACGGCACGCTCCCGGACTGGTTCGGCGGCGGCGCCATTACGCGCCTGGGAAAGGTAACCCTCAGTTCTCCCGCGGATGTGCGGCGCTACCTGCCGGGGTTCAGGAGGGGCACCATAGGGCTTTCGCTCATGGACTATGATTGGCAGACCATCGTGGAGGATGGGGCGGTTCTGGATTCGGTTTCGTTCGGGAGCCGTCCGACCGCGGAAACCGTGTTTCAGGCAACCCCGAGCGCACCGGTGCTCGTTACCTGGCTCCGCGTGGGCACACTCCTGCCGGAGGCCGCATAATCGGGAATCGGAAAGCGTACGCGCTTTCCGATTCCCCTCATTGTACCTGTTTCTATGCGTATTAAAACAACACTCATCACCATTGTTCTCGGGGCAGCCATTGTTGCGGTTCCCGCGTTTTCCCTGCTTTCGCTCTCCCGCGCCGCAGTAGCGCCTTCGGTGGGAACGTATGTGTCCAACCTCTCTCCCCAGAGCGATTGGAGCATTATGGCGCTCGCGGCACTCGGAGAAGATTCAGCTGACGCGTCATTCCTCAAGGAGCTTGACGGTGAGACGGCAAATGACTATGCAACCTACATTCTTGCCATCACGTCGTTCGGAGAAGACCCGCGTTCCTATGGAAACGAAAATTTAGTGTACGGGCTTCGTCAAAAATCCGCCAACGGGCAAATCGGAGATGCGAGCCTGATGAGTGATGATATATTTGGGTTGCTCGCGCTCCGTGCCGCAGGTGTCCCGTCAAATGATTCTTTAGTCACACAGACAGTCAATTACCTCAAAACCAGGCAGCGTGCGGACGGGAGCTGGGATTTTGCGGCCGCGGCAAGCGCGGGCAGCGTTGATTTTACGGCTATGGGCATTATGGCGCTTACTGCGGCCGGGGTCCCCGCAAGCGACCAGGCGATTATACGTGCAACGGACTACCTTTTGGATGTGCAGAATGATGACGGCGGGTTTCCGCTCGTGCCCGGCGAGGATTCCAATACCACTTCAACAGCCTGGGCGCTGTCCGCGATCAACGCCCTGGGCGAGGATCCGCAGTTTTGGGCTCCGTTGGATGTCTCTCCGGTTGATTATTTGAATGCCAGACAGCACGATGACGGATACTTTTTGTTTGATGCTGCTGCAACAGGAGCTGATTTGTTCACTCAAGTGAGCACATCCTATGCCGCAATCGCGCTTTCCGGAAAATACTATCCAGTCGCGTCAATTACCGCACCCCCTGCGGTCAAACTCCGCATTGAGGGGCAGTCAGCGACCATCTGTGATATAGAGGCGCAAGGCAGAACCAGCCTTGACGTCATCAAGTCCGCGGCAAGCTCGTGCAACTACACGTACGTTATACAGGACACGCAGTACGGGCCCTACCTCACCAC
>CAZSGI010000013.1:0-16874 GCA_964606465.1 uncultured Gammaproteobacteria bacterium | reverse complement strand
CTCATCAAACGCTCCCACCCCCCCTTGATCCCCCCCTCGGGCAGGGGGGGAAAGCTTTTCTATGACACTGCGGCGGATGCAGAAGAATGCACCCATGACCTGATCAACTTCTTTCACTTCCCTCTCCTTACCAAGGAGAGGGTTAGGGTGAGGTTCATAATCAAAATCCTTTGCCAGATAATGATTCAACAATGACGGAAACAGTTTATACAGTTTGAAAAATATGACGATGATATCGCGCAAGCGTGGAAAAACGCGCACCGAGGGCTGGAGCGAGCCATCCGGATTCAAGAGCGTGCATCCGAGTACCCCGATTGTGGCATCATTCTCCATCTTATCAAACACTTTTTTGAGCAAGTTCTCGGTAAGCTCGGTGTCCGGGTTCAAAAGCAGAATATACCTCCCGGATGATTCTTTGATACCGATGTTGTTTGCCGCCGCAAAGCCCTTGTTCTCATCAAGCCCTATGATGCGCGCTCCAGGAAATTTTTCCTGCGCCATCTCAACACTTCCGTCCGATGACGCATTATCAACCACAATCACCTCAAAACCAACGCCTGCAGTATATGCATACAAAGACGCAAGGCACTTCTCCAAAAGGCCTTTTACGTTCCAGGAAACGATGATAACCGAGATGTCCATACACCAGCACAGTAGCACATTTCACAAAGAAAAAAAGAGGCCGCCCGGAAAATCCGACCGAGCGGCCCTGCCTCACCTCCGCGAAAAGCGTCACGTGAGCACTGCAACCGCGATGATTGCGCCTACGCCCACGCCAAGCGTGGTGAGTCCCAAGATCAGCACCCACGTCCGCGTCCACCGGTGCCTTTCGGTCCAGAGGACCAGTGCGTCCACAGCGCTCCAGAAGCGCTGGCACCCGGGGCATGCTTCGCCATCCGTATCGGGCATGTTCGCCTCCTCTCTGCATGACGCCTCATCGGGGTCACCGCGACCTCACCACCAGAGCGGCGATGAGTAGTAACGCGGCCACAACGAGCAAACCGACCCCGCTGTGGCCATAGAGCAGCCAGATGAACTTCTCCCAAAGCGTCTCACTACGTTCCTGTGCCATGGTCACCTCCGCCTTGAACCGAGTTTTACCAAGCAATGGTGCCCCACCACAACCACCAGGGCTACGACCGCCGCTAATACCATCTGCGCCGCATACTCCATATACTGTGCTCCCTCCGGTGAGATTCTATTTCAAGGAACAAAACCGCCTCCTCGGAATCTGTTTATGGCGCTTTCCTGACTTGGATTACCACCAGCCGGCGGGCATACCTTTCCCCGGGGGAACGAACCTCACCCACCGCCAGGCCTTGTTCGGGAATCGGCTCAGCCGACATCTCCGGCTCCCAGCGGCCGGGTGCTTGTCCGTTCTCCGGCGGCCGCCAGCGGTAAAACCGCAATATCCATTGCGGGGGTTCTTTTCCCGTTTCCATGATCCATTGGATTGTCAACTGGTCCAGTCCCGGCGGCGGTTTTGTACCGGGCGCAACGCGCTCCCACTGCACGACAGTCGTCATGCTCAATCCTCCTCTCTGCCACCGAGTGGGTCTGGGTTGGACAAGGTTCCGACTTCCGTCATTCCGGGTCCGCTTGCCAGCGGGAACTCCTGCATGGCGCCGCGCTTTATGGTGCGCCCGAGAAAGATGAGCGAAACACCCAAAAACGCCACGCCCAGGAGTAGCAGGAACACCAGAGTGCCCGGACGCCCTAAGCTGAACGCCGCTAAGCCACCAAGCATGCCGAATACAGCGCACACGAGCCCCACCCGAATACACAGCTCACCCCACAAGTACTCCGTGCCTGGCTTCACTTTCTCCCTCCATAGGGTTGCGAGTGTTTCTTGCGGACAACTTCAACGGACGCTTGATACTCCTTGTTCCTCTTGGCAAGAAACGAGGGGAGCCATGAACTCATAGTACCCCCTGTTTTTACGTTAAAGAGCACCTCCTGAATCCATATACCATTATACCCTTTTTCCAGCATTGTCAACCACAAATCCCAATCCTGCAAGCGCTTGAGCGACTCGTCAAATCCCGGAAAGTGCTCGCGCCGCATAAGTGATGTGGTGTGTATAAACGGCATTTGGCGCAATCGGTCCGCGCTAAACTCCCAGAGCTTAAACTTTTTCCACCCGAACTTGAATGATGAATACGCGTACGATGCGCCCGGGTTCTCATCAAGAACTTTTGACATGCGAGCGAGCATGTTCGGCTTCATGACTACATCCGCGTCGCAGAAGAGGACGTACTGGCCGGATGATTCTCTGAATCCGGCGTTGCGGGCCGCGGGCGCGCCCTTGTTCTCCTGCCGGATGACGTGGCTGCCCGCGACATCACCGACTGGCTCCCGCGACCCATCATCAACAATAATGACTTCAAGACCCCCCCTAACCCCCCCTTGGTAAGGGGGGGAATTTCTTTCAATGGACCGCAAACATTCCGCAAGTTCTTTTGCGCGGTTATACACCGGAATGATGATGGAAATTTTAGGCTTTGACATGTTTCAAAATCGCATCAGTAATCTGCTCAATACTGCCGGAATCAACCAGCATACCGTTCTCGCCTATTGCTTCGGGAACGCCTCCCACCCGCGAGCCGATGACCGGCTTGCCGAACAGCTGCGCTTCCTTGTACACAATGCCGTACCCTTCAAAATCTTCGGGATCGTCAATCGGCGTCAGGATAAAGCAGTCACACGCGGAGAGCCAGGCGTACTTCTCTTCGTCCGGCACCTCGCCTGCGAACAAAATTTTTTTCGACGTCAGAAGCCGGGGGCGGACGCTCTCAAGTTCGGTGAGCGCGGACAAGGCGAGCGTTTCCAATCGCTTGCGCTCTTCCCCTCCCCCCACGATGACGTACCGCAACTCCGGAACCTGCTTCCACACTTCCGTAAGGCTGCGGATGACGAGGTTGATGCCTTTGCGCGCAACCAACCGGCTTATGGTCACGAGCAGCGGGTGCGGGCCAATCCCATATTTTTTGCGAAGCTCGTCGCCAACTCCCCGGTACTGCGCAACATCCACCCCCAAGACACGCGGGTACCGAATCTCCGCTTGCGACGGATTGACGCCAAAAGACGACAAGAGCTCCGCGGTCTGCCGACTGTTGGCTACGATTTCGTCCGCGCGGTGCAAAATCCGCGACGCCCAGTACCGCTTCCAGCTCCCCCGCCGCGCGTTCACCAAATCCAGACCGTGCACGTACACACGGTACGGAGTTTTGAAGCGCCATTTCCACCACAGCGCCACATACCCCATAGGCAGCACGTGTGAAATCCAAAGTATGGTATCCACTTCCGGATGCTTGAACCACAAGAGCGGAATCCACCTCGGCCACTTGTCCCAAAAATGCTCCTGCGCTTTAACAACCTCAACCGGCTCGCTTGATGCCTTAACTTCTGCGGCGAGATAGGTCGCAACTCCCCCATATTTCGGGGTCCCCAGCGGTTCCTGCGGAATCGTCTGGGGTGAATCTTGGGGAGGGTACTCAAGCGTAAGCAATAGCGGGCGCTTTTCGTTCGGCATAGCGCTAGCGGCTAACCACGGACTGAAGCCACTGCCAGTCCTCTGCTGTGTACGCGCGCAGCAAGATGAGCAGCATACCGTACAGAACCGCGGCAACCGGAATGATAATCAAGAACGAGTACTCGTCCCGAAAGTAGTACACCGCCAAGCCCATGAGCGCTGATGCGGTGACCAGTTTGACCAAGCTTGAGGCAAATCGGGAAGTGAACACGGGCACGATTTTGCGCGCGCGCGCCCACCCCAGCAACACGATCAAGACGCTGCACGAGAGCGCCGCGTACACGGCTCCCATGAATCCGTACACCGGAATCAGTATAAGGTTCAAAGCCACAAACACGATCAATTGGATGCCGCGGTTTACGGTGTTGCGCCGCTCATTGCCGGTGGCATTGAGCAAGGACCCGAACGGGAACTCAACGTACAGAAACACCACGGCCCAAACCAAAACTTGCAATGCCGGAATTGACGCGCTAAACTCCGGCCAAATCCGCATCACAATGGGGCCGGCCAACAGGTAGATTCCAACTGCGACGGGCAGGCTGATGGTGAGCAAGAGCTGGAGCGTGCGCGAAAAAATGGACTGCAACCGCTCCTTTGATTCAACCGCGTAATTTGACATGGCAGGGTACACGGCCGCGGTAATGGCGAGTGCTACAAACGGAAACGTGAACACGATTTTGGCCGGGATAGCATACAGCCCGACTGCCTCATCATTCACCAAATTCTTGAGCAAGATTGAATCAATGGTGTTGTAGGCTTTGATGAAGCCGGCTGCGAGGAAAAACGGAATTGCGCGCTCCATCCACTGCCAGGCGAGCTCCCGGTTGATGTGGAACCTGAAATCAATCTTTGCTTTTCGCTTGATGAGTATGGACGAAAATATGATGTGGAACAGGCTGCCCGCTCCAATAACCGCAAGCAGCGCGCGCAGGTCGTTTGTCTTTGAAATAACCACCAGTCCGGCCGTAAAGATGATAATCTGGAACGCCACCGTGCCCAGGGCCTCATAGAACAAATTCTGCCGCGAACGGAAGATGGTGTAAAAGTACGCGGTAAACGCGTCCATGACCATGATGACGCTGGTGATGGCGAGCAGGACGCGCAACTCGGAACCATACCCCAGCGCGAAGGACAAACCGTGCAGCACGAGAATCGCAAGGAGGGCCAGACCGACACGGATGCTCAAGAACGTGGTAAAGTACTCTTTCTGCTTTTCCGGGTGCTGCGCGAACGTGCGAATCGCGAGGGGCACGAACCCGAAGTCAGCAATCAGCGAAAAAAACGCGGCAAACGAGAGCGCGAAGATGTACGTGCCCAACGCCTCGGGCCCCAGGGCGCGGGCCAAGACGCTGAAGTACGCGAACGAGAGGATTTTCTGGAACACGAGCGCCGCGGTGTACACGGCTCCGGAACGGGCCACTTGTTTGGGATGGTGCGTCTTTATCATACCCATACTATACCACAAAAAACCCGCCGGATACGTCGTTCGGAAGAAAATTCGTAAGAACGTTTCCCGTGTCTCGGCGCGTGCGTGCCTTCTTACCGTTTGCTCCACTGCGGGCTGCGGCGAGCGCGCTTTTTACCCGGCTTTTTGCGCTCTTTGACCCTGCGGTCAACCGTAATATAGCCTGCGGCGCGGAGCACGGGCTTTGCGTCCGCATCGTGCGCGACCAAGACGCGGGCGATTGCCAGGCGAACCGCCTCGGCCTGGCCGCGCAACCCCCCTCCGAAAACCGACACGTTCACGTCGTAGCGCGCGCCCTCGCCCACCTTGTCCAACGAAGCGCGCGCAATGAGGGCGAGATCCGGCTGCGCGAAGTACGCAGAGAGCTCCCGCTTGTTCACCACAAATTTCCCGCTGCCGCGCACGTACAGCTGGGCCACGGCTGAAGCGGATTTCCTGCGTCCCACGGCGCGGAGGTACTTGCGGCCGCGGAACGGATTCTTTTCGGCTGGTGCGGGTGCGCTCGGCATACTATGCTTCCGTATCTTTCATGGACAGACGCTTGATCATCTGCTTGCGGAGCGTATTCTTAGGAAGCATGCCGTACACTGCCTTGCGCAACACCTCTTCCGGGCGACGCTGCCACAACTGCCTGAGCGTCTCGCTCGTAAGGCTCCCCGGCCGCGTGGTGGGACGCCAGTAACGCTTCTGGTCCATCTTGGCGCCGGTAAACGTTACCTTGCGGAAGTTCTTGACCACCACCACATCTCCCTCGTCCTTGTACGGGACGTAGGATGCTCTGTGTTTTCCCATGAGAAAACGGGCGACTTGGGTCGCGACTCTGCCGAGCGGAACTCCTGATGCGTCAATGGTGTGGGTTGCGCGATTCATATGATAGGGATTTCTGGAAACGCCTCTCTACACGAAAGAGATGCTGGCTCCCTCGCCCGCGTCTCCGGCGCGCGGCCCGGTTTTTCGAATGCGGAGGTACCCGCCGGCTCTCGTTCGGTACTTGGGACCGACCACCTCAAACAGCTTTCGTACGGCTGTCTTGTGCGCGAGCAACTGGGACGCTTTCCTGCGCCTTGCCACCGAGTCAACCTTGCCGAGCGTAACCAAGCGTTCGGCGTACGGCCGCAGGGCTCGGGCTTTGGCGAGCGTGGTTTTGATTTTCTCGTGCAGCACCAGCCGCGCGGCGAGCTGCCTCAAGAGCGCCGCGCGGTACGCGGACGATCTCCCGAACCCCAACTTGTTGCTGCGGTGGCGCATACGCTAGGCTGCTTCGTCTCCGGTGGCCGCATCGTCGGCTCCCGCGCTATCCGCATCCGCCGCTTCCCTGAATTCCGGCTCTGCGGATGAGTCCGCGAACGCATCGAACGAGCCCACGAGCGTAAAGTGGTCCGCCAGAATCTGGGCGGACTGCTTCAGGGCGTCTTCCACGGAGATGGTGCCGTTGGTTTCAATCTGCATGGTGATTTTGTCGTAGTCGGTCCGGTCTCCGACGCGCACGTTGTCGACCTGGTACCCAACGAGGTGCACCGGGGTGAAGATGGAATCAACCGCGATGGCGTTCACCTCCAGGTCTTCCTTCTGGCGCCCTTCCACGGTGTCGTAGCCGCGTCCCGGCCGCACCCAGATGGTCATGTCAACCGACGCGGCTTTGTCGGTGAGCGTCATGATGAGCTGGTCCGGGTTCGCGATTTCAACATCCGCGTTCGGCTCGATGTCTCCGGCGGTGAATGCCTTTTCTCCGCGCGCGGAAAGCTTGAGCGCAACCGGCTCGCCCGAATGGCTCTTGAGGTTGACGCGCTTGAGGTTCAACGAAATGTCCACCACATCCTCTTTGACGTAATCAATGCTCGTGAACTCGTGGGTGATGCCTTTGATCTTGAACGCGTAAATCGCCGCGCCCGGCAGCGAGGAGAGCAGCACCCGCCGCAGCGCGTTCGCGATGGTCGGCCCGTACCCCGGGTACAGCGGCTCGATGAAAACGGTGGCCAGAAATTCGTTCTTGGCGTCTTTGGCGACCGCGATTTTTTTGGGAAGCGGAATGGATTCCATACACGTTTGATGAAAAGATTATCTGGAGTAAAACTCAACGATTCTGCGGACGTCAATGAGCGTCTTTGGTTCCGCAAGGTCCGGGAGTGCAACCACCGTGGCCGAGCCTTCTTTCCGCGCAAGCCAAGAACCCGGGGTCCGGTTGATGGCTTTGACCGATTCGGTAAAGCGCGAACCTTTGGCAACGCGCTCAATTACCGAAACACCGGCACCCACCCCGACCAAGAGCGAGGGGATGGTTACTTTTTTACCATTCACCAGAATGTGCCCGTGCGAAACCATCTGCCGCGCCGCGCGGCGCGTCTTGGCGAACCCCAGGCGGTACACCACGTTGTCCAGCCGGCGTTCAAGCATGGACAGCATCGCCTCGCCGGTGTCCCCGCGGGATCGGATCGCCTTCTCGTAGTACGTCCGGAACTGCTTTTCCAAAATGCCGTACATCCGCTTGGCTTTCTGCTTCTCCCGGAGCTGGACGCCGTAGTTTGAAAGCCGAGAACGCATGCCACGCGGCCCGTGCATGCCTGGGTGGTAGCTCTTGCGCGAGAGCGGAGACTTGGCCGTTCCAGCCTTGTCCAAATCCGGGTACAGATCAACCCCCTCCCGGCGCGAGCGCTTGTATTTTGGCGCGAGGTCTCGTCCCATACGCTACACCCTCCGCGCCTTCTTGGCGCGCGGCCCGTTGTGGGGAACCGGCGTCCGGTCTTTGATGGATTGAATCGAGAGCCCCAAACCCGCGAGCGCGCGGATGGCGGCGTCGCGCCCCATGCCCACGCCGGACACCACCACGTCAACGTGCGAAAGCCCGGACTGCTTCACGAAATCCGCCAAACCGCGCACCACCACGCCGGCCGCGTACGGCGTGGATTTCTTGGGACCCTTAAACCCCGCCTTCCCAGCCGATGACCACGCAACCACGTTCCCGCTCGCATCCGCGATGCTCACCTTGGTGTTGTTGTAGGACGCGTTCACGAACGCAACGCCCCGCTTGAGGGAAACCTTGGATTTCTTCTTGCGCTTCTTTGTGGTTGGCGCCTCCGGACGCTGCGCTTCTTTCGGTTGTGCTTCCTCGCTCATAGGTACGGCTACGTCTTCTGCGCCGCCGGCTTCTTTCCGCTGGTTGCGGTCTTGCGGACGTTCCCGCGGACCGTCCGGGAGTTGGTCTTGGTGCGCTGCCCGCGCACGGGCAAGTGCCGCGCGTGGCGCAGCCCCCGCCAGGAGCCGATCTCCTTCAGGCGCTTAATGTTCGCGTGGACCGCCCGCGCCAAATCACCCTCCAGGAGCAAACCCTGCGTTTCGATGACCGCGCGGATACGGCCAACCTCTTCTTCGGTCAAGCTCTTGCCGCGCCGGTTCTCGTCAATGTTCGCTGCCCGGAGAATCAGCTCGCTCTTGGCGCGGCCGACACCTTTCAGGTACGAGAGCGCGATGACGATTCGTTTGTGCTCTGGGAGCGTTACTCCCGCGATGCGTACTGCCATACTCAAGAGGACTACCCCTGCCGCTGCTTATGCCGCGGGTTTTTGCATATCACCACGATGCGCCCCTTGCGGCGCACGGTCTTGCAATCCCTGCACATCTTTTTTACCGAAGCTCGAACTTTCATTCGTTTCAATTACTTAGTAACGATAGGTAATCCTGCCCTTGCTCGTGTCGTACGGGCTCATCTCCACCTTCACCTTGTCAAACGGGAGCAGGCGGATTTTGAACATCCGCATCTTGCCGGAGAGGTGGGCGAGGATTTCGTGCCCGTTCTCGAGCTCTACCCGGAACGTTGCGTTGGGCAGGAGCTCCAAAACACGTCCGTCAACTTCTATGAACCCCTTCCGATTGACGTTGAAACCTTCCGGCTCGAGTGCGCCTTTTTGATCCATGGATTAAGAAAAAATAAACCACTCAAGAGCGTTCGCTCTTAAATATCCCTAACAATATGCTTACTTTTGGCTTGGATGATACGCTATTATAAGTATAATTATACTAATAGAGTCCAGGGAAGGTGTCAAGGGCTTCCTTGTGGGAAGCCAAATGGCTGTTATACCGACTTATCAACTACATACTCCCACCCCGGCTGCCAGGCGCGGGTGTTGCGCCAGTCCTCTTTGATTGCCTGCTCCCAGGTCTTGCTTTTCACAATGACATCAAGCGCGAGCTGGGGAGCCTGGTGCGCGACAATGGCAATGCGCTTGCCATCGTACTTTTGCGAAACATCGCCCAAAAAATTGCGGACGCGCGCTTCCACATCCTTGTAGCTCTCCCCGTTCGGGTAGGGAGTCTCAACGTACCGTGCCATGTCATCCTTAAACTCACTTTCCGCTGTGCCGTTGTAGTCGCCGTAATTGACTTCACGCAACCTCGTATCCGGGATGATGTCGTACGTGCCGCCGAACGCGAGCTCCGTGGAATCAACGGCGCGCTTTAAATCCGAACAGAATACTGCGTCAAAATGCTTATCAGCGACCAGGTGGCCCAGGTCATCTGCTTGCGTTTTTCCCACTTCCGAAAGCTCCCCGGGCAGCCAGCCGGTTGCGCGCTCATTCTCATTATCAATGGTCGTGCCATGCACGAAATACGTAACAGTTATCATGCATTACTTCTTTCAGTCCATCTTCCAAATCACCCAAAAATGCTTCAGAGTACAACCCTACGGTCACGGAATCTTTTCGTTGTGCGGAATGATTTGCCATATGGCTATATTCTACCATTAGAGAGGAGGCGAGTCAACGTGCCGCAGCATACTTTCATCCCGGCATCACCCTCGTGACCACTTCCGCTTGAGAAGCGCCTCACAGCACCCTGCGCGGCAGGAAGTAGATGTAGATCGCGCTCCCGAGCGAGAGCGTGGCCATGGTGACGAACATCGCTCCAAACCCGAACCGCGTTACCACCAAGCCGCCCGCAGCCGCGCCGAAAGCGGTGGTGAAGTAGGCCATGGATTCCCACGCGCCCCACTGCGCCCCGGACCTGCGCCCGTCCAAGTGCTTGGAGTACACCGCGTCGAATGCGGGCGCGTACACGGCCCCGCCGAGCCCGATGATGACCTGGACCAGGAACAGCTGCGCCACGGAATCCACAAACAGGTACGAAAAGAAACCGATGCTCATCACCACATAGCCCGCGGCGATGATGAGCTCGTTCTCCCGTATGGCGTCCGCGTACTTCCCGGAGACGAGCGAGGCGAACCCCGCGGCGAGCGCGAACAAGGCGCCGGCAAAGCTCGCGTCCAGCAGGTCGCCCCCGATTTTCTCCACGAACAGGGCGTAGATCGGGCCGAGCATGGCGCCAGCGAGGAGAATCATGGCGTTGGTCCAGAGCAGGATCCGGAGCGCGCGGTTGAAAAAGAGTATCCGCATAGGCGTTTGTTATGTTAGTTGTTTATTTTCCATGTTATTCGGCTAATGAACGGGCGACGCGGTCCACATCCCCTGCCCCCATGACCATGACCACGTCTCCGGGTTTTATTTTTCCTTTGAGCATGCTCTCTGCTTCTTTCAAGCCAGGAGCGTAGCGGACGAGTGGGTGGTCTCGGCGGGTTCGCTCGGGATGACGCGCCGAAATAGCTTTGACCAAATCTTTTGACGACACGTCCCGGTCGCCCGAAGCCTCGCGGCCGGACACGTCGTAGATTTCCGAAATAATGACCTCATCGGCGCGGTCGAACGAGCCGGTGAACGCACCGAACAGCTTCTTGGTTCGGTTGCGGTGATGCGGCTGGAACAGGACGATGATGCGGCGGAACGGGTACCACGCGCGCGCGGCGCGGATGGTTGCCCGGATGCCGTCCGGATGGTGCGCGTAGTCTGAAACGACGAGCGCCTTGCGGTACTCCCCCACCATCTCAAACCTGCGCCAGGTTCCCCTGAATTCCGCGAGCGCCTTGCGTATCTCCTTCCGCGGAACGCCCGCGGAATCCGCCGCAACCGCGGCGGCGAGGGCGTTGGCGACGTTATGCTGCCCAGGCACGCACATCTTTACGTACCCCCAGTCAGAGCGGCTGTCCACGATGTTGAAGTTTGTGTTACCGACCCACGTATCGGCGCCCGACGTCTGGGTAACGCCCGCGGCGCGCACGCCCGCAGAGCCGCCCACCCCGAACCAGCGAACCGAGCGCCCGGAAACCGCGAGCCGCTCACTCGCCGGGTCGTCGCGGTTCAAGACAACGGTGCCGTGCGCGCGCAGAGAAGAGAGCCAACGGTTGAAGTGCGCAACGATGTCGTCCAAATCCCGGTAGTAATCCAGGTGGTCCGGGGAAATGTTGGTGACCACCGCAACCAGGGGCTCGTAGTTGAGCATTTTCGCGGCGTACTCATCCGCTTCAATCACGAGCCAGTCGCTCTTCCCGATGCGGATATTTGAGTCCCACGCGAGAACGCGCGCGCCCACCACCACCGTGGGGTCAAACCCGGCCCGCTCGAGCGCGAGCCCCACCATGGCAGTGGTGGTGGACTTTCCGTTCGTGCCAGAAACGGCGATGACCTTTAAACTGCGACTGAATTCTCCCCAGAACGCGGCCGCAGCCATCTCCGGAATGCCTGCAAGGCGGGCGCGTACCCGGCGCGGATCATCGTTCGGAACCGCCTCGGAGTACACCACGAGGTCAATGCCCTCCGGGAGGCCCGCGCGCTCATCCTTGATGACCACGCGGGCGCCCATGCGGAGGAGCTCATCCGTGATAACGCTTTCCGCCAAATCAAACCCGGATACGCGCACGCCGCGCGCGAGGAACAGCTTGGCGATGGCGGACACGCTGATGCCGCCCGCGCCGATGAGGTAAACGTGCCGGTAGCGTTTCAACTGCATAGCTCGCTGATGATGGAAACCATGCGCCCGGCCGCGCCGCGCTTGGCGAGCTTCCGCAGACCGTCTCCGAGCACGCGGCGCTCTCTGCTCGAGGCCAAAAGCTCGCGCACGCGGCGCACCACGCGTCCGTCCAGCTCGTCCTGGCGGTACGCGAGCGCCGCGTGCTCGCGCGCGCAGTAGCATGCGTTGTCCTCCTGGTGCGTGTTCGGCATGGGAATAAAGATGGCGGCTTTGCCGAGGTACCCGAGCTCGGTAATCGTAGAGATGCCGGCCCGGCTGACGACGAGGTCCGAGGCGGCGAGGGCGTGGTAGAAGTCCTCCTCCAAGAGCTCGAGCTGGCAATAGTTCGCGTGCGTCTTTGAAGCGTCGGACTTGCCGCGGCCGGTGAGGTGGACCACGTTGGTGCGCTCGGTGAGCTTCGCGAGGTGAGTCCACACCCATTGGTTGAGCGCCTCGGCCCCGCTCGACCCGCCGGTAACGAGCAGGGTCGGAAACTCCGCCTGTAACTTGAACTTCTCCCGCGCGCGCGCCGGGCGAGCGAGCGAAACCTCCTCGCGCGCCGGGTTGCCGATCCACTCCGTCTTTTGGCGCGGAAAGTCTTGCAACGATTTCTGAAAGCTGACCGTAATCCGATCCGCAACCGGCGAGACGAGCCGGTTGGAGAGCGTGGGGCGGATGTCCTGCTGGTGGATGACGATCTTTTTCCCGAAAAGCTTTGCGGCCCACCCCACGGGTACGGAAACGAACGACCCCGCGCTTACGACCACGTCCGGCTTGACGGTGATGATGATCAGGATGCTCCGCAAAAACGCAGCCATGAAAGCGAGCGGGTCAACCGCGAGGTACGGCGAAACGTACCGCCGCAGCTTTGCGCCCGGCACCCACTCGTAGGAAATGCCGAGCGATTCTACGAACGGCTTCTCCACGCCGTCTCTGGTGCCGACCCAGAACCACTCCCAGCGTTTCCCCTGCCGGACGGCCTCCTCGTAGATTGCGATGAGCGGGTTGACGGAACCCAGGGTTCCCCCGCCGGTTAAGAGAATCTTCATATCACACCCTGCTGCTCTGTTTCGAAATGTTCAAGAGTATCCCGACCGCCGCGAGCGTCACGATCAGGGAGCTGCCGCCATACGAGATCATGGGCAGCGGGAGCCCGGTGAGGGGCAGCACGCCGAGCATGGCGCCTATATTGATGAACGCCTGCAGCACAATCCAGCAGCCGATGCCGATGGAGGCGAGCTTGCCGAACGCGTCCGGAGCGAGGCGTGCGATCCGGACGCTGCGCCAGAAAAACACCAGGAACAGGGCGATCACGAACGCGCTCCCCACGAACCCGAGCTCTTCGGCAATCACCGCGAATATGGAATCGCCCGTAACCTCCGGGAGGTACAGGAACTTCTGGCGCGAGTGGCCCAACCCCAACCCGAAGAGCCCGCCGGACCCGACCGCAATCAGGGACTGGGTGATGTGGTACCCCGCGCCCTGCGGGTCTGCTTCGGGGTTCAGAAAAGCGGCAAACCGCGCGAGCCGGTACGGCGCCAGGGCGATTGCGGCCCCGAGCGCCACCGCGCCGGCGCCGATGAGCCCGATGAAGTGGCGCATCTTCGCGCCGCCTGCAAAGTACATGCTAAGCGCAATCGCGCAGATGATGATGAGCGTGCCCAAATCCGGCTGCTTGAGGATGAGGAACGCGATGACCCCGAGCACCGTAACGAGCGGAATGAGCCCGGTTTTAAAATCCCGCACCGCGCGCCCTCCGCGCTCCGCGAGGAACGCCGCAAGGTAGGTAACCAAGGTCAGCTTGACGAGCTCGCTCGGCTGGAACCCGGCCACGCCGAGGTCGAGCCACCGCTTGGCACCCTGGCCGGAAATGCCGATGTCCGGGAGGAGCACCGCCACCAAGAGCGCGATGGAGAAGGCGAGTGCGAGGAGCGACCAGCGCTGCCAGAAGTGGTAATCGATCCGGTACGCAACCGCCGCGCCGAGGAGCCCGACCGCGAGGGAGACGAGCTGGCGCTTGATGAAAAAGTTCGGGTCAGAGAACCGCTCGATTCCCACGGCAACGGAGGCGGAAAACAGCATCACCAACCCGAACGCCACGATGAGCGCGCTTGTCGCGAGCAGGGTTTTGTCCAGCCGGCTCTTCACCGCTACTTTGCGAGGCTTCAAAACGGTCATAGGCTCCGAACTGCTTTGTTGAACGCATCCCCGCGGGCAAACTCGTGCGACCACAGGTTAAAGCTCGCCGCGGACGGGGAGAACAGCACCACGTCGCCCGGGCGCGCGAGGGATGCGACCCGCCGCACCAAGGCACCCAAATCGTCGTGCCCGGCAGCAACGTTCTTGCATCCCCGCAACGCCCTCCTTTGCTTCCCGCTCGCGTCGCCGACGAGCAGGTACACCCGCTTGCAGCGCTCTCGGACGGCGCGCGCCCACGCGCCGAACGCAAGCTTTTTATCGGCCCCGCCAGCGATGAGGATGATGTTTTTCTTGCGCGTGGCGCCGAAGCGTTTCAAAGCCGCAATGCCGGCTTCGGGCGTGGTGGACGTGGTGTCGTTGACGTAGGCGACCCCCTCTTTTAGGGCGATGACCTCCTGCCTGCCCGAAAGCACGGGGGGATTTCTCAAAACGCTCCTGATGTCCCGGCTGGACACGCCGTATTGTTTTGCCGCGGTAATCGCGGCTCGCGCGTTCTCCGCGTTATGCTCGCCTTCCAGTTTCATGCCTTTCATCAATGCGTTGTGCTCACCTCTGGAAAAAAACACAACCCGCGAGCGGGCTTCTTTCTGCCACTGCCGCACCACGCGGTCATTCTTGTTGAGCACCAAAAAATGCTCGGGCGTCTGGTGCCTGAAAATTTCTTTCTTTGACGAGTAGTAGTGCGAGAGGCTCCGGTACCGATTCAGATGGTCAGGGTATACGTTCACCACCACCGCAATCTCGGGCGCTTTCCGCACCGCATGCAACCCTTCGAGCTGCCAGCTGGAGAGCTCCAGAACGACCAAATGGTTGCGCGTCACACGGTCCAGCACGGAAAGCATGGAGTTTGCCCGCAACCACGATTGGGGGGCGGTTTTGATGTTGCCCGCAAGAACGGTTCGCGGATTCTTTTTCTTGCACATTGCGGCAATCAAACTGGCAACGGTTGATTTTCCGCGCGTCCCGGTGACCGCAATCACCGCCCCGCGGCACCGGTCAAAAAACAGGCTCGCTTCGTTGTACACCGGTTTGTTGAGACGGCGAGCGAGCCGCAAATACGTTGACTCTCTGGGCACCCCGGGGTTGTACACCACGTAATCAGCCCACCGAACGTCTTGCTCGCGGTGCCTGCCGAAGACGTACGTAACGCCGCGGTGCGCGGCGAGCGTTTTGATTGAAGGCTCCAGGAGCTCCCTGGGGCGGAGGTCTGAAACAACGAGCTTGGCGCCGTGACGCAAGAGCCACCGCGCCGTGGCCGCTCCCCCGCCGTGCAAACCCAAACCGAGGAGCAGAATCTTTTTCCCTGAAATCGCGATCATAGCGAGCGGTCAACGAGGAACACGATTACCCCCACGACTGCCGAGACTCCGGAAATCACCCAGAACCGCATCACGATTTTGGGCTCGCTCCAGCCGATTGCCTCAAAGTGGTGGTGGATGGGGGTTGAGATGAACACCTTTTTTCCGAACAGCCTTTTGGAAACCGTCTGGATGATGACTGACCCGGACTCAACCACGAAGAGCAACCCCACCACCGGCAGGAACAGCGCCGTGTTCGTGAGCATGGCGACGATGCCGAGCGTGACGCCCAAGCCCATGGCTCCCGTGTCTCCCATGAAGAACCGCGCCGGGTTGATGTTGAACCACAAGAACGCGAGCAGACTGCCGACGATCGCCCCGCAGAACGCGGCGAGCTCGAACCGGCCCGAGACGAACGCCATGGCCCCGAACGCGCCGAACGCCGCGAGCAGCAAGCCCCCGGCGAGGCCGTCCAAACCGTCAGCTTCGTTTACGGAGAACGCGGTTGCCACGATGATGAAGATGAAAATCGGCACGTACCACCACCCGATTTCGAAGCTCCCCACGAACGGCACGTACAGCACGTCCCACGCGAGCTTGTAGAAGAACCACCACGAGCCGACCGCGGCGATCAGGGTGTAGAGAACCAAGCGGTGCCACACGTTGAGGCCCCCGTTGAAGACGCCGCCGTCCGCGCGAATGTTGAACCAGTCGTCGGCCAACCCAACGAGCGAGGAAGCGACCAGCGCGCCCAGAGGCAGGAGCGTCTGCCCGCGATCGAGGAAGCTGAAGGAGGCGAGGCTTGATTCCGGAAAAAATTTTTCAACGTAAAAAAATACCAGCGCCAAGAGGAGCACCGTGACCCACACCAGCACCCCGCCCATGGTCGGGGTGCCCGCCTTTTTCTGGTGGAGCTTCGCGAACACCGGCGCCTGGGAGCTCGCGCGGATGGCCTTGCCCAGCTTGTACTTGTACAGAAAGTGCGCGAGTATCGGCGTCATGCCGAACGCGATCACGAACGCGAGCGTGGTGAGGATGAAAATTTTGATGACGGGAAACAGGGTTGGAACATCCATGTTACGAAAGTCCTTTCAACACCGCAAGCACCAGCGAAACCAAGAGCGTAAGCTCCATCATGAACGTAAGCCCCAGAAAGACGCCCTGCCACAACCGGTTTTCCGCAAACACGGTCCGCGCGAGGAGCGCGTTCACCGCGAGTATCACGCTGCCCAAGCTGGGGAACAGAAACAGGTCGTACTTGGGCCCGAACCGGTCCAGGCCGAAGTAGACGGTGTAGTGCAGGGGGATAAAATCCTCGGAAACCCCAAACCGCCACACCGCAACGAACCAAATCGCGGCGAGCGCGAACGCGCTCGCTCCAACCCCGGCGTACCACACAACATCGGCTTTCAGGCGCGACAAATCCATGCGTCTATCATACAACATTTTTGATAATTAGTCCACGGTAAAAACAGTTGCGTCAAAAGAATAGTTTCTGGTATAATACACACAGCCCTTGAAAACCAAAATACACATGCTCTCCGAT
>CAZSGI010000012.1:0-17164 GCA_964606465.1 uncultured Gammaproteobacteria bacterium | reverse complement strand
CGTGCAACTACACGTACGTTATACAGGACACGCAGTACGGGCCCTACCTCACCACCATTGCGGGAGAGGCGGCCGCGGGCATGGAGGGCTGGTCATACCTGCCAAATTACGTGATGGCGCAGGTGGGCGCTGCTGATTACGCGATGTCAGACGGAGACGAACTCATTTGGTACTACGGTGAGTGGGACGACAAACCTCTGCGCGTGGTGCATGACGTTTCAACGGTTGCACCCGGTAGCATGACCACCGCGGTTATTCAAGAGTACGCGAGCGGCTCGTGGCAGCCGTTCTCGGGCGCGACCTTAAAACGCGGCGGCGAGTCATTCACCAGCAATGCCGCGGGCCAGGTCAGTCTTGTTTGGAATCAGGAGGGTGCCTTCTACTTGGTTGCGGAAGCGGATAACCGCGTGCGCAGCGGCGCGATTCTCGTTGTCGTCGGGGATGCTCCGGAGCAGGCAAGTTTGCCGCTCTCGGTGACCATTGGTAGCAGCAGTGGCGCCGGCGGCAGCCCAGGGACCGGGTCAACGCCTGCGGGCGGCGTGAGCTTCGGCGTGTCCGGAGATTTGAACTTCGGCACCCTGAACCCGGGTCAATCCGCCACCAAGCAGGCGACCATCACCAACAGCAGCGCATTAAGCATTGTTACCACTGCGTCCGTGAGCGGCTCATCGTTGTTTACTGGTAACCTGACCTTGGATAACGTGGTTCCTCCCCAGTGGCAGAAGAGCATTGCCGGGAACAGGAACGTACCAGTCGGCGTCACGCTATCCGTGCCCGGCTCCTATGCAAGCACCGGAGCAGAGAGTGGAACCTTAATTTTTTGGGCGCACTCCGCGAACTAGCGTATGAAGCATGCGATCATTGCAATGTTGCTGCTCATCCCGTCCGCCGTGTTTGCGGGAAGCTCTTCTGTTGACCAGTCCCGCATTGCCGTGCGGGGAACGGCCGGAGAAGCGGCCACGTCCCGCGTGCGCGTCACCAACACAGATACCATTGACCAGCAGTACGAGCTCTCGGTTCCTGAATCGTTTTCAGGGCGCGTGAGTATGAACCCCCAGACGTTTACGCTTGCCCCAGGGCAGTCGCAGGGCGTGGTGCTGCGGTTCAGGATGCCCCAGGAATCTCAAAAAACACACGTAACACTGGTTTCATCCGACAGCAGGCAGCGCTCAACTCTGAAAGTGGCGATCGGCATCCGCGTGCCCGTTGAGCTCATCACCGCTCAGGTTGCGGGCGCTTCGGCGCATAGTACGTCGTCAAAAACTCCGGTACGGCTGCCGAATCCATGGCATAGTGCAGTATATGCGGTTGACGGCACGTTGATTATCATTGCGGCATACCTGATTCGTCGCCGGAAAGGCGAGAGCCACGGCTATGATTATCAAATCAGTTTTGTATGAAGCAGATTAAATTTTTGATTCTGGGAGCTTTGTTTCTCATTGCTGGGTTTTTGCTCGGGCTCGGGTTTCGGGACCAATCCACAACCAGCCAGTCGGGTCAGTCAGTGCAAACCGAGCGGCCGACCAGCATCATGATTGACACAGGCGCGGAGCTGCTCGGGTTTTCCGAGCTTTCCGTCACCGAAGGAGATACGGTATGGTCATTGCTGGAACGGACCGCTGGCGCATCGGGCGAGCTTTCCGTCACCGCAACTGACTACGAGGACCTCGGTGTGCTCATTGAGAGCATCAACGGCTACCAGAACGGAAGCGATACAAAGTACTGGCAGTACTGGGTGAACAACACATATGCCGAGGTTGCGGCGGACGCGTACGTGGTGCGGCCCGGAGACGTGATTATGTGGAAATTTACCTCATCGCTGTTCAAAAACTATGAATAAAACAAATTTGGTTCTTTTTGGCGCGTTCGTCGCCATACTCGCGGTTGTCGGCCGCATTATCCCGCATCCATGGAACTTTACTCCAATGGGCTCGTTGATGCTGTTTTCTGGATTTTTGATGCCGCGAAAGTTGCTCTGGCTTCCGCTTGCGGCTCTGGCTCTCTCTGACGTTATCATCGGTTCGTACCAGTTCTCGGTCATGGCTACGGTGTACGCGTCCTACGCGTTCACGCTCGGCGCATCCTACGCGGCACGGCGCCACTACTCATTCACGACCGCGCTGGGCGCGAGCATTGCCTCATCAGTCATCTTCTATCTCACCACAAACGCGGCGGTCTGGGCCGCGAGCGGCATGTATTCGCCTGATTTTTCCGGTTTGATGGCGTCGTACGTTGCCGGGATTCCGTTTTTCCGCAACTCGTTCGCGGGCTATATTGCGTACAGCACGCTCATCTTCGGGGCATACGAAGCAGTGTGTCACGCGTTACAGCATCAGCAAAGAAGGCTTCAAGAGCAGTATCAAACCGAGCACTACCATCAGTAACCCGCCAATGAGGTGCGAGATGCGGGAGTACTTTGCGGTGATGCCGATTTTTTCAAAGCTCGCCAGCGCGATTCCGAACACGATGAAATCATCCAGCATGTACCCGATGATGTAGATCGCGTTGTAGAGCTGCTTTGCGGCCCAGGAGAGGTTTGCGAGGTCAAGGATTTTGGTGAAGGTCTGGGGAATGCCGATGGAGCACGCAAACTCAAAGATGTTCACGGAAAACGCGATGCCAATGATGCCGAGCGCGGCAAGCAATGTCAACGGCTTGTCCGCGAATGTTTTTATTTTCTCTGATATGCGCGTGCGCTCTCCCGGGCTTGCGACGCGGCACGCGGCTTCGCCCCGGTGGAACTCATACAGAAAGTAGGATCCCGCTCCAAGGGCGAGGAGCCCGACCAAAGGAGTCACGATGTGGTCCAATCCGATGAAGTCCCAGGCATAGAGCCATGCCGAGAGAATCAAATAGTACATGATTGCCTCGGCAAGCAAAAACAGGCCAATCACCTGGAGCATCTTGCGGCGGTTGTTGATGGCAACAAGGGCCGCCAAGAACATGAACAAGACCCACATGGCGCAGGGGTTGAATCCGTCCACGGTTCCGAGGATTGCGGCAAGTATGGGCAATGAGTACCGGGTCGGGTCAATAATCGTGTTGGTGAATGGAATGCGCACGGTCGCGGCAGGGGTCAGCACCGTGCACAGTGTCCCGTCATCGCAGATACTGCCCGAGGTGAGCACGGGTTGGCTTTGTTGACCAGTCTTGGCCGCGTCAACCACTTCGCGTAACGTCGGCGCTGGTTCGTCACGTGGCGCATCAAGCAATACAACAATGGCTTTTCCGGTGGTTTCCGAACTGTCAAAGCCCTGGATAATACTGCCCTTGAGGTAGATGATGGGCGTGCCTTTCACGAGCCGCAACGCGTTTGTTGCCTCATCAAAAAAGCTCCTGCCTTCCGTGGTATACAAATCATACGGCCGCACAATAAAATCGTCCCGAACCTTTGCGAGTTCATCAACAAACGCAAAAAAATCCCTGCAGTGGCTGCAGTCATCCCGCTCAAACACTTCAATCACCGCAGGTTCTGGCGCGTCCACTTCCTGGGCGTGCGCGGGAGAGGCGGGCAAGACGAAAGACGCGGCCAGGGCAATACCTGCGATGAGCTTTTCCATACGATACTATTTGGTTCGGGGTTTGTTGGCGAGCGCCACAATCAGAATCAGCACGAACGCGGAGAACGCCATTACGGGAATGGTGATGTACCCGAAGTGGAATAGGGGCGTGGCTGCGCAGGAAACGCCTGAAAGGTCGCAGGGCGCGAGCGGGTCCAAGGGGGTGAGCCGCGCTCGGATTTGTTCGGTGTAATGCAGTGTTGAAATCAGCGCGCCGATAATTGAGAGGGGAATGAGGTAGGCAATGATGCCGCGGGCTTTCCGGACAAGCGCGGTTGCGACCAGGATCACCTGGGGGTACATGAAGATGCGCTGGTACCAGCAGAGCTTGCACGGGGTCCAACCGCGGATTTCGGAAAGGTAGAGGCTGCCCAGGGTTGCTATCAGAGGGATGAGGAACAGGATCTCCAGGCTGTATTTCCGGACAAACCGTTTCATTGGATTCAAAAAAGCAAGTTTATAGAACCGTTCCACGATCCAGGTAAGGACTGCCAGCACAATGATGATGTCCGCAATAAGCGTTAAAACCGAAAGAGTAGTAACCATAATAATGCAGTATAGCAAAAAAAGAGGCTGAGTGGAACATCCGTGTTCCGCTCAGCCTGACCCCGGGAGCCCATTCCCCGTGGTGTGTTCAGCCGATGCGCTGCTTTTCGCCGTGTTCGGACCAGCCGATTGAGACCTCAAGCGGGTGCTCGCTCTGCACCGCGACCCCATCGTCAGGCGCCAACATGCGGAGTCCTCCCCATTTCCGCGTTTCAGCGACTTGATGTTTTAGGGCTTCTAGATCCACTCTCGTTGCCGGGAACGGCACGGTTGGCTCTCCGTTCAGATATACGTGTATCTCGGTTGCGCCGGCATTCCGCGCGAATTCAAATGAGCACCAATGCAAGAGTTTTGGCACAAGCCCTCCTTCTTGTGCGTGGTTTGCGTTTCCAATACTTTCAGTATACCACTCCTACGTGCTTCATCACAAATCTCCCCTGCGGTTGGTTGTGAGGAGCGTTATTTTTTTTGTATTGCTATCTCGTCATTCTTGAAATCAATGCGTACCGAGTCTCCATCTTGGATGGTACCCTCAATAATGGAAAGCGCAAGCTCATCCAGAATTTCGTTCTGGATAAGGCGCTTTAACGGGCGCGCGCCAAAGGCCTTGTCATACCCTGCCTCTGCCAGGTGCTTTTTGGCGCTGTCAGTCATAGTCAGGGTGATGCCCTTTTGTGAGAGCCGCTCTTCCACCTGCGCGAGCTGCAAATCAACAATATCAGCAATCTCTGCTTCAGTCAGATGCTGGAAGATGATGACATCATCCAAACGGTTCAAAAATTCAGGTCGGAACATTTTATGCAAAAGCTTTTCAACTTCAGCTTCCTGGCGTTTTCGGTCATCCATGTGCTCTTCAATGATGTCCGAGCCTAAGTTGCTCGTCATAATAATCACCGTATTTTTAAAATTAACCGTCCGGCCTTTGGAGTCGGTTAAGCGCCCCTCGTCAAGAACCTGGAGAAGCACGTTGAACACGTCGGGATGGGCTTTTTCAATTTCATCCAGCAAGACCACAGTGTATGGCCTTCGGCGGACTGCTTCGGTCAATTGCCCGCCTTCGTCATAACCAACATACCCCGGAGGCGCGCCAATCAAACGGGCTACGGTGTGCTTTTCCATGTACTCGGACATGTCTATGCGCACAATCTGCTTCTCATCATTAAACAGGAAACTGGCCACTGATTTTGCAAGTTCAGTCTTGCCCACGCCCGTGGGCCCGAGGAACATAAACGACCCGATTGGTTTAGTCTCTTCGGAAATGCCCGCCCGAGAGCGGCGGATGGCATTTGAGACCGCTTTGATGGCGTCCTTTTGGCCGACCACGCGCATGGAGATTTCCTCTTCCATTGAAGCGAGCCGCTTCTGTTCGCTCGTCACGAGCCGCGTCACCGGAATTCCGGTCCAGCGCGAAACCACGCGGGCGATATCCTCCTCATCCACTTCCTCTTTCAGGAGGGGATTGCCTTTTTGGACTTCGGTGAGTTTGGCTTTGGATTCCTTAACGCGTTTTTCCAGTTCCGGAATCTTGGCGTAGTTAATCTCGGCAACGCCCTGCAAGTCGCCGATGCGCTCCTTGCGTTCTGCCTCGCGCTTTAAGCCGTTAATTTCGGACTGGGCGTGCTTAATGGCGTCAATGTGCTGCTTCTCGTTCTGCCAGGCAAGCTCCAGGGACTTGTTCTCTTCCTTGATTTCCGCGATCTGCTTTTCAATCTCCCCAAGGCGAGCGCGTGATACGTCATCTTTTTCCTTTTTTAGCGCCTCGCGCTCAATCTCAAGCTGGCGCAGTTTGCGGTGGATTTTGTCAATCTCCGTGGGTTTGGAATCAATTTCAAGGCGCAATACAGAAGCTGCTTCATCCACCAAGTCAATTGCCTTGTCCGGCAAAAACCGGTCCGTCAAATACCGCGCCGAAAGGTTTGCGGCCGCAACCAAAGCATTGTCCCGAATGGCAATTCCATGGTGCACTTCATAGCGGTCCTTGATGCCGCGCAGGATTGAAATGGTGTCGGCAACAGACGGCTCTTCAACATACACGGGCTGGAACCTGCGCTCCAACGCGGCGTCCTTCTCAATACGTAGGCGATACTCTTTCAAAGTCGTTGCTCCAACCGCGTGCAGTTTTCCGCGCGCCAGAGCCGGCTTCAAAATGTTGCCCGCGTCCATGGCGCCTTCTGCCGAGCCCGCGCCGACCACGGTGTGCAGCTCATCAATAAACAGAATAATGCGGCCTTCGGCGGCCTCCACTTCCTTAATCAGCGCCTTCAGGCGGTCTTCAAATTCTCCGCGAAACTTGGTGCCCGCAATCATGCTCGCCAGATCAAGCGTGAGCACGCGCTTGCCCCGCAATGGCTCGGGCACGTCTCCGTCAACAATCTTTTTAGCCAAGCCCTCAACAATGGCGGTCTTTCCCACGCCCGGCTCACCCACGAGCACGGGGTTGTTCTTGGTGCGGCGCGAAAGAATCTGCATGATGCGCCGGATTTCATCATCGCGGCCGATGACGGGATCAATCTTACCGTCACGGGCAAGCGCGGTAAAATCCATGGTGTACTTTTCAAGAACCTGGTACTTAGCCTCGGGATCCTGGTCAGTCACCCGCTGGCTTCCGCGCACGTCTTTCAAAACTTTTTCCGCGTCTTTTTTTGAAATGCCGGCAAGCGCGCTCATGTCCTTGTCATCCAAGAGCGCGAGCAGCAAGTGCTCAACAGACACGTACTCGTCCTTAAGGCGCGCCGCCTCTGCTTCGGCAGCATCAAACACGGCTTTCAGCTCCGGAGTCAGATGCTGGGATGATACGCCCGAAACCTGCGGCTGCCCGGTCAAACGCTCCTGCACAGCCTGCGAGAGCTCATCCGGATTTTTGCCCATTTTAGAAAGGATGACCGGCACCAAGCCGCCTGCTTGCTTGAGCAATACCAAAAACAGGTGCGCGGGCAAGAGTCCTTGGTGGTTGAGCGTACCTGCCAACTGCAAGGCGCCCTCTAAAGCCTCCGCGGCTTTGGTTGTGTAGTTGTTGAAATTCATACTTTCTTCGGAATACAAATCTGTACGATATACGGGCGCACTCTAACTCCGGTAGTCCTGAAAATACTGTTTGACTGGTGATTCTAGGGCCCGTATATGCGTACAAATCTCTATTCCGTAGAATAGAGTATAATACTACATACTGGCAATTCTGTCAATATTGTGTCAAAAAACCGCCCGCCGATTCGGCGAGCGGTTTTTGCCAAGCGGTGGTTATCTCTTCTTCTTTCTCTTGGCGGCTTTCTTTCTTGCCATGGCAGTGTCGGTGTCCGGCTTTGAGCGGCCGGAGTACCTCCGTATTATTACGCGTGGCGGCATCGACGGTTACCGCTTTTTCATCTCATCATAGATGACGATTTTATCGCGTAACTGTTACAGGCTCTCCGCGCCCCATCTCCGAGAAAGTCAATGAACGTTGCTGGTGTGGTATACTGTAAGCATATGAAATTTCGGCTATGCATCATACTCTTTGGTATTGCTTTTTTGGGTGCGGGGTGCGGTACCAATGTTCCAGATGGTGCCGCAACTCCAGCAACTGGCGAGACTGGCAGCACAGTTCGCGAAGCGAGTGATGCGCCAACCGCCGCACCAGAGACCGAGGGAGTGCGGGTTGATTTTTCGCGGTACAACCCGGCGTTCAGGTTTTCCGCGGAACTACCGACTAACCTTTTGGTTGCGTACGTACCCCAGATTGAGAGCATCAACATCTACGACCCCAATGCGGCAGGGGATTCAATCCGGGAACAGTCGCAGCTGTTCATCCGGTACTTTGAGGCGAACCGTTTCTTGACCTTGCTGACCGTTGACATCCTGAACCGCGAAGAAACAGGCGTGCGCGGTCACGACGCGGTGCGCTATGAGATAGCAAAAAAGGCGGGTGTTGCTGATTTTAGCCACCAACCCGGCTTTCGGAACACCCGCCATACACTGATAGACATCAGGTTCAGCGAATCAAACCCAAGCTTGTTTTACGTGTTTGCGCGCCATCCGGAATTTTCCGAAGCCGAGTTTGAATCATTCATCCAGAGCCTTGCGTTCCACAATGACATGGCCAGCTTCGCGCCACCCATCAATGACGCCAAGAGCCGCATCACCAAAAAGCCGTTCGGCATCCGCATCACTCCCGAAACTTCTCCGGTTTCGCCGGAGCGGTTCAGCGGGTACCATACGGGCACTGACTATGAAACGTTTGCAAGCGAGCAGGGAGTTGTCGTGCCGGTGTACGCCATCTGCGGGGGCGAGCTGGTGAGCAAGCGCGCGGCGAGCGGGTACGGCGGGGTGCTGGTGCTCTCGTGCGAGTACGGGGGCCAGCCCATCCGCGTGGTGTACGGCCATGTGGCGCTTGCGAGCGTTGCGCGCGGAGTCGGTGAGTACATTGCCCCCGGGGAGCAGATTGCGCTGCTCGGAGAGGCGGGTCCTGACACGGATAACGAGCGCAAGCACTTGCACCTGGGCATCAAGAAGGGCGTGGACACAGACATCCGCGGGTACGCAGCGAGCGAAGCTGAACTTTCGGGCTGGATGGACCCTGAATCGTTGTGAGGTTTGCCGCGGTTCTGGTGGGCGCGGTTCTCTGCGGCTCACTCGCGCGCAAGCGGTCAACGACTTCGCCGGCGCGTCCGTTTTCGTGGGGCATTGACACGGCCGGCCGGACGTGCTATGCTGGAGGAGCCTTGTTTTTCGCATTCTTTTTCTGAAAGAGTCGCCACAGAGGCGGCTCTTCTTAGTTGGATGCGTGGTCGAAACAGGTTAAGTCAGATGAAGATGTTCGTTGCGAACATCATGCATCCATACTATGTCAAAGAAACTATACGTGGGCAACTTGCCGTACCAGACGACCGAAGAGGATCTCTCCCAGGCGTTCGGCGCGCACGGCCAGGTTGCGAGCGCAACCATCATCACGGACAAGTTCTCGGGCCGGAGCAAAGGCTTCGGGTTCGTGGAAATGAGTTCTGATGATGAAGCGCAGAAAGCCATTGACGCATTGAACGGCACCGACTTCGGTGGCCGCGCCGTCGTGGTGAACGAAGCTCGTCCTCCTCGCGAGCGCGAGTAAGTACACGACCAAAACCGCCCGCCTCTCCGGCGGGCGGTTTTGTGTTTGCTTCGGAACCAGATTTCTGGTAGGTTTCAGGTGTCAGCTGTATCCCTCGCGAGCAAATCGTGAGATTTGCGAGCGAAAGGAGTAGACGCCGGGCTGTGGCGCAGTTGGTAGCGCGCATCGTTCGGGACGATGAGGTCGGCGGTTCGAGTCCGCCCAGCCCGACCAATCAATCGCATATGACCGAGGAAAAATGGCAAGGAATCGTGGGAAGGCTTAAGGATGACTGCGAAATCCTTGAGCATCAAACCATAAACGGCGAACTTGAAGGGGAGAGCATCGAGGAGATTGTATTTGTGAATCCAATCGGCCGCATGAAGCTTACGCGCCATACCAAGCCGCGGCTCCTTTCCGAGAAGACCCACTACTCGGGCAGGGTAGGGGGGAGCACGGGCATTGAGCGGGTTTACTCGGATGACGAGTTTGTTGATAGCGTGGACTTGTTTCGGGATGAGAGCGGTGAGTGGGTGCCTGTGGATAACTCCAGCTTTGTCTGATTCCCCACTTCTATATTGTGCGACACAAGTGTAAGGGTTGATGGACAATGCACTCGGTGTATTGTTTTGGTTTGATGCAGGGTTTGATGGTGCGCGGTGTTTTCTCAAAACGCCATTTTCGGCATTTTTTGATTTTTCCGCTTCCCTCAAAAAAGGAAGCCTCGCATCTCTCAATCCATGAAGGAAAGAGAGATGCGAGGCGTGGAGGTCGGGTTGCGTGGGCTTGCAGGGTTGCAACGGCAGTGCGCGCTCTGTAGGCATGGGTCGGGTGCTTTATTGCGGAGACAGCCATCCCATACTCCTGCAGTACGCGAGACACGATACCACATGCTGTTCGTGGTCCCGAAACCGCCGCTCCCGCTCGTCACGGCCCTGGCTAGAGTATTTCACTCGGTGCCGGTGCGTGTCGGCACGGTAGATGGCCGGATGTGCCACTTCGAGCGGCGTACAGTGGGGCAGGACATACCTCCCCTTGATGAGGATTTCTAGACACAGACCGTACCCGTCGAGCTGCAGATGCGGCATGAGTATGGCGAGCACCTCTCGCTTGAAGCCGTACATTCCGCACAGCGCATCCGTGATCCGAAAACCGGTAATCTCGGATACGGTCCTGGCGAAATGCTGGTTCATGCACAGTCGGTCTTTGGGAATTTTCCCCACCACCCGCGATTCGGGGTGAAACCGCGTGCCTTTGACGATTGCGCTCCCGTTTTGGAGATGGCGCACGAAAGCCGGCAGTGTGGCTGGATCGTGCTGGCCGTCGCCATCGATGTTGACAACGATATCAAATTTGTTATCAAGCGCGAACTGGTAGCCCTGGCGTACGGAATAGCCGAGCCCGCGGTGCGACCTGGAAATGACGCGGTCCGCATGCTCGGCCGCGACCGTTGCCGTCTTATCGCTCGATCCGTCGTCCACCACGAGGATGTGGATGCGGCGACCCACATCCACGGCCCTGATGCCTGAAAGCACCTGGGCGATGGATTCTGCCTCGTTTCGAGCTGCAACAACAACGCAGACGTCTTTTTTTTGCATGGCGTGCCATTCCCCCGATGGCGTGTTGTGAATGAGCGTACTACTCAAAAAGGACGCCTGATTCAAGAAATGTTTCCAGAATCAGGTGTTCTTTCTCAAAGTTTTTGACCCGTTTTTCCTTGAGTAAGTTTTTAAGTTTTTCAATGGGTACGAAACGGACCGCATCATGCTCGGTATCGCCTCCTGTTGTTGGAGCTTCGCTTGTGGGCTGGGCAGCAAAGTAGTGGGTCAGCTTTGGGACGATGCCCCCTGGCCGCTCAATAGTTGATTCAAGACCACCAAGGTATTGCACAACGGTTATGGGATAACCGGTTTCCTCTATGATCTCTCGGCGTGCGGTCTCTTCAGGGCTCTCGCCGGGTTCTTGTGTCCCTTTTGGCAGGTGCCATGAATCGGTTTCAGAGCGATACATTGCGAGCACCTCCACTTCCGTACCGTGTTTTCGGTACACGACCGCACCGCACGAGACATGCTGTTGGTTTGAGGTTACAGCTTTTCCCATAGGCATCGGAATATCATGACTTGCGTTTGGTACGTGTTCTGGTCTTCCATGACCACGCCGTGCGGCTGGGCGGATGCATCAAGCGAGATGAGGGCTATCCTGCCTGCGTAGATCAAGGTGTAGGTGGGGCTTGATTCTTCCCGGGAGAGCCACTTGCGCTCATCAAGGCCCCGCAGGATGCCGCCCGGGCCGATGGAAATGGACTGCACGCGGATGCCGCGCTTGATGCGCTCGTCGTTGTACTCCGGGAACACGCGGAGGAGTGTGTTGCGGATGGTGCTTGATGAGTACACGTAGTACTGCTTTGTGGGCTCATCCGCGGTTGCGTCCAGCACGTCCTGCAGGATGGTTCGGATGCCTGGGTCCCCCTCAAAGTACTTGACCTTTGGCTTGAACTCGGATTTCTCATACAAGGACTTCAGTTCCGGAATGATTTTCTCTATGTCAGCCCTGGTCTGCTCCAGGTCGTTCTGCTTCATCTTGAGCGCGCCCAGGAGGTGCTCGGGCGGCTCTGCCGCAAAGTACCTGCGTTTTTCCTTGTCCACAAAGCTCACGAGTCCGTAGTCGCCCAAGGTGCGCAGCATGGAGTGGACCGTGGTGCGGTTGATGTTTAGGGTTTCGGAGATGGCTCGGATCGGAGCTGACCCCAGTCGCAACAGCGTCAGGTACACCAGAATCTCTTTGTCGTTAAACCCGAATTTTTTTAAGGTGGTCTCAATCATTGCGATTGTGGATTCATTGTAATTCCCCTGTTTTTCTTGTCAATTTATTTTTTGACATTGATGTGGAAATTGACTAATTTTATACTAACATAAGCCAGAAAATTTGTCAGCTTTTTTTCAACATGGTCAGCTTTTAATTTTAGCATATTACTTCGTCACGCACTTCGGTGCTCAACGGTGTATGATTACCATGGGAAAAATGGTATAATTTTTGCATGACAAAAACAAAAAGTTTCCACGAACAAAAGCGTTACTTGCAAATCGGTTTTGTTTTTGTTTTTGCGGCCAGTTTTGTCGGAATACTGTTTGAGCGCGCGCGCATCAAGGAGGAGATGTTACGGTCAGCCGCAAAAAAGCCGTTGCCCCTTGCTGAGTACGTCAAAGGTGCGGCAATTGAGCCCGCACCCGGGATTCAGGATTACCGCGATACCATCAGCGCGAACGTGCCCCGGCTGAACCAGGCGATTGACGCGAAGCTTTCCGGCGAAGATGCGTCCGGGTACCCCCTTGGCGCGATCTACCAGAACCTCCTCGCCGCGCCCGTTCCAGCGCCGTACCGATCTATGCACGCCGCGCTCGTGGTACTCGCGCAAGAAGCGTTGAAAGAGGAATCGGCTGACCGGGCCGCGCTCTCGAGGCGCCGCGAGCAGCTGTTTTTGGCCTATCCCTGGCTTTCCATTGTCGGAGCACCATGAAACTGTCGCGCAAAACGAGCATCATCATCACCGCGTTCGGCGTACTGGCGTGGAGCGCCCTGTTTTTGGTCTTTTATGCGGGTCCGCACGACTACGGCGAGTACGGGGAGATTGATTTCGGCAGCGTCCGCGGGGCAGCTGTGGCGCGGTTTCAGCTCGCGCCGGATGAGGTGGTGTTGGCCTCGAAAAAGGGCTCTGGCGAGCACAAAAACGATGTACTGCTCTTGGTCCGGCGCGGATTTGCAACCACCACCCAGGCATTCATTGTTCGCGACAATGACCACCTTTTGTTCGAAAAAAGCCTTGAAAGCGGGGTTTTTGAGGCGACTTGGGCGGATGCTGCGGAGCGTTTTGAGGTTAAAAACCCGTCTACCGGAAAGAGATTTTTGTTGATTCCCGGAGAAAATACCTACATTTTTGAAGTCGCTCCATAGGCGCATAGTATGTTGAAATCATTGGTTTTTTGGGCGTCTCTCGCTGGGGTTCTCTTCAGCTGGGAGCTTGCGCTTTTTGACCCGCCCCGCGTGCTGTACTGGTTGCTCCTCTGTTTGGTTGCTTCGGGCGTTGCGAGCGCTCGGCTCTCCGCGCCCGGTCGCGGGTTTTGGAGCGTGCTCGTTGACCGGATGAGCGTGGTGCTCTTCTGCGCGGGCGTGTTCTGGTGGCTCTTGTGGCTGGATTTTCAGTACCTGAAGTTCGGCATTGCGCTCCTCTTGTGGGTTGCTTTCGTGTACGGCATGCGCCGGGAAACGCCCGGGGAGCACCAGTCAATTACGCTCCGGCTGATACTCTTTTTCGGGGGCACCTTTGTGTGGACCGTAACCAGCTTCGGGCTCTTGACGGTTATCGGCTGGCAGCTCGCGGAAGCGTTCGCGGTGTTCATCGCGAGCTTCGGGGTGTTCGCCTACTCCGGGCTGTGCACGCTCACGCGCTCCCCCGGTCGCTTGCTCGCGGCGTACCTGCTGCTCGTGCTCTTGGGGATTGAATTTTTTTCGGTTGTTGCGTGGCTGCCGTTCACCGAGGTCACGCTCGCGGCAATCCTGACCGTGCTCGTGCTCGCAAGCTATGACCTCATCAAGTACTACCTGTACCCCGAACGCATCAGAAAACGGATTATCGTCAAGAAACTGCTGGTATACGGGTTTTTTTTGGCGGTTGTGCTCGCGTCAACGTCATGGGTGTAACCGTGTAGACAAAAAAAGCCCTTTTTGCTTAAATATAAGCCTGTTACGATTTGGACAGGTAACATTTTTTTGGCTTTTTCGTCTCACTATATGAGCGTAAAATTCAGCGACCAGTTCTTGATTGCGTCCAGCATTGCCGGAGATGAGCAGGCATTCGGCAAGCTGTATGACAAGTATGTTGATGAAATATACCGATTTGTGATTATACGGGTTCGCAATGACCACGAAGCGCAGGATCTGGTGGGTGAGGTTTTTTTAAAAGCGTGGGAGTACACGAGCTCACAGAAGAAGCGAATAGAAGATTTTCGGGCGTTCCTCTACCGCGTTGCGCGGAACTTGATCATTGATTACTACCGCGCCGGAAAAGTTGCATTCACCGCTTTTTCCGAACGTCAGCTCGAAAACATCATTGATACGACATCGAATCTGGAGAAGGAAACAGAGCACCGAGACGACGTTCAGTTGGTGCTCCGGGTGCTGGACCGGCTCTCGGAGGACCACCGGGAATTGATAACCCTGCGCTACCTGCAGGATTTGAGTATTAAAGAGATTGCCGAAATTCAAGGGAAAAAGAACGGTGCGGTCCGCGTTGCGCTGCACCGGGCCGTCAAACAGGTGAAACAGTTGCTGGCGAAGCGGTAACGTACGCCAGGAGCAGTATGCGATTCTACTCATTCAAACAACACATGTACCGCGCACGAGCCGCGCTCTCGCCGCGCGATTCATGGTGCGCGACGGCGCGGGAGGCGTTGCTTGCCGAAATACGAAAAGATCCCTTGTGGCAAGAAGCGCCGGTTTCGGTTCGCGACCATGCCTCGTTTGCGCAACTTTTCAATTCGCTGTTCGCGCAGGCTGCGCTCAAACCCGCGCTCGCCGGTTTCCTCATTTTTGCCGTGGTTTCGTACAGTTCCGTGAGCACGGTTCAGGCCGCCCGCGCGAGCTTGCCCGGGGAGCCGTTGTATTCGGTCAAGTTGGGTATTGAGCGGGCGCAAATCGGGGTTGCATTTTCCGAGTCAAAAAAAGCCGAACTCGAGATTTCGTTCGCAACCACCCGGCTTGCCGAGGTGAACGAGATTCTTGAGCAGGATCCTGCCGTAGCCAATACCCCGCACATTGAGCAGGCAATCAGGCGTTTCAGCAGTGATTTGGATTCTGTGCAAAAACGCCTTGAAAAACTTGGTCAAGAAGAGAAATCCGAGGAAACAGTGCTGAAAATTTCAAAATTGGTGAATGACAAAACTTCGGAATTGGAAGAAAATTTGCTGGTGATAAAGGAAAAGTTGGCTGACCAGAAAGCCGAAGCCGCGCTTTCGGATGCATTTGCTTTGGCGCCGGATGCGCCTCCCGCTCCTCTTACGGGTGGTGCTCGCGAAGAATCCGCAGCCGCCTCTGGCGCAGATCTCGGAGTTCGGGATCTTGCGACGCAGAACGATTCAGCAACCAGCACGAGCACCCAAGCGCTCGGTGAGCTTTCCACAACCACTACAACAGCCGCATCCGAGACGACAAGCGTTGCACAATCCCAGAACGCCAAAGCAGCGGACACCGCGGCCGAGAAAGATCTTCTCACGACGCTCAACAACGCGCTTGATGTGGTTGACGAGACCAACATCAAGTCCTTGGAAGTGTTCGTGGGAAAAGCGCAAGCTTCCACGAGCGAGGCGGTGCAGCAGGAGGCGGTAGACAAGGTGCAGAAGAAAATTGAAAAAGTTGAAAAAACGATTGACGCCGCGCTTTCGGACAAAGTGAAGAGCGCTGAACTTGCCCCGTTGTCATCGCCGCAGAAAACGGACGGCGCTTCAGCGTCAAGCACGCAGCCAGTCTTAGAGAAAGCTTCAAGTGCCGCCGCGCCGGAGCAGATAAAAGAAGCAATCAATGAAGCAAAGAAAATTCTTGACAACAAGAACATACAGGAGCTCGGGCAAGCGGTTGAGAAAGTCAAAGAAGTCAAAGCAATTGTCAAAGATGCTGCCGCAGCAACTGCTGATGGTGGTGCGCAACAGAATTCAGGATTTTTTCAAAAACAGAATCAAGACACAAAGACAGGTAGTTCGTCAATATCTGCAAGCAGTACGCCTGGTACCGTAAACCAACTAGGATCATCCGGAAGCAACAATACTGCCGCAACTTCGGTTCAAGAATCTGTTGGGGATAAAAAGGAATAATTTATCTAATATTAGCTAAAGTTTATCTTTGTGTATAACATGCCTTGTTGCTTGACAGACAGGCATGCTATAATAGTTGTTGACAAGTAAGAGAAATCTGCTATAACAAAGTATATAATTGTAACGAGTATACGCGCATTTTCGTCTCATACTAGTGAAAGAGCACGGTTAGTGTCAGACCAGGGACATTTTATTCGTTTTGTTTATTATTATTTGGTAAATAACTATTTCTGCCAGGTCGGCAGAAATGTATATAAGGAGAACCTATATGAGTGATATCATAAAACACTCTAAAAAGGTCCTGTCAGCTACTTTAACGGTATCCACCATAGTGTGGAGCGTTGGTTTGTTTGCGCTGGCGCCGGTCACAGTCGGTGCAGCAGCAGGCGACCTCATTAAGGGCGCAGGCAATCCGGCAGTGTATCTTGTGGACGCGGATGGCGTGACTATTCACCCATTCCCCCACCAGAACGTGTACACGTCCTGGGGCTACCCAGCGAATTTCAGCAGCACGTTCACCACGGATCTCTCTGGGTTTACCGTCGGGAATGACGTCGAATTCCGAGACGGCGCGTTGATTCGAGCATTGGAAACACCGGCAGTGTACGCGGTGTCGGGCAAGAAGCTCCGCCCGATCGTTTCTGCAAGCGTGTTCGAAACGCTCGGATACAACTACAACAACATCACCTGGCTTCCGCAGTCATTCTTGGATAAGTACGGCGCAACCGGCACCATGGTGACTGCAACCACCGCGCACCCGAACGGAACCCTGGTGAAGTACGCAAGCTCTTCAACCGTGTATTTGCTTCAGGCAGACCAGAAGCGCGCGTTCGCTTCAACTGACGTGATTAAGGTGAACGGGTACGCGAACATTCCGGTCATCACCATTCCTGCTTCCGAGACCTATACAGACGGTTCCAAGATCGTGGTAAAAGAAGCTTCAGTAACCATTCCTGGCGGCGTAGGCGCTGCTCCGACGGTTACCACTCCTCCGGGCACCACAACGCCGGTTGGCTCTGGGTTGACCGTTGCCCTGGCTTCTGACACCCCGGCTGCCGCAACCGTGATTACGGACTCAACGAACGGCGGCGATGACGGGGCCCAGGCATTTGTGCCTATGACCAAAGTGGCCTTGA
>CAZSGI010000011.1:0-17184 GCA_964606465.1 uncultured Gammaproteobacteria bacterium | reverse complement strand
TCCGCCCGCCGAGCCCAGAGAGTTCCGTTCGGATATTTTCAAACAGACACCGCCAATTTTATGTCCCAAGTTACGGATCAAATCAAAGACCGCATTGACATCGTTGATGTGGTGCGCGAGTATGTCCCGGAGTTGAAAAAGGGGGGAGTCAACTGGAGAGCGCGGTGCCCGTTCCACCAGGAAAAGACGCCGTCGTTCATGGTGAGCCCGTCCAGGGGCATGTGGCACTGTTTTGGGTGCGGTAAGGGTGGGGACGTGTTCGCGTTCGTGCAGGAGATGGAACACGTGGAGTTTCCGGATGCCTTGCGCACACTCGCCGCGCGCGCGGGGGTCAAGCTCGAGCGGAGAGATCCGGCGCAGGAATCAAAGCGCGGCCGTATGCTGGAGCTCCTGCGGCACGCGACGAGCTGGTACCACCAGGCGCTCTTGCGGTCCAAGAGCGGCGAGTACGCGCGCGCGTACCTTTCGGAACGCGGAGTCAGCGACGAAACACGCGACGCCTGGCAGTTGGGGTTTGCGCCGGACGCGTGGGAAGGGGTGTCGGCGTACCTCAAGAGCCGCGGGTTTCGGGATGACGAAATTGCCGCGGCAGGCATTTCGTCAACCAACGACCGCGGAAACCAGTACGACCGGTTTCGGAACCGCCTGATGTTTCCCATAACCGACGTGCACGGCAGCGTGGTGGGGTTTACGGCGCGCAAACTCAACGAGGACGACCCCGGCCGTACCGCTGGGGCAAGCGTTGGCGGTAAGTACATCAACACTCCCGAGACCGCGGTCTACAAAAAGAGCGGCGTCTTGTACGGGCTCTCGCGCGCGAAGCACCAAATCAGGAAGCAGGACCTCGCGGTGATCGTTGAGGGGAACATGGACGCCATCAGCTCGCACCAGGCGGGCGTTACGAACGTCGTCGCCTCCTCCGGAACCGCGCTCACCCCGGAGCAGATCCAGCTTCTCAAGCGGTACACCAAACAGATCGCGCTCGCGTTTGACCCGGATGCGGCGGGACAGGAAGCGGCGCTGCGGGGTCTCGAAGTCGCGTGGCGAGAGGACATGCGCATCTCGGTCGTGCGGCTGCCCGAAGGAGTTGATCCGGACAACCTCATCAAAAAAGACCCCGCGCGGTGGGAGCAGACAATCAGCGAGCGCATTGAGCTTTTGGACTGGGTGTTTGAGCGCGCCGAAAGGGAGCATGACGTGACGACCGCTTTCGGGAAAAAGAACGCGGCCCGTGCCGTACTTTCTTGGGTTTCGCGCCTCGCGGACCCCATTGAGCAGACGCACTACCTGCAGAAGCTCTCCAGTCTTATCGGGGTTGGTGAGGCGGTGCTGCGGACCGCGCTGCAAGCGAGGCCGCGCGAGCGGCGCGAACGATCGCGAGACGACGCGCGCGGGGAACACTGGCCGTTCGTTCGCGCGCTGGACGTTCTCCAGCGTTCGGGCGTCCGGTTGCTCGCCCTGGCGGTTGCCGAACGCGGAACGCGGCCATTTGATCCCGCGCTTCTCATAACCGAACCGCTCCGGGAGCTTTACAAGCGGCGCGAAGAATTGTATGATGGCCGTATTGATTTGTTTGACCTCCCGATCCAATCCCTTGCTCGGGAGGTGCTGCTCGTCGCGGAAGAGCTCACGATACTCCCCGCAGATTATCGGGAGCGAGAGTTTGCGAGCTTAGTGAACCGGCTCGAAAAGGGGCGTACGGCGCGAGAGCTCGTCGAAATCCGGGAGCAGATTCAGGCGGCCGAAGCGGCCGGGGACCTCGCTACCTTGGAGCGCCATCTCGCGCAGTGGCAACGGCTCAACCGAGAACTTCACCGCACCACCACTCATGCCGGCAAAAAAGAAGACAACTAAGCCCAGGAAGAGTGTACGCGTTCCTCGCGCGTTAAAGCCGCGCGCTAGCGCGAAAAAAGGTAAAAAGACCCGCGCTCCGGCATTCGCGCTTTCCAAACGGGGAGAGCGGAAGTTTGCGCGGCGGCCGTTGGTTTCGCCATCCCGCGAATCACGCGCTACCGCATTTGCCGAGCAGGAAATCAAGCGGCTGGTTGCCAAAGGTCGCTCGCGCGGGTTCATCACGGAGAACGAAATTCTGTACTCGTTTCCGGAGGTTGAATCGCACATCGGCGCGTTTGAGGAGCTCCTGGATGAGATGGATTTTTCCGGCATTGAGCTGAAATCCGCGGACGAAGGCTTGCTTGGGTCGGTGGCCTTGCTCGCCAAGCACGAGACCAAAGAAGAGAAAGAGCAGGCCAAAAAGAAAGAGATCGCGGAAAAAGACCTGCTGCGCTACTTGGACCTCTCGGACATTTCCGCGGATTCCATCCAGATGTACCTGCGCGAAATCGGGCGCGTGCCGCTCTTGAAAAACGAGGAAGAGGTGAGCTTGGCCAAGCGCAAGGAAAAGGGCGATTTGGAAGCAAAGAAAAAGCTGATTGAAGCGAACTTGCGGCTCGTGGTGTCCATTGCCAAACGGTTCACCGGACGCTCCCTCTCGCTTTTGGATTTGATCCAGGAGGGCAACATTGGCCTGTTCCGCGCCGTGGAAAAGTTTGATTACCGCAAGGGGTACAAGTTTTCCACGTACGCGACCTGGTGGATCCGGCAGGCCATCACGCGCGCCTTGGCGGATCAGGCGCGAACCATCCGCATTCCGGTGCACATGGTGGAGACCATCAACCGCTACCAGCAGGTGGAGCGAAGGTTGATTCAGGACCTCGGGCGCGAGCCGCTGCCCGAGGAGATTGCGGCCGAGATGGGCGAGGATTTGGAAAAGATTCACCACATCCGAAAAATTTCACAGGACACGGTTTCTTTGGAAACGTCGGTGGGGGATGACGATGACAAAGATTCTACGCTCGGCGACTTCATTGAGGACGTCAAGACCGTGAGCCCGGACCGAATTGCCTCGTTGCAGATTCTGCGGGACCACGTGAAAATCGCCATAGAAAGGCTCACCCCCCGCGAGCAGAAGATTCTACAGATGCGGTTTGGGCTCTCAGACGGCATCGCGCACACCCTGGAGGAGGTTGGCCAGGAGTTCGGGGTAACGCGCGAGCGCATCCGGCAGATTGAGGCCAAGGCCCTTGAAAAAATTCAGGAAGCTGATACCATGAGGCGTCTGAGTGATTATTGATTGTTTGGCATTTTGGGTCATTTTTTTCTGTCATTCCGAACGAAGTGAGGAATCTGTATGCGGATACACAGCTACTATGTGTATATCGTGGCAAGTCATAGACGGGTAATCTATATCGGAGTTACAAATGATTTGACAAGACGTATAGCCCAACACAAATCATTGCTGATAGATGGCTTTTCTAAAAAATATAAAACCAAAAAGCTCGTCTATTACGAATACTTTACAGATATTAATTATGCGATACAACGAGAGAAAGAGCTGAAGGGATGGCGCAGGTCTAAGAAAATTGCTCTTATTGAGAGTATGAATCCTGATTGGGATGATTTAGGCATAGATCCCTCGCTGCGCTCGGGATGACAAATAAGCTCGGGATGACAGTAAGGTGTAGGATCATTCACAATTTAATAATCCGGGGTAGCTCAGCGGTAGAGCAGTTGGCTGTGGAGATCGCAGCCCATAGCGGAAACGTTGTGGTGAACTCTTTGGGATAACGGTGGAGGCTGTGTCCGCCGACTCGGCGGATAAGTTAATACCGTGGGAACTCCCGTTCGCGGGAGAGCGCCGTAGAGACTAGATACCAAAGCACCTACATCATATTGATATGGTGAAGATATAGTCCATGCTGGTACGAAAGTACTGGATTACATGTAACCAATTGGTCGAGGGTTCGAATCCCTCCCCCGGAGCCACATCTTAAAACCCCCATCCCGCAAATTCGGGATGGGGGTTTTTGAGATTCTCAGGTAGGCCGCTTAGAAGCTCGGGCCGCCGCCTTCAAAGGGGCCGGGGCCAACCGGGCCGGAAGATGACGGCGTGGCGATAAAGCCTTCGGGTATGTCAATCTCAATGCCGGCTCCGCCTTTGAACTTCGGCTCATAGAAGCTCTGTCCGGCTTCAGCCATTGCGTTCTCAAACTCTTGAACGAGATTCCAGAAATCCTCGGCCACAGCCTTTACCTCTTCGTAGTCAATCGGCCGCTTCACCAGGACCGCCCGCAGTTCGGGCAACGTCTCGCGGATGTTCGCCAGCATGTCTTTCAGCGTGGCAATGGTTTCCGCGTCAACCGTCTTGTTCCGCTCCAGGGTGCGAATTTTTTGTTCGTTCCGGCGTATTTCGTTGTTCGCCTGGGACAGCCCTTTCGTGATGTTTGATACCATCTCTATGAACGCCACCTGGTTCCAGAACTCTTCCGTATCGTCGTAGAACGATTCAATCAGGTCCAGCGCCCCTTCGGGATCGGTCTTTGCCAATGTCTTGGCGTCCGCCATCCGCTTGGTCATCACCCCCACCATGGCTTCGAGCTCTTTCACCGCTTCGGCCAGCTCGGGCCGCCGCTTCTGCAAATTTTTGTTGCGCGTGTAGGCCCGAGACATGTTTCGCAAATCCTTATCGGCTTGCGAGAGCATGCTGGCGAGCCGGTCCAGATCGCCCATTCTCGGACCCCACTCTTGCATGATCATGCCGATGTCCTGCATGTCGCCCATCAGCTCCTCAAACTCTTCTATGTCTTTGGCGGCCTTCAGTTTAGCTACCAGTTCAGGTGCTTTCGCGAGCGCATTCGTCAGCTCGGCCGGAATACCCACGCCTTGCTTGGCCAAGCGGGCTTTCGCGCGATCCACAAAGCGTTTCATCTGCGTCATGCCGCGCACAAACTGGTCCACCCCGCGCTTCATTTGTTTGAACTGCTCTTCCTTCATGCGCTGCATTTCCTCTTCGCTCGGCCCGCCCCACTGACCACCGGGTCCGCCGGGTCCACCCGGACCGCCGTACTGATCACCTGGGCCGCCCTGTGGGTAGTTATTTGTCTGTTGGGTCTGCTGCTGCTGTTGTTGTTGCTGCTGCTGCTGCTGGGCAGTGCTTGGGAAGCACGGCCTGCCAGTCGCGATACAGCCGTTTTCATAGGAGCACCAGGTGTAGCCAGAGGCGCACGTAGTTCCTGACGGCGCCGTGGTTGGTGTGGTTTGGGTGGTTGTTTGCGTGGTATTTGTTTGGGTGCTGGTGGTAGTTCCGCCGTAGTAGTAGCCGTTGCACTGTGTGCTGGTGGAAATACAACCGTTGTTGCACAGCCACTGGCCCGCCGGACAGCTCGTGGTAGAGTAGTTGGTGGAGCACGTCGTGGACTGGCACCAGCCGCCTCCTCCGCCGCCCGAGCCAGTGCACCAGAACTTGTTTTGGCTGGTGCACGAGGCTTGGTCAGTGGGCCACGCCTGGGACGAGCAGGATGTGCCTGTTGGCACGCAGGCGCCATTGCACAGGTATTGGGTGGAGGAACAAGTTGAAGTATATCCACCCGCGCCGCCGGAGCTGGAAGAAGACCCGTGAGAGGAACAACCCGACGTGATGGCCGTATCTCCTTGTTTGGCTGACTGGGTCATTTCACCGTTGCAGAAAATGGCATTACCCGATGCATCAGTGTACATCTGGTGGCAACCAGAGCCCAAGAGCGCGGTCAGGGAACTGCTACAAGTAGTACCGCCGCTTCCCGTACCGGTTGTCGTTGATGAAGGACATGAGCCGCTCGATTGACACCAGCCGCTGCCGCCGCCGGAGCTGGGACAATAAATGCTGCCGCCCGTGCAGTCGGCCGCGCTCGCGGGCGACGGGCAGGAAGTGCTGAAAGGCACGCAGGAGCCGTTGCACCAGTACTGTTCATTCGTGCAGGATGCCTGGGCGATTTTAACCCTGCCCAAGACCCCCTTTGACGCCAGTACCGTATAATCAATCACGGTGCGTCCGGCAGGGTTGGGCAGGAGCGCGAGGCGAACTTCATTCCCGTCGTTTTTGTAGACCACCTGATTCTGCCCCGCTTCTTTCACCTCCCAGCACAGCGAGCGCATGCGGTCCTGGTAGAAGCTCAAAATGTCGCTGTCAAAGGCTTTGGCAACGTACTGGCTCGCCCCGGTGTCGGGAAAAGAGAAACGGCCGGCCTCGGGGAAGAGCGGAATGTTGATGTCTTTGCCCAAGCCGTTCACCAAGGGCGCGCCGGCCAACGAATTGGGCACGCAGCTGGCGCTTGCCTGGGGTTCACTTGTTGGCGGCTGGGTTGGCTGCGTTAGGGTTATGACAACAGCAGCGGCCACTAATACGCCAACCAGTATCAGCAGGCCATAGAGCGTTTTGTTAATTTTCATAGATGAAACAAAAACCCCGCCAACACGGCTGGGGTCAATTAAAAAATGGAGGTTACACTGGTTCCACACTGACAAAAACGGTTGTCAGGTTGTAGTTTTTTTTGGTTTTCTAGCATTTTTGAGTACTTTTTGGCGTGCAAGATACCTAAAATACCCTGTATACTATATACAGTATAGCACAAATTTAGAATCAATGCAAGAGAGGAATCCCCAAAAGCAGGCGGACATACGCCCAAAGGTGGTATACTACCGGTATACCACTATACGCCATATACGCTATGACTATGCGCAGCGCACTCATCCCGCAAGTTACCATGGTCCTGTTTTTTACCATGGTCGCGGGCGCGGCCAAGGGAGTGTCTGACACGCTCCAGTTCCACTACGGACGGAGCGTGTTCGCGCCACTGCCGAACGAACAGTGGTGGAATCCGGAAGTGAGCTGGAAGAACAAGTACCGCGATTATGACAGCGGCGATACCCGCGAGGCGTATCTGGGAAGCCGGAGCTTGTTCGTGTGGCGGACCGACGCCTGGCACTTGGCGCAGACCATTGAGACCTTGGGGTGGGCGCTGGCCGTGCTGCTGGCAATCCGTTTGGGCTGTTCGTACCGGCCAAGCAGGGCACAGCTCGCCGGGTTGTTTGCGATGATACTGGCTGCTTTTTACCTGGGCTTTCTGATGCTGTACGGCTGGCTGCTGCTTGCGTAGCTTGCGTTCATCCGAGAGGCGTTAGAGTGCACGTCCCCGCTGCGAGGCTCGGTGGAAGGGAGAGGCAGGGGTCATCAGCATGATGGCCCTTCTTTTTTTGCGGCGCGCCTACCAGTGGGCCGGAAAGATGGTTTGGCGCCTTTTTCCGGCGGTGCTGGGTAGCTTGTGGATGGGTTGTAGACAATCCGATACGTAATTTTGTATAATAACTTTGGTATCGGATAACTTTTACGCAGAAAATCGTTATCCGATACGCGCTAAAAGTCCCCATGCCAAAAAGCAAAAACAAAGGTCTAACGCCGAAAATTACTACCAAGACGCCAGCACTCGCGCCGGAGGGCGGCTACCTTTCCATTTCACAGGCCGCCGCGAAAGTCCCCGGCTACTCCGCGGATTACCTCTCGCTCCGCGTTCGGCAGGGCAAGCTGCGCGGCAGGAAGATCGGCAGGAACTGGTACACCAAGCTGGAGTGGATCCATGCGTACATCCGCACGTACGGGGTGAAGGATGTTGTGGCGCCGCCCGTTCAACCCGTTCCGAAAAGAGACGGAGCGCCCGAACATGCCAGAGCAAAGGGCGGGTACCTCTCCATTGCCCAGGCCTCAACCCACGTCCCCGGCTACTCCGCGGATTACCTCTCGCTCCGCGTTCGGCAGGGCAAGCTGCGCGGCAGGAAGATCGGCAGGAACTGGTACACCAGGCGGGAGTGGATAGCCGAGTACCTCACGCGGTACGCGGCCAAAGACGTCTCGCTCTTGCCCCTTACCCCGACACGTTCCTCAAGGAGCGGGATGTTTCGCCGCCGCCTCTCGCAGTTCGGACGCGCTTTCGCACCCGCCCGCTTCGTGGCCGCAACGCTGACTGCAACGGTTGTGCTCCTGTTCGTGGTTCCTCCGCAGGCGTGGGCCCACTGGGGGATGAGCGCGTCCCTCTCACTTGGCCGATCCTTCACCTTCGCTTTCTCCGGCACGAAGAACCTCGCTTCCTCCCTCTCCCGCGACCCCCGATTCACTGGTACCCTCTCCCAGCTTGAGCGCAGCGTCAGCCTGGCAGCCGCATCCCGATCCGCCATCACCCGCACCCCACGCCTCTTCTCGGAGCACGTCGCCGCGCGTTTCGGCTTCGATACCTCGGAGCGCGCCCCCTGGTGGCCGTTTTGGTCGGATCGCGACGGGTACGGCTCGCGGCTCGGACGAGACGGCCGCGGCGGAGCGGTTGCCGGCGACGAGACCGTCCGCACGTTGGCTCCGGATTCTTTCTCGTTGAGCTCGGTCCTCGCAACCATCACCCGGGCTACCGGCAAGGCGCTCACCTTCGCTAACCCCAACGATCCGTTCACCATTATCACCCGCCTCTCTGGGGGAGCCCGCGAATTCTCGGGCAGTTTCACCAGGCTTAACCTGGCCAGCGGCATCAGCCGGTCTGTCTCGAAGCTCTCCTCGCGCATCAACGTCACATCCATCCTCCAGCCGGCGAACCAGTACGCCGTGTCGCTGCCGGTGAGCCCGTCCTCCCCGGACGTCCGCATCCGGAGCGTCCCGGCTGTTGGTAACGGAATTGTGGAGCCTGCCCCACGTGAAGCGTCGGGGGCTCCTCGCAGTGACGTGGTGCTCGGCCCCTCCCGCCTCGTCACCTCCTCGCAGGGCACGCTCATGGTGGGCTCGCTGCCGCTGCAGTCGGCTGCCCACACCTTTACCAACCAGGGCGATCCGTCCTCCACCGTCCTCCAGGTCGCCTCAACCGGACCAGGAGCCATCCTGCAGGGAGTCTCACAGAGCGGTGACATCGTGTTCTCGGTGTCAGACGCCGGCGTCCTGAAGGTGGGAGCTTCCCCGGATCAAGTCCGGGGCAGGCTCTCTACCGTCATAGACCGAAACTCCGTGACCACGGTCACCGTCGCCGCCGGCACCGTCCGCACCGCAACCCTGTCCGTGTCCGGCCCTGCCATTTTTTCCTCCCGTCTCACCGCAAAGGACGCGGGCGTCACCGGTACCTTGACTGTGGGAGGGAACACCGTCCTCTCGGGCGCCGTGTCCGTGGCCGGAGACCTCCGCGCCCTGGCCAACCTCATCGTAGACGCAGCCCTCTCCACCGCCTCCCTCACGGTCTCCGGCACCACCACCCTGCGCGGCCCCGTAACCGCCGAAGGGGAAATCACGGTCAACGCCCCCCTGCGTGTGAACGCAACCCTCACGGCCAAGACCGCGGTGGTCACCGGCTCCCTCTCGGTGGCAGGGGATACTACGCTCTCTGACAACACCACCGTAGGCGGCAACCTCACGGTGTTGCGCAACCTTACCGTGGCTGGTACGTTCTCTCCCCAGGCCGTGGTGGCGAGCGGTCCCGTCTCCGGCTACTCTGTGGGAGGTATCTTCGGTTCCTTTGACCAACTCAACGCCGAGGACGCCTCGTTCGGGGGGTCTGACAATGACATCTTCCTGGTGAACTCCCAGGCAACCTTTGGTTCATCTGCCACGTTCAACGCAGGCCTCACCGCAGCGTCTAGCCTGACCGTGGCCGGAGCCACTACCCTCCAATCAACCCTGTCCGTGACCGGGGCCTCCACCCTCTCCTCCACCTTGAACGTTACCGGTAATACCACCGTGGGCGGCTCCCTCACCGTCACCGGCGCCACGGCCTTCAACGGCGGTTTCTCCCTGAGTGGCGCCCAGACCGTCACTGCCACCTCCACCGAGGCCCTCGTGGTGAAAGACGATACCACCACCTACCTGGCCGTGGACACGGTCCACGGCCGGATGGTCCTTACCTCCACGGCCACCTCCTCACCCTCCTTCGCTCTCACCCAGTCTGGTGATGCCCCAGCCCTCTCCATCACCCAGTCGTCAACCACCGCAACCACCACGGCCGAGATTGTGGCAGCCACCTCCACGGCCCTCTCGCTCACCACCCAGAGCGGGAGTGCCTCCTCAACCCTCGCCCTCTACCAGCAGGGTACCGGCAACATCCTGGATGTCTTTGACGGGGCCACCAACGTGTTCACCATTCTGGACGGGGGCAGCATCGGCATTAGCTCATCCACGCCCTGGGGCCTTCTGTCCGTCAATGCCCCCGGGGGCCAACCCTCCTTGGTCGTGGGCTCCTCCTCCACCCAGCTCATTGTGGATGAGTCAGGCAGCATCGGCATCGGCACCTCCAGCCCCAGTTCCCTCCTGGCCATCCAGGACGTGGCCCATTTCAGGACCGGCACCTCAACCTTTGAAGACAACCTCCAGGTTGACGGAGGCCTGCAGGTGGGAACCGGCTCCACCTACATAGATAGCAACACCATTGAAACCTCCGGAAACCTGGCAGTCACCTCAACCACAGCCACCTCCACCCTATCCACGGGCGGATTCACGGTAGGCACTGACGACTTTGTGGTGCAGCAGACCTCGGGGCAGGTGGGCATTGGTTCCACCACGCCCTGGGGCCTTCTGTCCGTCAATGCCCCCGGGGGCCAACCCTCCTTGGTCGTGGGCTCCTCCTCCACCCAGCTCATTGTGGATGAGTCAGGCAGCATCGGCATCGGCACCTCCAGCCCCAGTTCCCTCCTGGCCATCCAGGACGTGGCCCATTTCAGGACCGGCACCTCAACCTTTGAAGACAACCTCCAGGTTGACGGAGGCCTGCAGGTGGGAACCGGCTCCACCTACATAGATAGCAACACCATTGAAACCTCCGGAAACCTGGCAGTCACCTCAACCACAGCCACCTCCACCCTATCCACGGGCGGATTCACGGTAGGCACTGACGACTTTGTGGTGCAGCAGACCTCGGGGCAGGTGGGCATTGGTTCCACCACGCCCTGGGGACTCCTTTCCATACATGCTCCGTCCGGTATACCTTCATTCGTGGTCGGAAGCTCCACCACCCAGCTCATTGTGGATGAGTCAGGCAACTTCGGCGTAGGAACAACCAGCCCCGGCGCGTTCCTTGACGTGCAGGGAGCGGCCCAGTTCGGCAGCGGCAACGTGGACCTCATTGATTCAACCGGCAGGGTGGCAGGCATATCATCAACCTACTTTGCCTCCTTGGACGGCTCCACCCTTACGAGCCTCAACGGTTCAAACGTTTCATCCGGCACCGTAGCAGACGCGCGGATCGCATCAGCCTTAACCAGCAAGACCTATGACGGCCTTACCGTCGCAACCGGCACCAACACGTTTACGTTGACTCGCGGGAGCGCTGACTTAGTGCGTTCAGGCGCCCACTCCTTAACGTTGACCACGTCCGCCTCCACAAACGTTACGTTCCCCACGTCAGGCACCCTCACCACGACCACGGGCTCGGGAGCCAGCGGAACCTGGGGCATCAGCATCTCCGGCAACGCGGCCACGGTCACGAGCGGAGTCTACACCACGGGCGACCAGACCGTAGGCGGGGCCAAGACCTTCTCCAGCCAGATTGTGAGCTCGGTTGCCGGCGGCACCGCGCCCCTGTCAATCACCTCAACCACCAAGGTTACGAACTTAAACGCTGACCTGCTTGATGGCAGTGACTCATCCGCCTTTGGCGATGCCACGGCCGCAAACCAGACCACCATCCTCGGAAGAATCGGCACCAACGCTGACGCCGCCTCGCTCGCGGACACCCTGTTCGCGGGGCAGCAGTACATTTGGGACAACCGGGCATCGTTTACGTCGCAGTCCCAGTCCCAAACATTCACTTCATCCGGTACGTGGTCCAGGCCCGCGGGTACGACCCTGGTGTGGGTGACCATGGTCGGCGGCGGCGGCGGCGGCGGCGGCGGAGAAGCATCCGGTGCCGGAGGAGGAGGCGGAGGAGGAGGCGGGGCCACGGTTTGGAGAAAGCCGGTTACTGTATCGGGCGACGTGACCGTGACCGTTGGTTCCGCCGGGAGCGCGGGCGGAGGCAACACGAATGGCGGTGACGGCAGCAGCTCATCGTTCGGTTCGGAATCTGCGCCTGCCGGGAGCCTCGGCTACGGGGGGACTGACCCTGAAAACGGAGGCGCTGGCGGCGGAATTGTGACCGCAGTAACGAGCGGCACGAGCGGAGTTGGCGGAGCCGGAGGTACCCAGAACGGCACCATAGACGGTTCTGCGGGCACTGCTGCTGGCTGGTACATCGGCGGCGGCGGCGGCGGCACGGGTGTTGGCACGAGCCAGGGAACCGCCGGCTACGGCGGAGCCGTCGGTATTTATAAGGGAGGCGATCGTGGCGGTAGCGGCAACGGCATGGGCGGCGGCGGGGGTGCCACCATGTTTGGCGTGGGAGCGAACGGAGATACTGACGGCGGTGCAGGCGGGAGCGGAGCCGCGGGCGCGGCAAATACCGGCGCAGGCGGCGGCGGCGGTTCAGGCAACAGCGCAGGCGGCGCGGGTGGGAGCGGGACCGTCATTGTTGAATGGATTGATGCTTGATTAATGGTTAACTAATTTCACACGAGCGCATATGTCTATAAAAATACTGCCCACCGCCATTATTTTCGTAACCATATTCATTGCGGGGTTTGGGTTTGGTTCGTCCGCACGAGCCCAGGACACCGCAACCACCACGCCTGAAACCGCGATCCTGCCATCTGAAGGCTCAATCGCATCGTCCACTCCGGAAACTGTTGCCACCTCAACCCCGGAGCAGGTCATTCCGGAAGAACCAGTTGCAACGACCACTCCAGAACAAGGAGAACCGCCAGCGCCTGAACCGGACGCGACCACCGCTCCTCTGCAGGCGGTTGAGGAGCCTGAGACAGGGGAGGAGGCCGCCACTACCGGTGAGGCGGTAGATCCTTCGACTCCGTCACCCTCCGCTGACGCTACGGGTGACTCCGCTCAGGATGACGGAATTGCCACTCCGTCATCACCAGAGCCTCAAGCGCCCTTGCCTCCCCTTACCCAAGACGAGCCAGCTCCAACCTTTGACCCCGCCATCGCTCCGAGCGACGTCACCATCAGCGTGCTCATGCCCGATGGCACTCCTCCTCCGTTCCCGGTGTTCGTGACCTACGTTGGGGTGGGGAACAAGAACTATGGAGGCAGAATAGACGCCAACGGCTCGCTCACCGTCACCATGCCCCAGGGACGGTACTACACCGAGCTCTTAATCCTCTCCACGGATTACGTCCTGCACGGAGACGGGCCCTCGTTCTTCCTTGAGGCCAATGAGGAGCGCGACTTTGGCGCGCTCCAGCTCGTGCCAAAGACCCAGGACGTATCCCGTCCACTCGCAGATTCCACGCTCGAGGAGAACCTCGTTCGGGAGGCGGGCACGCCAGGGGGCATGGCCAAGATCCTGCTCCTCATCGTGAAGCTCTTGATGCAAATCCTGGAAGAGGTTCGGGCACTAGCCCAGAGGTAGAGAGGTATTTGTATGGGGAAAGCACAGGCAATCGGTTTCGCGCTTCTCGTTGCAGCCGGGTTTGGGTTGTACTGGTTTGTTGATCGGCCGCTTTCTTCCGAACGGGAAGTTATGGTACGTTTGTCGTCCGTGGCAGGGAGGCAGTCGCCGTTAATCTTGCCGCAACCTGTCGAAGTTTTGGAACAAGCTCCGGCTCCTCCACCATCAGAGTCGGCGGTCGTCCCTGACTTTGTGAACGAGTACCGTTTGCCCGAGCGCGTGAACCCGGGCGGATTGAACCTGGTGTTCTTCGCGGACCAGTACCCGAGCTGGGAAGAGTTCGAGAGCGACGTCAACGCGCTGATGTCTGAAATAAAAAAGATTGAGCCCTGGAAGTCGTACGCGCTGTACAACGTGTACAAGATCAATCCGAACGTGTCGGGCGTGTGTTCGGTGAAGGTGGCCGACGAGCGCAAACCTGTGCTCCGGTGCGACGCGGATGCCGTGAACGGCTACCTCTCACCGCTCCCCTTGGAGCGGCTCAAACTCATCGTGCTCTCTCGGGAGGAGTTCCAGTCCTGGGCAAACGTGGTGCGCTTGGACAACTCGGGCGTTTTTTTCAACGTTCCCTGGGTGCTTTCCAACCCCGTTGACCGGGCGACGCACGGTATCCTGTTCGCGCACATGCTCGGGCACGCGTTCGGCTTGAAAGACGAGGAGCTCTTTGTGCTCGCGCAGGCCGGGGGCGCGCCGCATGAGCCGGACGGCCCCAACTGCGCGCCGGATGAGGCGACTGCCCGGGAGTGGTGGGGGGATGCGGCGAACGAGTTTCCGGATGAGGTGGGGTATTTCCCGGGGTGCGCGGCGAACGAGGGATACATCAAGCCGACCAAAGCATCCATCATGAATTTGAACACGGGCGCTGATTTGGTGTCCACGTACGGTCCGGTTTCGGAGCAGTACCTCAAGAGAATTTTGGACTACTGCTTTACGCCGGGTACGCGCAGTGAAGCGGCATCTGACCCCGTGTTTTTTGAGCGGTATCCTGATTTCCTTTCATGCTTATGAACGGACGATGGTCATACGTAGCCCGGGAGGCGAGTGAGGCGGTACTGAAGATTACGGTGCTCGGAGCGGCGTTCATCACTCCGATGATGGTGATCCAGTACGGGTACAGCGCGTCCCTCATCCGTCAGGCAGCGTTCATCGTACTCGTGCTTTTCGGGTGGAGCGCGTACCTTGCGACGGAGGTGTTCGGAGGCGGCGCGTGGCAGTTGCATTTCTCGAAGCGCGCGGCGGCGGTGCTGGGATTTGGCGCGGCAGTGCTCGCCTCGGCGGCATTCGGAGGGAACATGGCGAGGAGCATTGGCGCGGACAGCCGGATCGTGCACCTGGGAGCGTTTTCGCTCCTCGCCGTGCCCGCCTACGCGGTTCTGTTGGGTTGCTACTGCCGGAACACCCGGGAGCGTTTCTTGGGGGTGTTGGCCGCGTACTTTGCCGGCTCGACGCTGCTTTCGCTGTTGACGCTCGGGTGGTGGGTGCGCTTCCGCGAGCTGCCTTCCTTTTGGGACGGCGGGCCGGCGGCGCAGGCTATGTGGCTCGCGGTGAATGCGGTGCTGCTCGCGGGGCTGTGCTCGCATCTGCCGACTGCCGCGCGGCGATTCTGGGGCGCGCTGCTCGCGGTACACCTCGTGCTGCTTGCGGCCTACGGCTACGACGCGAGCTGGTACGCCGTGTTCGGGGGTGCGGTGGCGTTGCTGGCGGTTGAATTTTTTCTCCGGCGCCGCGCGGCGGCGGTGCGGCGCGAGCGAGGACGCTACGCCTGGAACGTGGCGGTTGCTTTGGTTTCCGCCGCGTTGCTGCTCGTACCTGTACGCTCGTTGGTGCCCGGCTGGGGAACCGAGCGGAGCGCCGCAGCGTACGTGCCGTCAGGTGCGGCGCTCTCTTGGTTTGTTTCGTCTGGCGATGCGCGGCGGATTATCCTGGGTGCGGGGCCGGGCGTGGGGGTGGAGGCGTTCTGGAACTTGGCGGAGGACGTGGACATGCGCTCGTTCAACGCGGTCCCCGTGTTTGAGAACGTGTACGTTACGGTGCTGTGGGACGGGGGGGTGCTCCTTGCGCTTGCGGTTCTCTCGTTGCTTTTTTTCGCGGCGTACGCGCCCTTGCGCGATGCGCTCTCCGGCACGCGGTTCGTGTTCGCTCCACTCTCCGTTTCCGTGCTGCTCCTGGGAGCGAGCGCCTTTGTCATGCCCGCGAGCTTTGCCTGGTTTTTCAGCCTCGCGGTGTTCAGCGGTTTTTCGGTTGCCGACTCCTCCCGCGCGCCGGACGCGCGCCGGCCTCGTTTGGCGCTTGGGCGGTACGCGCTCTTGGCGGCCCTCTTGGTCGTGTCCGCGGTTGCGGTGAGCGGCGCGGTTCGGCGCATCGGCTGGAAAGCGGCGTCCTACGCGGCCGTGACGGAGGGTGAGGGACGCGTGTCGCTCGAGTACCCCGCCATCACCGCGCTCGCGGACGCGGCGGGCCCCGTCTCCGAGTACCGGCTCTTGCGCGCCGAGCTTTCGGCGCGCACCGTAGGGGGCGTGCTCTCAAGCGGAGCGGACATCACGCCGGAGGCGTACGCCTCCGGGCTCGCCACGTTGGAGCAGGACATGCGGCTGTACATCTCTCATGCCGCAACCGGAGCCGCGTACTGGCGGATGGCGGCTGCCGCGGGCGAGCTCGGCGCCTCCCTCGCTTCGGCGAAGCCGCCGCCCGCAGCGAGCGATCCGGCGTCGCTATTCCTCATGGACCCCCGGATCTGGTACGGGTTTTCAGAAAAGCTCTACCGGAAAGCCGAAGCAGAGCTCCCGTTCAACAAGGTGTTACAATCCGAAATTTCACGCTTCCGCGCGGCGCGCGAGTAGCTACTAACACGAAAGGAAATCGTATGCTCAACGTGCAACGGTACGTCAACATCATATTCGCGGTTCTGGCGGCTCTGCTCTTTGTATACGCAGCACGACTCTACGTTTTGAACGACATCAAGGATTTGCGGCAGACCGTGGAAGCCCAGGGGCAGACCATCCAGGGGTTGCGAGGGGACATTGACCAGATCGTCAACTTTGTAAACCAGCAGTCCCGAGAGCAGGCCGAACCGTAAACCTCGAGTGGAGGGTTTAACCCCGCCTTGCGGCGGGGTTTTTTGGTGGTGCGGGCGGTGTGGATATCGCACTTGCAGTCGTTTACGGAGCATTGGCAAATGTGGTAGAATATTTTTGAGTATCGGGCATATCGGTACCGTATCGGCACACGCTTTTCCGAAGGATTTTCGGAAAAACAAAATGCAAAAACAAACGTTCTACAAGCTCTCGGAAATCGCCCCCAAAACTCCGTACTCTGCGGAGTACCTTTCGTTGCTCGCGCGCAAGGGAAAGCTCCGCGCCGTTAAGGTTGAAAAGGTATGGATGACGACCAATGAGTGGCTTGCTGGGTACCTTGAGACAATCAGGGCGGCTTCTCCAAAATTTTCCGATGAAACGGTTATCCGGCGCGCGGACTACGTACTCGCCATAGAAGCCGCGAAGGGTACGCTCTATTCCGCGGAATACCTGACGTTGCGCATTAGGCAGGGGAAGATTCAGGGGGTCAAGATCAATGGTCGGTGGTACACCACCAGGGAGTGGGTGCAGCGGTACATTCAAGAATGCGCTCTCAAAGATTCTTCTTCGCTTCCGGAAATTCCAGAAAGCGCCGCCCGCCGTCCCTCCCCCTTCTCCCGCACCGCGCGCCTGTTCCAGCCCACCCGGCTCTTGGCAGCCACGCTCACGCTCACCATAGCGTTCCTGTTCGTGGCACCCCCCACCGTCTGGGCGCACTGGGGCGTGTCTGCATCCCTGGCCGTGACTTCGTCTTTTGATCTTGCATTGGACGGCACCGC
>CAZSGI010000010.1:0-17486 GCA_964606465.1 uncultured Gammaproteobacteria bacterium | reverse complement strand
TCAAAATCCATTGCCTGGTTTTCTTTGAGGTACTCCTGGTACTGTTCGTACAGCCCAGCCACCGTCTCCTCAAACGGGCCGTCTGTCTGGGTTGCGAACTTTGACGGAGTGACGAGCTCATTTTTCGCGCGGCTGATAAGCCCAAGCACCGCAGAAGGGTTCACGTCTTTTGGGGAAACGCCCTCATTGTACATCACTTTTTTGATGGCACTCTTCTGCTCTTCGGTGTCGTAAATCGCAAATTCACGCTTAAATCCCACGCGCCCGGCCTCCTGCCGCAAAATCCTCACGCAAATCGCATGGAACGTTCCCAAGGCCGGGCCAGACCCGAACCCCTGCCACGTTTTCCATTGGTTCGGCTTGGCGCCCAAGAGCTTGGCCGCGCGAGAGCGCATTTCATCAGCCGCCTTGTTCGTGAACGTCACCGCCAAAATCTGGTGCGGCTTGATGCCTTTCTCGGTGACCAGGTACGCGATGCGGTGCGTGAGTGTTTTCGTTTTGCCGCTACCAGCACCGGCTATGACCAACACCGGGCCTTCGGTTGCCTGCACGGCCTCTTGCTGGCGCTCGTTTAAATCAGCGAATAAATTTGGCATAATCAAAGTATAGCATTTTTATGTCGGATTTGTTTAAAGATAAATATCGCATCCAATCAGCCCGATTATCTAATTGGGATTATTCGTCGTCAGCGTGGTATTTTGTCACGATTTGCACCCACGACCGCATCCATTATTTCGGGGATGCGCTGCGGGATGACGGCGGGGAATGGTCAATTGCGTTGTCTAATGTGGGGAAAATCGCGCGGGATTGTTGGTTGGATATTCCCAATCATTTTTCCAATACAATATTGGGTGAATGGATCATTATGCCAAACCATGTGCATGGGATTATCGTTATACAAAACGCGCGCACCCCTGGTAGAGACGAGGCATTGCCTCGTCTCTACAAAAAATATACGGGAAAATATCCGCAAATGTCAAAAATATCTCCCAAACCGAAATCTTTACCCGTAATTATCGGTTCATTTAAATCCATTGTGACAAAAACAACCCATCGGTTGCATCCGGATTACGATTTCCATTGGCAATCCCGATTTTACGACCATATCATTCGTAATGAAATTTCGTTGAACAAAATTCGCCGATACATCCATAATAATCCATATTTGTGGCATCAGGACAGGAATAATCCGGAGGGTTTGTTGATATAAAAAAGACAGGTCTTGACAACGATCTTACCTGTGCTATACTTTATCTGACTAAAGTACTTTATTGTACTAAAGTGCTAATCTTAGCTAAATACTATGCCCCAATGGGACACCAAAACAACCCAGGACCTCTTCCGGGCGATTCTCAAACTCAAAACCGAACAAGAGGCCAAACGCTTTTTCCGCGATCTGCTCACCGAAGCGGAACTGGTTGAATTCGGCAAACGCTGGCAGGCCGCCAAAATGCTGAACCAGCGCATCCCCTACTCGGAAATCGTGGAAACAACCGGTTTGAGCTCCACCACTGTGGCGCGGATTTCCAAATGGCTCAAACGGGGCATGGGCGGCTACCGCCTCATGCTGGCCCGGATTTCTCATCATGCCAACCCTTCTTTCGGGAAGCGGTTGTCTTGATAGTGATTGACTAAACTATCCGAACGGCCCCTTCTCGAAAGCGAAGGGGTTTTTGTATATACAAAAACCAAATTATAACAAGCTCTTTTACAAAGGAGGCTAACCATGCTCAAGCTCGCGCTTCCGAACGGAAGCCTGGAGGAAAAAACCGTCGCCCTGTTCGCGGCGGCCGGATGGAGCATCAAACGCGAGGGCCGCCGGGCGCGGTGCGAAACCGACTGTCCGTTCGTGGAAAGCGTATTCTTCACCAGGCCCCAGGCAATCCCGAGGGTTGTCAAAGACGGCATCTGCGACATTGGCATCTGCGGATTTGACTGCGTGCTGGAAGACGAGCTCTGTGGGCACTATAGGGGGCAGCGCTCTATCTGCCAGCTCGCGTACCTGCCGTACAGCAAAGAGACAAACGGGCCGACACACATCGTCCTCTGCGCCAGTGAGAGCAACCACGCGCAATCCTGGAAAGATATGCCGCCCGGAAGCGAGGTATACTCCGAGTATCCAAACCTTACCCAATGCTACCTCCGTTCCCTGGATGACGTCCGCGTTGTTCCCTCTCCGGGGTCCACCGAAGGGCACGTGGCCATCGGACACTACGCATACGGCGTATGCGTCATGGAGAGCGGAAAAACCCAAGAGCAAAACGGCTTGCGCGTTGTGGAGATGATGCTCGTTTCCGAAACCGTTGTCATCGGACCAGTGGATCTAACGGAAAGCAAGCGCGAACTTGCCCAAAAACTCGTTCGTCGCCTACGTGAAGCATTGTAAGCGAGCACCAAGAGGGAGAACTCACATTCTCCCTCTTTTTCTTACGCCGCCGTTTGACACAAACACCCCCTTTCTGCTACTATATAATGTATTCATGCTACTCCAGATTCTTCAAGTCATATTCGCGGTTTTGCTCGTCACCGCCATCCTGATGCAACAGAAAGGGACCGGCCTGGGCGCGGCGTTCGGCGGCGGCGGAAACATGTACCGGACTAAAAAGCGGGGTGGCGAAAAGGTGCTCCACGTCGCCACCATCGTGTTCGCACTCATCTTCTTCGGTCTGCTCGCCGCAGACATCTTCATCGTCTAACCCTTACGGGCGTGCATGTTTGGCGCATTTCTCGCGCCAAACATGCGTCCCAAACTTTTTCCCGCGTCCCACGCGTTATGATTGGTGCTCCTCTCTGGCGTAGCGTAACCGACCACCTCCACACTATTGGCAAGAAACTCTCCCGCAGGGCTGACCGTTCGCTTACCGAAAAAAACGACCAGGATTTCGTGTTTGAGGTGATTTCGGAAAAACGGCTCCCGAACCTCACCCAGCTCAAGTATCTGGGCAAGTTCTACAGCCCAACCGAGCTCCTGCTTACCAAAATTTCACTCTTCCTCTCGCTCGCCGCGAGCCTCGCGCTCGGCGTGATACTCTACCGGAACAACATCGTGCGCGTCCCGGCGGCGGGCGGTGAGTACGTGGAAGCCGTTATCGGCGCGCCAACGTACATCAACCCCCTGTTTGCCCAAACCAACGACGTTGACCAAGACATCTCGCGGCTCGTGTTCTCGAGCCTCATGAAGCTGGATGAACGCGGCAACCTCATCGGTGATCTCGCCGAAAGCTACGCTATCGACGAAGCGCAAACCACGTACACTTTCACGTTGCGAGAAGGGGTACGGTGGCACGATGGAGAGTTGCTCACCGCGCAGGACGTGCTATTTACGCTACAGAGCATCCAGGACCAGAACTTCAAAAGTCCGCTGTACGCCACGTTCCGCAACGTCCGCGCCGCGGTGATCGACGAACGGACCATCAGCTTTACGCTCGCCGAACCGTTCGCCCCGTTCCTCTCGGTACTGACGTTCGGCATCCTGCCCGAGCACCGGTGGGTTGACGTGGACCCCGCACACGCCATCCTCGCGGAGTTGAACCTCAAACCCGTCGGCTCGGGCCCCTACCGGTTCGCGCAGTTTTCCAAAGACAAGAAAGGGAACATCAAGGAGTACACGCTCAAACGGTTCGACGATTACTACGGCGACGGTCCGTTCATCAAAACGATTACCTTAAAGTTCTTCCCGAGCTTCGAAGAGGCGCAAGCCGCGCTCCAAGGCGGCAACGCGGACGGCATCGGATTCCTGCCTTCTCTCAAACCCCAGGGAACGCTCAAAGCCTCGCAGGTACACCAGTTCGCGCTCCCCCAGTACACGGCGCTCTTCTTCAACCAAGCCGCAAACCCGGTGCTGAAAGAGCGAGAGGTGAGGCTCGCGCTCGCCCTCGCGACGAGCAGGCAAGACATCATTGACGGCGCATTCGGCGGGGATGCGGCTCCGGTCGACTCACCCATCCTGCCCGGCATGCTCGGATACTCCGAATCAATCCCCCGAACCTTGTTCGACCCGGCGCAGGCGGAAAAGCTCCTGGATGATGCGGGGTGGAAGCGAACCTACCCCGAGGGAGCAGATGGAGAAACCGGCACAGAGGCGACGTCACCCACCCGAGGGAGCGCCTCGCTCGGCTTGCCGGAGGCAGCCCCGAGGCGCTACACCAGGGAAAAGAATGGCACCGCGCTCTCGCTCGAGCTCCTCACCATCCAGCGGGAAGAATCCATCACCGTCGCCGAAGCGATCCGGGACATGTGGCAGCGCGTCGGCGTTACGGTCAACCTGAACATCGTCGACCTCGCCAAAATCCAGAAAGACATCATCAAGCCGCGCACCTACGAGGTGCTCCTGTTCGGCCAGATCATCGGAAAGGATCCGGACCCCTACCCGTTCTGGCACTCGTCCCAGGCAAACGACCCGGGCTTAAACCTCGCGCTCTACCAGAACAAGGCGACCGACGCGCTCCTGGAAGATGCACGCAAGACGAGCGAGGGCGCGGAACGCGAAAAAAAGTACGTCGCGTTCCAGCAGCAACTCGCCGCGGATGTGCCCGCGCTCTTCCTCTACAGCCTCCGGTACACGTACCTCACGCCGGAGCGTATCAAAGGAATCTCAACCGAGCGCATCAACCACCCTTCGGACCGGTTCTCGAATGTCAACACCTGGTACATCAAAACCAAAAAACGCCTGCAATTCTAAAATGTATTCTACAATTTTTTTCTTGGGCTCCGCATAGCGGAGTTAAGAAAAAAATTGTAGAGGAGTAGGCGCACGGAGGGTGAAGCGGGCGAGTTTGCTCGCACGCGCAACCCGCAGTGCGACTACGACGAGGGCGAGTGGCGGAACTGGTAGACGCGCAGCGTTCAGAGCGCTGTCCTGCTTGCAGGGTGAGGGTTCAAGTCCCTCTTCGCCCACCAAGATTAAACTTATTACCTATACCTAATATGCCAAAAGCAAAACAAACAAACATCCCTCTCAGCCTCGGAGCGGTGACCGGAACGGTCGCGGACACCATCAAAGACGTTGCAACCCTACCCGTGGACGTGGCGCGCGCGGTGACCGATGAGGTGCGCGACATCCTGAGCCACGCAACCAACCCGCTCAAAACCGAATTCCTCGCCAAAGACCTCTTGCAGGTGATCATCGGAGCCTCCATCCTCGCGGTGCCGGTTGGTTTCGCCGAAGAAACCTGGCGCCTCGGCGGCGAGCTGCCGACTTCGCACATCGCGCTGTTCGCCGCGATTTCCGTATCTTTCATCGGCACGTTCGTCTACTACAACTACTACCGCGGTACGTTTGTGGAACACTGGGATGAGTACGTAAAGCGCGTGCTCTCCACCTACTTCTTCTCACTCTGTGTGGTTGCGGGGTTGCTCTCCCTCATCGGGGTGGCAACCTGGGAGGCAGACTTCCTACTCACCATCAAACGCGTCATCATCGTGGCGTTCCCGGCATCCATGAGCGCCGTGGTCTCCGACACCATCAAGTAACCACCGCACTGAACATGACTCCAAAAACAACCAAGACGCACCAGCGCCGCACCCCGCGCGGCGGCGAGAAACAGAGGCGCAAGCTGCGCATCATCCCCCTCGGGGGCATGGAAGAGGTCGGAAAAAACTCAACCGTGTTTGAGTACGGCAGCGACATCGTGATTCTGGATATGGGGCTGAAGTTCCCGGAAGAAGACCAGCACGGCATTGATTACATCATTCCGAACATCTCAAGCCTCCGCGGCAAGGAGAAGAACGTGCGCGCCGTCATCTTCTCGCACGGGCACCTGGACCACATCGGGGCCGCCCCCATTCTCCTCTCCCGCCTCGGCTACCCACCGGTCGTGGGACGTCCCCTGACCTTAGCCATGGTGAAGCGGCGGCAGGAAGATTACGAGCCAAAATCATCGAGCCGCCTCAAAACCATCACCATTCAATCGCTCTCTGACCGGTTCAGTTTTGGCGCGTTCCGGATCAGGTTCTTCCAGGTTGAGCACTCCATCATGGACGCGGTGGGCGTGATTCTGGAAACGCCCGCGGGAACCGTCATCCACCCCGGAGACTGGACGTTGGAGCGGGACGCGAAAAGCGGCAGACCCATCGTGGACTACCGGCACCTCGCGCAGGTTAAGCGGCCGAGCATCCTGATGCTGGAGTCGCTCGGCGCCATTGACGTGCGCACGAGCGCGACCCAGGACGAGATGAAGAAGAACCTGGAAACCCTCATCCGCACCGCGCCAGGCAGGATCATCATCGGCACGTTCGCCTCGCAGATTGAGCGCATCGGCTGGATCATTGCTGCTGCGGAGCGGTTCAACAAAAAAGTCGCGCTCGACGGGTACAGCATGAAGATGAACATTGAGATCGCGGGCTCCTTGGGGTACATCAAAGCCAAAAAGGGAACCCTGATCAAAATCAACCAAATCGACGACTACCCGGACCAAAAAATTATCGTCATCGCCACCGGCGCCCAGGGCGAGGGAAATGCCGTGCTCTCCCGCATCATCACGGGCAGCCACAAGAACGTGCGCCTCAAGAAAATCGACACCGTGATCCTCTCCTCCTCAATCATTCCGGGCAACGAGGCGACCATCCAGAAACTCAAGGATGAGCTCTACCGCCAGTCCGACAACGTGATCCACGGGGAGCTCATGGACATCCACGTCTCGGGACACGGCAACCGCGAGGACATCGCTTTCATCTTGAACACGGTGAAGCCAGACTACTTCATCCCGGTGTACGCGTACCACTACATGCTGCGCGAGGCGGCCAAACTCGCGCGCGACAACGGCTTGAAAGGCGAAAAGATTCTGGTGCTCGACAACGGGCAGGTCGCGGAGTTCGATTCGCGCGGCGCCCAAGCCACGGACGCAAAGGTGGACACGAGCTCCGTGTTCGTGGATGGACTGGGCATTGGGGACGTGGGGAACGTGGTGCTCAAGGATCGGCAGGTCATGGCCTCAGACGGCATGGTCGTGGTCGTGGTGCAGGTTGACACCAGGGCGCGCAAGGTCATCAACAACCCGGACATCATCACGCGCGGGTTCATCCACATCAAAACCTCGGAAAAGCTCATGGCTGACATCCGCAACCGCGTGAAAAAGACCACCGAGGGAATCTTACAGAAAAAGATGCCCAAGAAGAGCGAGGACTGGGGCGACATCCGCGCCAAGCTTCGGGACGACCTCGGTAAGTTCCTGTTCAAGGAAACCGAACGTGAACCAATGGTCCTGCCCGTGGTACTCAAGGTGTAAGCCAAGCGCTGCGCTGAACGAGGCACGCGAAGCAAAAAAAGAGAGAGCCGGGGATTCCTCGGCTCTCATGGCGAACGAGCACGCACACGCCGGTCCAGAAACTCCAACAGTTTAGCGCGCGCGGCCCACACCGCGGCATCCGGCAGTTCGGTAATCCAGAAACGGAACCTACTCTCTTCCGGATCCCAAGGCAGACGATTGCCGCAGGCGACGCAGTAATAAACGCCACCGCGCTTCATGAAAACTGACTGCGGGTGCGGAACCCGATCAAAACCGAGACGGCTGTAGCACCATCGGCAGTCAAGCGGCACCGGCGGGCCATGCTCCCACTGCTGGCATGCAAGCCGCGCGTACGTTCCGCCCGGAAGCGGCGCGGCGAACAATTTGTTCATGCAACGCTCCTTGGCAAAGGTTGGACACAAGGTGCGAATGTTGCTACTGTAACGTATATACCACTGGCTTGTTTCCGTCAATACGCCCCATACCTCAAAAAAAGTAACATGAAAAATCTCATCTTTTCCGGCATCCAGCCAACCGGCGCTCTGCACCTCGGCAACTACTTGGGCGCCATCAAGCAGTGGGTTGATTTACAGCACGAGCATGTGGCCATGTTCTGCATTGTGGACTACCACGCACTGACGATTGAGTATGACCCCAAGAAGCTGCCTGACCGGATCAGTGAGCTCGCGTTAGACCTTTTGGCCTGCGGCATTGACCCGGATAAAGCTACGCTCTTCGTGCAATCGCAAGTTCCGGAGCACGCGGAGCTTGCGTGGATTTTTAATACCATCACTCCCATAGCAGAGCTGGAACGGATGACGCAGTACAAAGACAAGTCCAAACAGCACAAAGACAATGTGAACGCGGGTTTGTTCACGTACCCCATACTCCAAGCCGCTGATGTGCTGCTCTACAAAGCAAACCTGGTTCCGGTGGGCGAAGACCAGGTCCAGCACGTTGAGCTGATGCGCGCGATTGCCAGAAAATTTAACAAGACGTTTGGCAAACTGTTCCCTGAACCAAAACCGCTATTGACCAAACAGGCGCGCGTGATGTCCTTAGCCGACCCAACAAAGAAGATGTCCAAATCCCTCGGAGACAAGCACTACATCGCGCTTACCAACTCTCCGAACGTAATTAAAAAGAAAGTCCGCGCTGCCGTGACTGCAACGAGCGGCGGGGAAAAATCGCCGGGAGTTGAAAATTTGTTTGGCATTTTGGAAGCTCTGGCCGGCGAAGATCTCGTCAGAGAACTCAAGAGCCAGCACAAAAAAGGCGCGCTGCAGTATTCTGACTTGAAAGATGTGGTTGCGAACACCATCATCAGCCATTTGAAACCAATCCGCGAACGCCGCGCCAAACTTGAGAAAGAACGCGAGCGCGTGGGCGAGATTCTGATTGCGGGAGCCGAACGCGCGCAAAAACAAGCGCGCGCAACCATGGAAAAGGTGCGGAAAAAAATTGGGGTACGTTAAATTACGCCCGAATCAGCTCAAGCAGCTCATCCCGCTTTTCCTCCATCAGCCTCCTGTCAAGCGCCTCAACATTCAGCCGAACCAGGGGTTCGGTGTTTGATTTGCGCACGTTCGCGTGCCAATTTTCGGCAATGATGGAAATTCCGTCCAATTCCTGAATCTCGCACGTTGGCTGGTAAGCTTCTTTGACACGCTCAAGCACTGCGTCCGGATCCTTGACCTCGGAATTCATTTGCTCAATCATGTGGTACTTTGCACGCAGAGGGCGAGTGAGCTCATGGAGCGGCTTATTGCAGTGTCCGAGCATCTCCAGAAGCATTAAGGACGTGCCCACTGCGGTTTCCGCAGAGTAAAAATCCGGCAAATAGTAGTGCCCGCTTTTCTCAACGCCGAACAGTGCCTTGTTCTTGTCCATTTCCCGCTTGATGAACACGTGCCCCACGCGGGACATGTAGACGCTTCCTCCGGCCGCCTTGGCCAAATCCCGCATTGCCCAGCCAATGAGCGCGTCCGTCACAACGGTGCCGCCCCCGTGCTTCTCGATCAGGTACTTGGCGAGCAGAGCACCGAGAAAGTCGTTGGGCACGTACGTGCCTGTCGCATCAACCGCAAAAAACCGGTCAGCGTCCGTATCAAACGCAAACCCCAGATCAGCGCCTTCCGCTTTCACGCGGCTGCACAGGTCGCGCCGGTTTTCTTCTTTCAGGGGATCGCCCCCATGGTTCGGGAACGTACCGTCCGGCTCAAAGAACAGCTTGACCGTATGCACCGGCAAACCGCTGTACGCGATGTCATACGCAACCCCGCCCATGCCATTTGCCGGGTCAACCACAATCGTCAGTCCCCGGGGAATGGCGCTCGTGTCAATTAACGACCGCATCTTCTTTCCGTACTCGTCTTTGATATCAAGCTCGCGCACTGAACCTTTTTGAGATGCTCCAGGCAAATCTTTGCCAATAACCGCATCACGAAAATCCTCCCCGCTCACCAGATCCGGCATCTTTTTGACGAGTTTAAATCCGTTGTACTCTGCCGGATTATGGGACGCGGTCACCATAATGCCGGGCAATCCTTTTGAGCCGCACGCGTGGTAGAACATGTCAGTTGATGCCTGCCCGATATCAAGAACGTCCGCCCCCTGATCCACGATTCCTTTCATAAGCGCGGCGTGCAAAGAGGGGCCCGAAACGCGCGCGTCGCGGGCAACAATAAACTGCTTGGATTTGGTGTATTCCACAAACCCCCGGCCAACGAATTCCGCGACCTCTTCATTCACCTCGTTCGGGTAGGTGCCGCGGATGTCGTACGCCTTAAAAATTCCCGGATTGATACCCATACCGCGTTAGGCTTCAAGGCGACGAATGGCGCGCCGCGCGAGATTGGTGAGCATCCCCAGTCCCCAAATCACAGCAACCAGCTTCAGTATGCCTCCCGCGCTCGGAATGCCGATGATGAGCCAGAGCACGAACACGCCGAGCACCATGGTGGCAAGCAGGGATGCGTTCTGGGCCTGCTCGCGGCCGCGGATAGCGCCCAGCAAATAGGTCCCCAGGACGACGCCGACTAAAATCTTCGCAAGGTACCAGGCAACCACGTACCCGAGCGCGAGCAGCACGCCGAGCGGCAACCCGATGATGGTAAACGCGAGCACCGCCGCCGCAACCGGCACCACGAGGAGTGCCGCGACCCCCCGCAAAAAATCTCTGGCCGGATTCTCGATTGACGCGTGCACGGCGCTGCGCATGGATGCCGGGAACGCGCTCACCAACACCAACCCAACCACGAGCATGCCGAACAGGCTCGCGACCCTCAAAAACCACGCGAGCGAACCGTCCTGCTCGGGCCGGGCAAGGGGCGTGTGGGTCAGCTCGCCCCCGACGGTCCCGGCCTGCTCCAGCGTTTCGGCGGTGATGTCCGCATCCCCGGCAATGGCGCCTCTGATGATGACGTCTTGAGCCCGGATGCGCGCCGAGCCGCTGATGGACGCTCCGGGTGTAATCTCAACCGTCCGCGCGAAGATCGCCACGTTGCCCCCGACATTCGCATCAATGGTGACCCGTACGCCCACGGCGCGCACGTCTCCCCCGACATCGGCGAGAACCGCAACCGTTCCTCCGGATGCGATCACATCGTGCGCAACCGGATTGTCAACGGCAACCACGGGTCCGAACGCAACCACGTCCCGAACCCCTTCCTGTGGGACGTGCACCTCTGCGGCAAAGCTAAAATAGTCGCGCAGCGCCGCTGCGCGGTCAACGCCTGCCTCCTCCTGCGCGAGCGAAACCGGAGCAAACAAAAGCGCCATCATGGCCGCGAGCGGCAAAGAGAATCTCGCTCTCATATGGAAGTATGGTATCACCTCGCCCCCATCATGGCAACTTAAAACCTTGACAAAATTACAAAAAGGTTATAGAATACTCATCCGCTCATTACCATAAGAACCATACACCAAAAAACAGGAGAGAGGCGCCATGAATCTGAAAGAATCGGTCCAGCTTCCGAAGGGAGGTGGTGCGATCGTTGCGGGGTTGGCGCAACTGGCGTACGTACGCAAGCTCCTTGAGGATGGGGGGTACCAGGTGTTCGCCGCACAGGCAATCGGCACCGAGCCCGCGCTCCTCGTACAGCAATACGCCCCCCTGCGCCTGACGTACCTCGACCGCATCAGGGAGTCGGGAGAAAACGAGCTCGACATCGTGGTTGCGCCAAGGGGAATGGAGATCGCGGAAGCTGACCTGCAAGAGGCAGTCGGGGTGCTGGACCAGTACCGCAGAGAGAGAAAGCGGAGCGACGAGGGCAACGCAACCGCCGTCTATGCCACCGCCATTTTGCTGTACCGCGCGTGCCGGACGCTCATCAGTCAGGCGGCGCAGGTTCCGAACAACGATGGGCACGTCGACCCCGTCACGCTCCGCGCGGTTGCCGCAATCGGCGATGCGGTGGAAGAGCTGCGCATCCCGATCTCACGCGCGGTGCGCGATCTGGAGAACGGCGACGGCGGAATCTTCCGGGCGTTCGACACCATCCCGCAACCGGACGAAGAAGAGGCACGCATCGCCATCCTGGTCGCGCTCAAGGCGGTGCTCTCGTGCTTCTTCTACAACCGCAGCATCCGATCGCTGGGGTACGAACAGCTCGAGCAGTTTCCCCTCTTCACCGTAGCGGACATGGAGCGAATCTTCGTGGGCGCGTTTCTCTCCCCCATCGGAACATGGGAAGGGCAGGGCCTTGAAGGCCACGAAGATCGGAGCGCGCGGTACGTAGAGCTCATCTGCTCCCAGAACGCGAACGTCCCAGACGTCGTAGAGCTCGTGCGAGCGCACGGACATACAGAATGGATCAACCGGTACGTGTACCGCATCATGGTGCTCGGCGAGGCGCATGATGCGGAAGCCGTCCACCCAATCCACTTCGGCTACCAGCGCGACAACGTGCCGGGCCGGGAATCTGAAATACAACGTTCCTACGCCGAGCTCATACGATCGCTACCCCGACCTTCCCACGCCGCGCGAGACCCGAACAGCATTGAAGTGTCCGTCGAACAGATGCCCCCTACCTTTACGCGCGATGTGCTCGCCGTTGCGCTGGCGGACGCGTTCATCACACGAACCGAAATCCTCGGAGATGCTCCCGAACAGGTCATCGAGGATCTCACGGACAGCTACCGCGCGGTGTGTGAACCGCGCAGTCCGGTCGGCAACGGTTCCTCGGTGCCGACACCGTTCGGAGTCGCGCTCGCTGCGCTCGCGAATACGCTCGACGTGATTCCGGAACGCGCCGTCGTTGAACTCCGGGAAGACGGAACGCCGACCAGAGCGGCCCGCCTGCTCGGCCTCTCCGGCGGACGGGCGGTGTGCCTCTCGAGGCCGTCCGAGAACGCCCCCGAGGCGTGTGGGCCGTACCTGTGGCTCTTCGGGCACCGGAACCTGCCCGCAGGACAATTCCTGAAGATGCCCGTTGGCCCGAGGCCCTCCATCGCCGAGCTCGTCAGGTTCCAAACCGGCGAAGACGGGCTCCCGAAACGGTGCTTCATACCGCTCGGCGGCCAAACGCACAAGCGCGTGTACCGCAGGAAGCGGAGGATCGTCCTCTGGGTCATGGATGCGGAGAGCTACCGGCACTACTTCAGCGTGCCGCTGCGGCTCCTGCCGACCGCGCAGCAGCTGCTGCGCGGTCGGAGCGGCCCGTAACGGCCGCGAGTGCTCCTACCGCAAGAGGGCGCAACCATACTCCAGGTTGTTGCCCTCTTTTTTTTGACAAGAAGGCCTCCAAAGCGCTATGATAGGAAACAAGCGGACGGGATCCGCGTTTTTCATACCAGTATGTCAACCCTATCGCAAAGCGACCCGCAGGTAGCGCAGGCAATCGAAAACGAAGTCAACCGCCAGCGCGAAGGCTTTGAGATGATTGCGTCCGAAAACCTCGTTTCCCGGAGCGTCTTGGAGGCGCTCGGCTCTCCTCTGACGAACAAGTATTCAGAAGGCTACCCGGGCAAGCGCTACTACGGGGGCAATGAGTTCATCGACGTGATCGAAAACCTGGCGCGCGACCGCGCCTGCGAGCTCTTCGGCGCCGAGCACGCGAACGTGCAGCCGCACGCCGGGAGCCAGGCGAACATGGCCGCCTACTTCGCCCTCGCCGAGCCCTTTGACGTAATCATGGCAATGGATTTGGCGCAGGGAGGCCACCTGACCCACGGCTCGCCCGTAAACTTTTCCGGAAAACTATTCCGCATCGCCCCCTACGGCGTGCGCCGCGACACGCACCGCATCGACATGGACGAGGTGCGCGAAATCGCCGTGCGAGAAAAGCCGCGCGTGCTCCTCGCGGGCTACACCGCGTACCCGCGGGTGCTGGATTTTGCGGCGTTCAAAAAAATCGCAGACGAGGCGGGCGCGTACTTCATGGTGGACATGGCGCACTTCGCGGGACTGGTTGCGGGACGCGCGCACCCCTCCCCGTTCCCGCACGCGGACGTGGTTACCACCACCACACACAAGACGCTGCGCGGCCCGCGCGGAGCAGCCATATTCTCAAAAATTGAGGATAGGCTGCGGCCGGACGATAAAAAGAACCTCGCGCAAAAAGTTGACTCCGCGGTGTTCCCGTTTCTGCAGGGCGGCCCCCTGGACCACGTGATTGCGGCCAAAGCGGTCGCGTTCAAAGAAGCCTTGCATCCAACGTTTGCGGACTATGCGGAACAGGTTATCAAAAACGCGCAAGCGCTCGCTGAATCTCTCACGAACAATGGCATTGACCTGGTGTCAGGCGGAACCGACAACCACTTGGTGCTGCTTGATTTGACCAAGACGAGTCTCTCGGGTAAAGAAGCCGAAACCGCGCTGGATTCGGTTGGTATCTACACCAACAAGAACATGATCCCCTATGACCCGCGCAAGCCAATGGACCCCTCTGGATTGCGCATCGGCACCGCAGCGCTCACCACGCGCGGATTTACGGAAGCAGAACTCACCCAGGTCGGCGAAATGATTGCGCATGTGCTGCACAACCCGAACCAGAGAGACGTGCTGGAGGGGGTGCGGCAGAACGTGCGCGCCATGACCGAAGCGCACCCGCTCTACGAAGGCTGGACCCATGTTACACCAGGAGGCGAATAGTATTTCCGGCACTGAAATTGCCGCAGACATTCAGGCTGAAGTTGCGGCACAGATTAAAAAACGCAAGCTCAAAGCGGGCCTTGCGGTTATTCTGGTTGGCCGCGACCCGGCGAGCGAACGGTACGTACGCATCAAGGAAAAAGCCGCGCGCAGGGTTGGCATCAGCATCCACGTCTACAAGCTCTCTGAAGCCGCAACCCAGGAAACGGTCCTGGAAACCGTCAACTTTTTGAACCGCGATAAGCGGGTGCACGCAATCCTGATCCAGCTTCCGCTCCCCGGACATCTTGATGAAGACGCTGTTATCCGCGCCATGGACCCCAAAAAAGACGCGGACGGATTCCACCCGGAGAACGTCAGGGCGTTTCTTCGCGACCGGGCCGCGACCGCTCCGGGGTTGGTCATGGGCATCATCCAGCTCATCGCCGCAACAGGCGAACCGTTGGGCGGAAAAACCGCGGTAGTCATCGCGAAAAGCGGTGAATTCGGGAATACCTTGATTCACGCCCTTGCGCCATTCGGTATCCGCGCCGAAGCGGTGCACCCTGGCGCGGATGGCCTCCTGAAAAAGACGCAATCAGCAGACATTGTGGTCACCGCCGCCGGCAAACCCGGCTGGCTCACCGGAGACATGGTTAAAAATGGATCCATACTCATTGACGTCGGAACCTCTGAGGTTGGCGGAAAAATTATGGGGGACGTACACGCATCCTGCAAGGAGAAAGCCGCCTGGATTTCCCCGGTTCCCGGAGGCGTCGGGCCCCTGACCGTTGCCATGCTCCTCAAAAATACGGTCACGCTCGCGGGTGTGCAGAGCGAAACACGGTAACGCGCGGGATATCCACACACGCCGAAGAGAATTTGATTGACGCGCTCGTGCGTGTGTGCTATACTTCCTGCGGTCTCCCTGCCGATAGAGCGATTCGTTCTGATTCGTTACTTGGACGCAGAGAGATCCGCTCTTTCTTTTTTATCTTGTGGAACACAGTGCTGTGGAGACTATCAGGCGGAGAAATGCCGATACCTCCAAAGCAACGGTTCCCAACGCAAAACGCGCGGCATTCGCCGCGCGTTTTGCGTTGGAGGCCTGAGGGGGAATTGAACCCCCGTAAAGGGTTTTGCAGACCCTTGCCTAACCACTCGGCCATCAGGCCTCGTCAGAATCGGGACTCCAGCTTTCGCGTGCTGCTATCGCAGCCCGCTTCAGCTTCCGCCCGCTTCTTCCTCTCAGATTTTTTCTTAACCTCGCTACGCTCGGCCCAAGAAAAAATCTGCATATATACTGTACGCTATTTTACAAAAAAAATCCAGCCTGATGGGTGCCGTACACATTTTGTGTACACTATTTCATCCCCGGAAACGCGGCTTCGTAGTGCAGAAGCACGTAGTCGCGCGGCACGCGGCTGCCGAGCTCCTCCATGCGTACGTACTTGATGCCAAACCGCTTCGCCTCCTCGCGCGTTGGCATCCAGATGTCGGCCCGGTACGGGTAGCGCACGTTCATGCGGTCCTCGACGATGAAAATCTTGTCGCCGTACAGATCCGGAAACCGCACCATGCTCCCCTTGGGAAGGAAGTTTAGCGCCACCACGCCGTCGCGCACCGGCGTGATCCAGGCCGTGGTGAAGGGCGTGCCATCGGTCTGGCGCGGCTCGGACGAGTACGCGGTTACGGTCAACCAGTGCTCGGCAACCGCGACAGGCGCTCCCTCGAGCGGCAGCGCGGCGATGGTGGCGTCAGAAAATGCATCTGCTGCCGCGATACGCTCTTCGCGCGAGAGCACCATTGCCTCTGAATCAACCGAAGGCTGGGCGCCAAACACGCCATACTCATATGGTTTTTCTTCTCCGCGGGCGAGCGCATGGTAGTTTTCGTACGCCGCGAGCGAGAGGGGAGGAAAACCGAGCTCAAAAACCAAGGCAAAAACCGCAACGCTTAAGCATTGCTTGAGGTGTTTTAATTGCCGCCTCGTCAGTATCATAGTGCGCCTAGAGCCCGCTCAAGCGAGCTCTAAACGCAAAAAGACACCGAATGTGCTTCGGTGCCTGTCTGGGAAACTTCACTATGGTTAGTATAGCACAACTGGCCAAAAAAAACAAGAGATCGTATGACCGCCCAGCAAACCTATTCAAACAGTCTAGATGCAGAATCAAGCGACACTCCCAAGTGCTCGTGGCAGCGGTCCGTGGTCATCCTGCCGCGCGGAGTGCGCTCAAGAAACCCGAGCTGCATCAGGAACGGCTCGTAAACGTCTTCAATGGTCGCCTCTTCTTCGCTCGTTGCCGCCGCGAGCGTGCCAAGCCCGACGGGGCCGCCTCCGAACTTAGAGATGATGGTTGCGAGAATTTTCCGGTCCACCGTATCAAGCCCCAAGGCATCAACTTCAAGCAAATCCAAAGCATCGTACGCCAACCGCTCGGTCACGGTGCCATCCGCTTTCACGTCCGCGTAGTCCCGGACGCGCTTTAAGAGCCTATTCGCGATGCGCGGGGTGCGACGCGAGCGTTGAGCAATAATTGTGTTCGCACTGTTTTCAATGTTGATCGAAAGGATGTTCGCGCTCCGGCTGATGATTTTGCTGATTTCGTCTTCCTCGTAAAAGCTCAAGGGATAGATGGCACCGAACCGGTCGCGCAGCGGGGAGGAGAGCAGGCTGATGCGCGTGGTCGCGCCGATGAGCGTGAAGCGCGGTAGGTCCAGTTTCAAAATGCGCGCCGAAGGCCCCTTGCCCACCACCAAATCGAGCGAGTAATCTTCCATTGCCGGGTACAGAACCTCCTCCACCACTTTGTTCAAGCGGTGAATTTCATCAATGAACAGGATGTCCTTTTCCTGGAGATTGGTGAGGATTGCGGCCACGTCCCCGGCGCGCTCCATGGCAGGCCCGCTCGTGACCCGGATGTTGACGCCCATCTCGTTGGCAATGACTCCGGCAAGCGTGGTCTTGCCCAATCCGGGAGGCCCGTAGAGCAGCACGTGCTCAATGGGCTCGTGCCGCTTCTTGGCGGCAGCCATAAAGATCTCCAGGTTTTGCTTGACCTTAATCTGGCCGATGTATTCCACTAAGCGCCTGGGTCGCAAAGTCACGTCAAGCGCCGTATCTTCCTGATTCCGGACCTGTGATGATATGATGCGCTCTTCGTCCATAGTACCCTAGCTTACCACGG
>CAZSGI010000009.1:0-18587 GCA_964606465.1 uncultured Gammaproteobacteria bacterium | reverse complement strand
CCCCTCGGGGATACTCGGGGCAGGCCCGGTCCGGGACTGGTTTGATGCAGCAGGCAACTGCCTCGTCAAGCGCGGCGGCAGCGGCATCCACCGCATTGGCTGACGAATCCAGAAACCGCTTTGAGGGAAAAAAGGTCGGCCGCAACGACCCCTGCCCGTGCGGGTCCGGTAAAAAATTTAAGAAGTGCCACGGGAATTACTTTGACAGCTAGCGGTTATTTGGTAGTATACGAAGTATGATCGGGACACGAAAGCAACTATGGATACTGTTTGCGCTCATCGCGATCCTCGGGTTCATTTCAGGGTCTATTTTTGCTGATACGCTTCCGGCACGGTGGCCCGCCAAGTACTACTTTGAGCGGTTCAGGACGCACCTCGGGCTCGATTTGCAGGGAGGCGCGCACCTCGTGTACGAAGCTGACACGTCCCAGGTTGCATTCTCGGATGCTGAAACCGCGATTTCCGGGGTGCGGGACGTCATAGAACGCCGCGTGAACGCGCTCGGCGTTTCCGAGCCCGTGGTGCAGACCGCGAAGGTGGGGGAGCATCTGCGCATCATCGTGGAGCTTGCGGGCGTGTTTGACGTGAATGCTGCCATCCGCCAGATCGGCGCGACCCCGCTCCTTGAGTTCAAGACCGAGACCCCGACGCCAAGGCCCGAGCCGGTTGACGAAGAGGAGCGCGAGGAGCGCGAAAAATTCAACGCCGCCCAGCTCAAGAAAGCGCAGGATACCATCCAGCGCATCATAGCTGCCGAGGGGCAGAACTTCGCCGAGCTCGCGACCGAGCTCTCGGAGGACCCTGGCAGCGCGCAGGGCGGCGGGGATCTGGGTTTTATGCGGCGCGACGCGCTGATTACGCCGTTCGGAGACGCGCTCTTTGACGGGCTCGCCGCGGAAGGCGAGACCACCATTGAGCCGATCGAAAGCGAGTTCGGGTACCACATCATCCAGCGGCTCGAGTCGCGGGTGGTTGACGATGGATCCGGCGGCGAGGTGGAAGAGGTGCGCGCGAGGCAGATCCTGTTCCGAACCCGGTCGCTCGAGGGCGACGTGCCCGAGTACGACCCGTGGAGCCCCACCGAGCTCGGGGGCAAGCAGCTCGTACGGAGCGAGGTGCAGTTTGACAACCTCTCCGGAGGCGCGCAGGTCGGCTTGCGGTTTGATGATGCGGGAGCGCAGCTTTTTGAGGACCTCACGGACGCAAACGTGGGCAAGCGCATTGGCATTTTTTTGGACGGCAGCCTGATTTCCGCGCCCGTGGTGCAACAGAAGATTTCCGGCGGGCAAGCGGTCATCACCGGGAACTTCACCATTCCGGAAGCGCGGGAGCTCGTGGAGCGATTGAACGCGGGTGCGCTGCCGGTGCCCATCAACCTCATCAGCCAGCAGACCGTGGGGCCCACGCTCGGAGAAGCGTCAGTCCGGAAGAGCTTTGTTGCGGGACTCGTCGGCTTTGTTTTGGTTGCGATCATGATGCTCGCCATCTACCGTGTCGCCGGGCTCGTCGCCGTGGTCGCGCTCTTGTTTTACTCGGCAATCGTGTTTTCGCTCTTTAAGCTCATCCCCGTCACGCTGACGCTCGCGGGCATCGCCGGGTTCTTGCTCGGGATCGGCATGGCCGTTGACGCGAACATCCTCATCTTTGAGCGGCTGCGTGAGGAGCTCCGGGGCGGAGCCGCGTTCGGGCACGCCATTGGGGTTGCCTTTGACCGCGCGTGGAACTCCATCCGCGACTCAAACGTGTCCACCCTGATCACGTGCCTGATCCTGGCGTGGTTCGGCACCTCGGTCATCAAAGGGTTTGCCATCACGCTCGGGATCGGCGTGCTGATTTCCATGTTCAGCGCCATCATCATCACCCGCGTATTCATTGAGCTCGTGGGCCGCTCCGGGTGGACAAGCGGTAAAAAGTGGCTCTGGGGCGCGTAATTTTCAGGATGACGATGATACACACTATGCAGGTTATCCAGCGCAGAAACATATACTTCGCGATTTCCGGCGTCCTCGTTGCGGCGAGCGTCGCGGCCGTTGCGGTATTCGGATTGAAACTTGGGATTGATTTTACCGGCGGGTCGCTCTTGGAGGTCAGTATTTCTGACGCGCGCGTGAGCGCGGACGCGGGCGCGCTCGTCGCGTTGCTCTCCGGCGGAGCGGACCCCCTGCTCGAATCCGTGCAGGCGCAACCCACCGGACCGAGCGGATTTTTGCTTCGCTTCAGAACCGTGAGCGAGGACGAGCACCAGGCCATTCTGGGGAGGTTGAACGCCGAGCTCGCCAAGCAGCTCCCCGCCTCCGAGCGCTCCGCGGGCAACGCCGAAGGCGACCACACAGCGGCGGCGGCGAGCGTTCAGGCCACCGATAAAGAAGGAAATCCGGTGGACGTGCGCCTTGAAGGAGACGGTAGCGCGGTGATTGAATCTCCGACCATCACCATCGGCGGAGCAGTGGTGGTTTCCGAAGACCGGTTTGAGTCCATCGGCCCGACCATCGGACAAGAGCTCAAGCAGAAGTCAATCTACGCCATCATCGCCGTGATCGTGGCCATTGTTCTGTACATCGCGTGGGCGTTCCGGAAAGTGTCTGAACCCGTATCTTCGTGGAAGTACGGGGTCTCGGCCATTGTGGCGCTCATACACGACGTGGCCATTCCCACGGGCGCGTTCGCGGTGCTGGGAAGATTCGCGGGGGTTGAGGTTGACATCCTGTTCATCACCGCGCTCCTGACCATCCTCGGGTTTTCGGTGAACGACACCATCGTGGTGTTTGATAGGACGCGGGAGAATTTGGCCCGCGACCACCACCGCCACGACTTTGATTGGATCGTGAACCAGAGTGTGAACGAAACCATGCGCCGTTCCGTGTACACCTCGCTGACCGTGTTCATGGTGCTCGCCGCGATCTACCTCTACGGCGGGGAGTCCATCAAGAACTTCGCGCTCGCGCTCGGGATCGGCGTGGTGTTCGGCACGTACTCTTCCATCTTTCTCGCGTCTCCGCTCTTGGTTGTGTGGGAGAAGTGGAGCAGGGGATAATTTTTTGGGTAAAAAAAGATCCCCCGCTTGAGAGATCTGAATGGACCTATCAAAAGGCGGGGGACCAACTGCGTTGCTGCAGTGAAACGAAGAACATACTGCGAACAAACAATGCGGCATGTGTGTTTGTTTTGGTGTTTTTCCCCTCCTTTTGATGTGTGATTTCAGATGATGGCGCCGTTGCGCCGTATGGTGACCTGGACGCGGATTGCGTTCCTGCCGCGCGGGGTGTAGTTATCCGCGGATTGGTCCGTGGTCAGCTCTCCGGTCGCGAGGAAGCCGGTTGGCTCATTGATCCCGAAGTACAGCCATCCGTCTTCCTTGACCCAGAACTCCCGCGGGCCGTAGTCCATGCCTTGCGCGTCCGCAAAGCCGTTCACCCCGGCGATGAGTTGGCCGAAGGCTGCGAGCTTTGGATCGGCGTAGAACCGAAACAGGGTTCGGATGCTTTCGTCCCGGTTGTCGTGCGGGTAGGGCTTGCCCTTCACCGTGATTGGCGCGCGGTAGAACGCCTGGTCCCGCTTGGTGGCGTTGATAACGTAGCTTGCGTTCTGCGTGTCCAGGACCTGGATGCTCACCTGGTCGTTGGTCAAGACTTTGGTGGCGATGAAGCTCGCCGGCCGGTTGACCGGAACTTCGTACTCGTCCGTGGTTCCGGGCAAGGGATACAATGGGTAGGCCACGACCTGTTTTGGGCCTGCCTGGATCTCTTGGTAGTTGACGTCCGAAATCCAGGTCGTGGGGTCAACCGGAACATAGGCGTGGTACTCTTGGGTAAAGGCCCACACTTCCAAGTGGAGGTGCGCCTCGTTCGCGCTGGGGTCGCTGCCGGGTTTGCCGGGCCTGCCGTCGGTGCGCGCGATGAGCTGGTCCTTTCCGACCACGTCGCCGAGGGTTACCAGGGTTTCGCCAACCTCCATGTACCTGGTGTAGAAGGTGCCTTCCCGCAGGTTTTGCCGGATGACCACGCCGCTGACGGTGCCCGGCGTTGCCGGGTATACGGCGATGACTGTTCCCGTGGCTCCCGCATACACCGGGCTGCCAGGGGAACACGGGAAATCACTGCCCCAGTGCGTCTTCCCGTCCCACTGCTGGGTGATGCCATAGTGCACGATAGGCGTGATCCGGTGGTCGCCGAGCGGATGCGCGATTTTGGTGTTTGCCTTGACCACGGCCGGCCAGGTGTTGGGGTTGAAACCCACCACTTGGACCGGTTCTGTGGCGGTGAGGTCCCAGATGGCGTAGGGATCCAGTTTGAGCCCGGGCTGGCGCGTAAACTTCGCGCCCCGCGCTTCTTCGGGAATGGGTTCTGAAACAGATCCCTTTGGGAACTGGAATGTCTCGGTTGCGGGATCAACCATGCCGGTGGCAGGATCAACCACCCCGAGGACCTCTACGAATACGTTGCCCACCTTGTCTCGGAACGGCTTGTTCATTGAGAGCCTGAGCCGGACTCCCCGCTCCAGGCGCGATTGGCGGGCGGGTGTGCACAGCTCGTTGTCCTTATGGTACCGTGGGCCCGGAACCATGACCTCTACTTCCGGGTAGGCCACGCGGTTGTTATCCTCTATCTTGGATGTAAATACCTGCCAGTGGTCCGGCATGGCAACTCCCCAGGCTCCGAAGAGTGCCACGCACACGCTGAGCGCGTATGCGAGCCATGCCCAGCCGCCGCGCGTCCGGTTGGGGTACGCGAATGCCGTAGCCGCGAGCCCCGTGCACAGGACGAATACGGGAGTCAACGGCCCGGGCGGGCTGAACGCGAGCAGAGCCCAGAACGCGATGGAGAGAAACTCCAAGTTCAAGTAGGCGCGGAGCAGGGGAGTTGCGCGCTCTTTGAGGCGTTGCTCGGTCTTTTCAGGGATTTCCGCGATGCCTTTGTGTATTGCCCCAACCAGTTCCTGCGCTCCTTGCGCGGAGACCTGAAGGATAGTGCCGGGAACCTGCAAAAGCCGCAGTGATTCGTTCAGGGCCGAGAGAATCGCATCCCCGAGCTCATCCTTTGGCTGTTTGATGATTTCCGTGAACCGCGCGCGGATATCATCAATGACCTTATTTGTCTTTTCTAGCGGGACTTGGATGCCCTCGAGGCTCTTCTTGAGCACTCCTGCCGCTATGTTCTCAAACACGTAGTTTGCATACACCATGCCCACGGCTATGGTGATGCAGTACATCTGGTACAGGAATGCCGCACCCGTGACCAGGGCGCAACCGAGGTACCATAGCTGATCGTGCATGCAGTACGCGGCAATGCCGAACGCCAGGATACCGGCGGCCATCAAGTAGATGGATCTCGTGAACTTCTTTTTGCGGCCCTTGAGCGTGGCCCAGGTGACGCCCAGGAATTTTCCCCAGTCCTTGACAACGGATTGTCCCACTCGCTTGGACAGATCTAGCGTTTCCACTATGGTTTTCTCCTGATTCGTTTGGTGTTAGAGCCCGTTCTGATGGCGCCGGGCCCAGTCGTCCACGACCTCATCAAAGCGATCCAGGGCGTTTGTGACGCTTGGCGCGATTTCGCGCCCCACGTACGCGTCTGCGCTCTCGCCGGATCGTTTGGTAAATTCCCAGCCCTGCCCGAGCTTGTGTTGCACCTCGGCCCAGTTCGGCACCTTGCTCTTCAGCCACTCGCCGAATCTGGTCATAGTTGGCTTTTCTGGGGCAATGCTCTTGAGCCGGTCTTCCCACTCATTGGGTTCCGCGTTAAAGACACTCAGGAATATCCGTTCCTGATCGGAACGGTCAGGGGTTGCCGCGATGAGTTCCTTGAACAGGCTCACTCTCCACGGCTCGCGTGCGCGGGCATCCTCCATGAAACGATCAAATGCACTGACCTTATCCATGAGGTCTTCGGGCGCGAGTCCTTTTCCGGCATTCTCCAAAGCTCTGCCTTTGACCGCGCTGAATGTTGCCAGACTCACGCCCGTCGGCAGGAAACCGACGAGGAACGACTTCCACCAACTGATGCGGGGTTCAGCCGCACTTGTTCTGCGGTCTTGGCCGCCTCTGATGAGGTCAGCGCCGACCTCGGCGACGAGCTCTCTGCCGACGTCTCCGGCGACGCCGGTGATCGCCCGCTCCACAATGCCTCGTTCTCGTGCCATCTTTTTGTTCCTTCTAGTGGTGTTGGGGAAGTAGGCCGATGTCGCGCGCAGTTTGCAGACGTGTATTGTCGTCCTTGATCTGCGCGAGCATCATGAGTGTTTCCCTGATTCGCCCCTGGATTTGCTCCGGGGTTTCTGTTTCTTGTCCGCTGCTGGCAACCACGGATCGGAAGTGTTCACGCTCTTCTTCCGTGAGCCTCGCGAGAAACCGGGTGGTCACCCGTTCGCGGTACTCGCGAGCAAAGGTACCCAGGGTGATGCCCGTGGTGAATGCGGCCATGGCTTGGGCGAAGTTTGCAGCGGCTTTTTTTGCTCTGGCGGCTTTTTCTCCCCGCTTTTTTTCTGCGTCATCAGCCGCTTCCTTGGCGGCTTTCGCCCGATCCTGTTCAAACTTGAATCGCTTCTCGTTGAGGTCCTGCTCTGTCCCGCGGCGGGCGAGCTCTGTAACCGCGGCATCGTCTCGTGCGGTTTGCTCAAGCCGATCAACTTGGATTTGGCACGCGCTGACGACCGCTTTTCGGAAATCTTCCCAATCATCAGCGGTGAAGGACTTCTTGAAGGCCTCATGGTTCAGGATTTGTGAAGGGAGCTGCAAACCTCCTCCACCGCCTCCACCTCCGCGTTGTCTCCCGCGGCCGCGTTGTCTCCCGCGGCGGCCCTGGCCCTGTCCTTGGCCTTGCTGTTGTTGCTGGTTCATGGGTAGCTCCTATGGGTGGGTGAGTGTCACGGTGAAGAGCCAGGCCCACGCAGTGATCGCGAGGAGCTTGGCGGACCAGTTCTTGTACAGCACGCGCTCCCACGCGATTCCGCTTTGGGGCACGCGGTTGGCGCGCAGGAGGGCCGCGATGAACAAAGGAACCGCGGCCCAGAGAAACGGGTGGCGCGTGGCGGTGTACCACACGGCCCCGCGGATGTCGCGGGTTGAGTACACAACCTGCTTTGAGTACGAGAGCAAGGGTATGTCCAACATGTTCAAGACGTGCAGCTTGTCGGTCCGCTCCACCGGCAGTACGGTCCGCGCCGTTAAGAGCGGGCCGAGGGCCAAGAGGGCGAGGGCCAGCGCCACGCACCCGAGCCGCGCCCGTTTGATGCTGGCACGGCGTGCCAGGGCGAGCGAGGCGAGGCGTGCCACCGTCGCGTCGGTTTCACCGGACGTTGCGGGATCGTGCGGAGAGAGCGTTGGGACGTACCACTGCTCCAGACGCGCGTTGAAGCGGGAAACGAGCGTGGTGGTGACCGCTTCTCTGATTTCCAGCTCTCCGCACCGCAGAATCACCCGCCGGATGAGCGCGCGTTTCTGCAGTGCCGCTTCCTGGGTGCTCGGCTCGCCGGGCGAGGCTGCTTCAATGAGGTCCAGGAGCGGCTGCGCATCGCCCGGAGCGGACGCCTTTGCGAGCGCGTTTTGGACGCGGAACTCCAGAACGCGACCCTCGGCGCTCGTCTTGAGCCGTTCCAAGACGCGGTCGTCCGCGAGCGAGCCTGCTTCGCGCAGGCTTGAAATGTGCGCGAGCGCTGCCTCTGCTTCTTTTAGGCTCTTTGCGCTCGCGACGCGTTCCGCGGAACGCGTCGCGTCCTGTTCGGCCCGGGCCAAGGCTTCTGAAACAGCCCTTGGCACGGCCTGGGATGCGGATCTGTTCATGGGATCACCTCCTCTGGTTCTTTCCGTGAGTACGGGTTGGGTGAAGGGGGATATTTGATTTTTGTTTGTGTAGCCTTCGGTTGTCAAAGACCTATTTGATCTAATGGTTTAATATCACAATTTAATTTTTTTGTCAATGTTTGAACCCCCCTTGACAAATTTTAACAATTATGTATAACTGACTATGATTTCTTATCGTTTCTTTGAAAACCAATGTTGTGTACAACGCGCTCTGGAAAGGAGCTTTTTGGGTACTCTGACTCAATAGCTATCACACACACATTCGCAGGAGGCATGCGATGAGCATCGAAATTGCAGTAACCGGGACCAGCGTCAAGCACCTGGACCGGATAGGCATTTCCGTGGGCCTGGCTCAGCTGGGCAACGCTGACGCATCCGGTGCGGTTGCGGTCATCATCACAGAACCGAAAGGTTCGCCGGCAGCGAAATTCGCTTGGGTCCGTCAACGGCTGTTCGACTGGCCGAACAGGGCTTTCGTCAAAGCCCTGCCTCGGGGCAGAGGACTGGCAGTCTGCCTGCCGGGCGAATGTCCGGCAATAGACCACGATCTGCCCTACGTGGTCTATACCGGGAGATACTCTTTCGAGTGGGTGTACCAAGGTGTCTTGACCAAGCCCGACGGCAAGGGCGGCAAGCCAGTCCCGCTGGAAGTGGATATCCGCGGGCAGGCGTGCGTGGGCAGCATGCCTGCAATGCTTGCGCGCGCGCACGAGGAACTGGGCACGGTCCTCTCCCACGACTGGAGCGCGGCCCGACAGATGCACGCGAGTCCGCTTGCCGAGAGCATCGGCCAGCACACCTACGCCGAGCACAAGGTCAGCGGGTTGCCGGGACGCACCGGCGTGACACAGGATTCCAAGCTCTGGAGGGAGCTGCAGGAGGCCGTGGACGGCGTGCTCGCGCAGCTCAAGCAAGCCGGCAACGTGTTCTCGTTCGAGGATGTGCGCGTGTATGAGGTTCGTCCTCCGGAAGACATTCGCAAGCAAGAGCAGGCCCAGGAAGCGCTGGTGCACGAGCTCAGCGCGTCCATCGCGTCCAGTGCAGGTGAGGGGTTCGGGATCCGCTCGCGCATCCTTGAGGGCAGAAAGGTCGGTTCGTTGGACGCGGAGAATGCGGCACGGCTCGTGGGGCTGTGGGAGAAGCGAGCCGAAGAGCACCTCGCTCTCGCCATCCGCGCGACCACGGATCCGGACGCCACGCGGGTCTCGGTGAAAGGGGTCCCCATCCCGGAGGATCGCAAGGCCAAGCTGGAGGAGCTTTTGGCTGCGCGCGTATCCGAACTCAAAGAACAGAAGCGTCATCAGGTATGTGGCGATCTCCTGCAAGAGGTTCGGGCGGCTGCGCTTCCGACCGTTCTGGCTGTTCTGAAGCGGATCGCGGAGGAAGCGTGCATCACGGATGATGATCGCCGCAAGCTCCTGAATATGCTGGAGGATCGGCGCATCAGCCTTTGGGTTGCCGAGATCCAGCGTTTGATCTCGGTCAGTGATTTGGACACTGCAGAAGCGGCCGTCACCGAGGCCAAGCTGCCGGATGGGGATGCTGTCGCGCTCGCGGCTCGGATCCAGGAGGAGCGGGAGCGCATCAAGGACGAGGCCGAGGCGAGAGACGTTTCCGAGTTCATGCAGCGCTTTGAGTCCGCCGCGAGCCTGGAAGCGCTGGATACGCTCTGGGCCGAAGTACTGGGTGCGAACATCGCGAGCCAGGATCGCGTCAAGATGCTCAAGGCGCGGTTCGCCCAAGCCCGGTTTGACCTGGAGCGGGTGCTGCTGCTCACCGCTGAGCAGCGCCCGAGGCTGGATGAGTTTGCGGAGCGCATCCCAAGCGCGGATCGCGAGGCGCTCACCCTGATCGCGTTTCAGGTGGAGCGCGCGGGGTTCGTGCCGGGGCTTTTGGAAAAGCTGCGGCATCTCATGGCTGACCGCGACCAAGAACTGCGCGACGAACTTGAGTCGCGCGTGCAAGCAGAGGTAGAGCGGCGTACCGCTGAAGTGGATGTCCAGGCGCGCGTGGTCATCGCCGCGAGCGAGGATGCGGGTATCCGCAGCCGGCTGGACGCAGCCGCCGCGCTCCTCAACCATGAGGAGACGCGCACGCAGGCTGCCATTGCCCTGCGCGCGGCAAGCGCTTCGGACCGGGGAGTTCGGGACGGTTTCCTGGCGGATGCTGCTGCTGCCGGACTCTTGGGTCCGGTGGGCCGTACCGCAATCGGCCCGAGCGCTTCGGAAGACCAAACCAAAGCGAGCGCCCCGCCTCCCGGTCGGTCAGATGGCCGGCTCGAGCGCCCTCGTGAGCCTCACGACCGCCGCGCTCATCGCGGGTCCCCATCTTCCAGGTAACTGCTTCAGTCGTTCGTTCGTGTGGATCCCCCTGCTTTACGTCTTTGAGCAGGGGGATTTTTATCATTGACAATTTTAATGTAATGTAGTATAAATATCTAATAAAACAAAATACGGACATTTACAATATACCATTACTGATGCCATGAATTTTGGGTGACGAGTAGTATACAAGACAGACGTTTAACCCATGCAATCAGACGAGCACGCATCCGTAACCGCAAGGAGGAATCCATGCACAGAAGGACGCTGTTTTGCGTGTCGCTTTCCCTCATCATGGGAAGTGTTTTGTGTTCGGGATGCAGCGATGATTTCGACCTCGCCGACATTCCGGAGAGTTCGTACGACGACCCCGAGCACCCGCTCGGAGTCCCGGATGACTCAGCTCCCGCGCCAAAGGCGCCTGCGGTACCCAACGATTCGGCCGGCGAACTGACGCGGCCCTCCGCGGTAGCGAAGGGGAACAAGGACATGGGTGCGCGAGGTGCGGCTGAAGGCGGGGAGTGGAGCGAACCCAACGGCACGTACCACGAGGTGCTGCTGATTGACATGTCCGGCTCTCTCGCGGAAAAGGAGCGGTACCTGTGCGTGGACATGATGCAGCACCGGATCGAGATCATGCAGGGATCCAACAGGATCACGGTGTACCTGGTGGGCGCAAGCTACGTGCGCTGGCCGACCGCCGCTTCTCCGGATGAGCGCGCCGCGCTTGCCGGTTCGGTGCGCGACTACCTCAAGACGCACGACTTTACGGACGCGGAGCGCGCGCACACCAACTACGAGCTCCCGCTCTTGGATGCCATGGAAGACGGGTTTCGCGAACTCAAAGAGTTCGGCACCCGCTTCCACGCGACCGTGGTGGGAGACGGCTGGAACGAGGGTCCAATTGGCCAGGATTCCGAGTTCATCAAACGTCAGATCCAGGAGCTCTCCTTCCGCCTCCCCGCAGAACGGAAGCGCATGTTTGAGGTGGAGCTGATTTCCGTGCGCACGCGCGGGGAGAACCCGAACTACGCCGGAGAAGAGCATCTGCGCGACGTGTTCGGAGATTCGGAGTTTCCGGTGTACCCGGCCGGCAACTGGGGCGACGTGAGCAAGCGGTTTGATGAGATCGACCGCGAGCTCGCCGGCGCCTATAGCTGGGTGAACGTCCGCGCCTCGACATCGGTTCGGGTCTCCGACTTCGGGGATCACTACCGCGCCGGCGTGTACGTGTTTTCGCTGGATGCGCCGTTCCGTGGAGCGGGCGAGTTCTTTACCGCGCGCTTGGTGGCGGATTCCGAACAGTCGGTCCGCGCCGCGCACGTGCTCGGCTTCTGGAAAATCCGCGGCTCGCGCGCCGAGCCCACACCGTTCTCCGAGCCGCTCGCGATTCCCGATGGAGCGGAGGTTCTGATCTACGTTGGTCTCAACGAAGAGAATCCGCCGCCCGACCCAGCGTTCTGGCCGGTCGGGTTTGAGGTTCTCTGCGAGGTGGAGCTCCTCCCGCATTCCGCGGTGAGCCTCACCGAGCGCGGGAACCGTCTGTTGCTGCAGGTGTCGCGGCGTGCGTGGGTGTTCCGGAACTGGATTCCGAACAAGCTCATCGGCGTGGTCGCCATGCTCGCGGCGTTCGCGGTGGCGGTTCGTTTCCTCAGCCGGCGCCTCGAGCGCGAGTGGGGGCCGTCCGGGAGGGGCGTGGAGGGCGGAGATCCCTTCAGCGAGCCCGCGGTGGGGTTCATCGAGTGCGACGGTCACCAGTACCCCATCGGACGGGAGTGGTTTGGGGTTCGCAACCTGGACGTGGTTCCCACCCCGGACGGCATTCGCATCCGTCCGCGCGTTCCGGCGAGCATGGTGTCGCTTTCCCGCGACGGTGCCGCAGCCCCGCAGGCCATTGAGCCCGGAGAGACGGTGCCGCTTTCGAGCGATTCCGTCGAGATCCGCGACGTCGCCAACGTGGTGTACCAAGTGTCGGTAATCCAAGGCAGTGAAGACAGTGAAGGTCAGGAACCGCAGCCACTCACCCTTTCATCGCTTCGGGAGGTTTGACGAGATGCAAGAGTCGCGAGTTTTAGGAGTGCCATCAATCGTGGAAGGCGGCGGTGCGGAAGGCGCCAGGCCCGAGCCTGACGCTCCGGGAGAGGACACGAGCCGCCGGAAGCGGAAGCACGTCATCCAGTTTTGCGGCGGCATGGGCAGCCTGGTGGGCGAAGCGCTCGACGACCGGTTGCGCTGCCATCCGAGCCGGACCACTTCCATGCGGCTCGGCGCGGTAGACACCTGCATGGGCGACAACCGCCTGTTCCCGAGGTGGCGGCGTTCGCCGTGGCTTTTGCCCTACGTCTTGGGGCAGGCGGTGAGCAACTTCGATGCCGTGTTTTCGGCTAACGAGAGCGGTTGGACGCGCGACCTGCCCCTGCGGTTCCTCGCGTCCAAGGACGGCATCCCGGGTTGCAACCTCACGCTCTCGGGCGTGAACAAGCAGCCCGTGATCGCCGCGGCGCTCAACGCCATGGAAGCGGAGAGCCTGCGGAGCTGGCTTGAGCGCGTGGATGGTTCCTTTGATCCGGCGGACCGGACGCTGCTCTCGTACAACCGCGAGGCGAGCTACGTGGCGGGCACCGGCGGGACCGGGCTCACCTCGGCGCTCTTTCACGCGGGCTGGCGCTCGCAAGCGGATCCGTCGCTGTTCCAGCGGCTCATCATCATCGGTCCGGAGCTGTACCCGACCGCGGGCGACACCGAGCGCGAGCGCCGGCACAAGATCGTTCTGGCGTCCCTCGCGAGAACGATAGACCGAATCTGCCTCATCGGCACTGACCCCCTCCATCCCCACTTCGGCGGGCTCCTCCCGGGGTTTGCGGAAAACCTCGAGCCAAAGAGCCTGCGGCAGGTGGTGCTGGTGGAGGGGTCGAACGGTCACCAGACGCTCTCGTTCGATGACGCGCAGCGCATGGTTGCCGACTACCTGTACTACCTCTCCCAGGTTCCAGAGCTCGCCGCCCTCCTCGCGGTACAGATGGGCGAGGGTCTGGAAAAGACGCTCCACGCGGCACGGCGCACGCCGTTCGTCTGGGGCAGCATCAGTTTTCACGTTTGCGAGCTCTGGCGCTCTCTGCCGCGGGTGGCAACCTTGCAGAGGCGCGCCGCAGTACTCGGCCGCATGCAGTCGGGCGTGGTCGGTTCGGGCGACTCGGAGCTCCAGAACCTGTTCCGAGAGGCCAACACCCGCCGTTTGTCCGATGCGTGGGAGCGCCGGATGCTCGAAGCCGTGGCGCGCGAGCGCGCGGTTCCGATTTTCGACCGGAACGCGCTCCGGACCTCACTCGCCGACCGCCCGGAGCAGACCGCTTCTGATGCGGTCGACGCCATCAGGTCTGTTCCGGATGTGGTGGATCGGCTGCTCTCGGCCGACTTCATCGCTGAGGTGTCGAGCAAAACGTTTGCGTCTCTGCACCAGGCGATTCTCGAAGCGCTCCCGAATGTGGGGGTGGAGCGCGTCTTCGGCGAGCTCACCTCCGCCCGCGTTTCCTTGGGTGCCGGCGGAGACGAGGCGCAGCCCATGGAGCGCTTCCTAACCCCGCTCGTCGAGCAGGGGATCCATGAAGCGGCGCAGCGGATTCAGGCGGCCAAAGAGGAGTACGGCCGGGCAATGAGGAGGCGCCCCGGGCTCATCGGCCAGTTCTTTCCGGGTGTCGTCGGGCGAATTCGTGAAGAACTGGAAGAAGCAGCCGGAGAGCTGCGCGAGGCGACCGCTCTGGCGCTGGAACAGGTCAACCGGGTCGCGAACGCGGTGCTGCGAAACACGCTCAACGCGAAGGTGGAAGCGCTCCGCGGTCGCTACCGTTCGGGTTTGGAGGAGCTCATCCGGCTGTTCGAAGGTGCGCGCGACGAGCTGGCCGCGGAAGGAGCGCGCTCAAGCGCCCGGATCGAGCGGGTCATCGGCGAGGGAAGGTCGGAGCGTTCGGCAACACGCCTCTCGCTTTTTCCCGACGAAGAGACGCTGCGGCGCGTTGCGTACGTTGACGATGGTTCCGTCGCGTCCGCGTTTGCAGAGATGTTCTCCATGGACGGAGCGGGCGCGCTCCGTCGGACGGAGCGTCCCATCGATGAGGTCGGGAGTACCACGGTTGCCGCAGGGGTGCCGTTCGCTCCGCTCGTCCTCTCGCACCCGGACGCGAAAAGCTTCATCGCAGACAACCTCCGCGAGGCCGAACCCTTCGTGCGCGTCAACGAGCGCGGGCTCCAGGGCCTCTCGGCCGTCACCAGGCGAGCGTTCCTCGTGTACCCCAAGGAGCTCTCTGCGTTCGTGGAAACGCTTCCGATCGACCGGAACGTGGTTCACCGGATCATGGCGGATGTCCCCGCCGTATTCGTGCTCAAGCAGATCGACACCCTGCCGAGCTCGGCGATTCAGAGCCTGTGCGCGTACGACAATACCCTCCAGGCGGCGCTCGCTGCGGACGCACGCGAGCAGGACGGGGTGGTGGAAACGCTGATCTCGTTCCCGTTCGCGCGCTACCGGCGTGCTCCCCGGGTTCTGGACGCCGAGACTGCGCGGCACCACCGGCGCGCGGCCGCGGCCTTGGTGCTCAACCCGCTCGTTCGGCCGCTCGCTCCGTCCAAAGAGACGGAAGCCGAGGAGAAACCAGAAGAGGAGAAGGCGGCTTGGGCCCGTTTTTCCCTCTTGGCCAAGGACGGCGGCCGCGTGCCCATCCTGGGTGGGGATGAGGCGATGCATTCAGAGTGCCCGCTCTTTCAGGGGACGGCGGGCATCTGGCACATCCGTTTCGTAACCCACCAGGGGGTAGCGCGAGAGAGGAGCCTCGGCACCCACGTGCTCCCGTACGCCCTGGACATCGTGGCGCAGCACGGTCGGTACCAAGCCGCGATTCGGGCGTGGATTGAGCGGTGCGCCAAGGCGGGCGGCCCGGAGGTTGCCGAATCCCTCGCCGAGGCGTTGCAGTTGTTTGAGAGCTGGTGTGAGGACGCCGAGGACGAGATGCGGAACGAACCCCCGTCTGATGATGCCACGGTGCGCGGTCGGCGCAGCCGGTTCGCGGAAGTGCTGCCCACGGCAGCCATGGTCTGCGGCCTGGCGCAGGAGTTCGCCGCGCCGGAGGAGTGGTATCTGGACTTCGGCGTCACGTACCAGAACCAGCGCCTGTTCCCCGGTGCCGCTGCAGGAGCCGCTTCCGCAAGCTAGGCGGCGCCTCATCAACACCAACACCAACACAAAATCAAAGGAGGCGTGTTCTTTCGAAGGTTCTGCCCCACCGAGGAAAGCATTCTGTGCTGACCTCGGTGGGGCCTTTTTTTGTCTCTTTGAATCTTCCCGGCGAGCGGCGTGCGGCGCTCTCAGGGTTGCGCGGACGGCTCTCCTCTTGCCGGGGCATCCTGCGGCGTCGGGGGGATCGGCCGGGTGTCGAACGGATCCGCAATCGGCTCTCTGATGATTGACGTTACCTTGTATTCGTGCACGGCGCGCACCGCTCTGAAGAGCGCCAGATCGATGTTTTCCAGAGCAACCTCCTGCTTGAGCACGATCACCACGCGCGCCTGAACGATGGTCTGGTAAAAGTCGCGGTACAGGAACACGAGCGTCACGGCCATGATGGCGCCGATCGCCGAAATCACGGCGAGCCGCACCATGGAGAGCGCGTCCAGCTCGGAAGGGGCGGAGAATTGGTTTCTTTTGCGCAGGATGGGGATACGCATGTTGGAAGGTGGGGACTACGGGGTACGTCTCATTAAAGCGTCTCTAGCGAAGGGATGCGCCAGTACGTGGTGGCGGAAACGGTGACGTTCGCGCTCCGCGCTTGCCGGTTCTGTTCGTCCGTGCGCACCGCAACAGTCACCTCGCCTACGTTGGTGTAGTAGGGGAGGGATTCGAGCCGGTCCAAAAACCGCAGGAACGCTTCCCAGTCGCCGGACGCGGTGAAGGTGAAGGACAGCTCCGAGTACCGCTGCTCGGGCACGCGCTTCTGCGGGCCGACCGCCACGTCGAGCCGGATGCCCGCTCCGTCGGCGAGCGCTTCAACCGCCTCCAGGTACTGGAGCTCCTGGTTTTCTTTGAGGAGGATGCCGTTCAAGAACGCGGCGTCGTCTTTGACGGCGTTGTAGTTCTCCTGGACGGTTTTTTGCACCTGGCCGCGGGTGTAGAGCTCCTCGAGGCGCCGGCGTTCCTCGATCACTTGCTCGTTGATGAGCCTGATTTCCGAAAACGAGGGGACGATAACCAGCACCACGAGCGCCACCAAGAGCAAGGCGAACGCGATGGTGGAAATCATGAATCGGTTTTTGAGCAGGGTGCGCATGCTAGTCGGCTGCCGGCGTTCTCCGGTAGCTCCCCTCCGTAAGCGTGCCGGTGAAGCGGAACGTGATGTTTTCTTTTTCGATGAAGTTTGAGAGCGGGGATTCGAGCGTCGCCACCGCGGGAAGGGACCGGAGCGCTTCCCTGGCCGCAATGAGGCTCGCGCGGTCGGCCGCCTTTCCGGTGATGCGGAACGTCTTTGAGCCCGCGTTGATGTTCAGGAAGTCAATGGTTGCGCCCGCGGGGAGCGCGGATGCGGCGTCGGAGAAGAGCGCGCTCCACTTGGTGAAGCGTTCCTGGATGCGCGAGGCGTCCTGGAGCTGGTTGTTGACGCGTTTGATTTCGGACTGGAGCTTGGAGTGCTGTACGCTCACCAACGAGGTGTCGCTCTTGAGCTCCCGTGCGTGCTTGACCAGGACGAACCGCGCCGCCGTGAGCAGGATGCCGTTGAGCGCGAGCACCACCACCAAGAGCCCGATGACGTTGTGCACCAGGAAGAATGTCCGCTCGCGCTTGAGCAGCTTTTTTTGGGTTTCCGGGATGAGGTTCAGGTAGGGGTGGCGCATCAGAGTACGTTGGTTAAGGCGAGGCCGATGGCCGTGGCGTACGAGGGGTGCAACCCGAGCTCTTCGCCCCGGTAGAGCCGCGTTGTCGCGTTTCCGTGCGCGATGCGCGCACCCGGGAGCGCGAGCTGCAGCTCTTGGGCCAACCCCAGAAGGAGCGAGCCGCCTCCGGTGAGGAGCACGGTTTGGAGGCTCCTCGTCTCTTTGAAGTGCTCCTCGTAGAATTTCGCGTTCGTCTGGATGGCCTCGCAGAGCTTGCCGACTTGCGGGAGGAGGATGTTTCGCACCGATCCCCCTCCCTTCTGCGGGTCCAGACCCATGGTGTGTTTTGCGTTTTCCGCCTCTTCCAAAGGCAGCGAGAGCGCACTGGCGAGCTGCGCGGTTGCGTCTTCGCCTGCGATGGGGATGGTGACCGTGAACTGGATGCTCCCGCGGTCAAAGAGCACGAAGCTCGAGCGCGTGGCGCCGAGGTCAACCACCGCGAGCGGGCACGCATCAAGCGCAACCTCGTCCGGCAAGAGCGCGCGCAGCATGGCCTGGGCTTCTATCTGCAGCGATACCGGGACCAGCGAGCACCGGCGCAAGGCATCGGTGTAGGAATCCGACGTCTTTTTCGGTATGGCGCCCACGAGCACGCGCACCCCACCCTCCCCCACGGCCCCCATCACGGTCCAGTCGAGGTACGTCTCGTCTATGGAGAGGGGGATGTGGCGCGGCAGCGCTTCGCGGATGCGCGCCGGGAGCTCCTCGGGCGGCACGTTTTCAAACGAGAGCAGCTTGAGGAACGTCTGGGTCTCGGGCAGGCACGCGTGCACGTACCGGGTGGTGATTTTTTTAGGGCCGCACGCGGCGAGGAGCCGCTGGATGTGCTCGCAGAAGAGGTCTGGTTTGACCAGGGCGCCTTTTTCGAACACGCCCTTCGCAACCGCAACCGACCCCGCGCTCGTAAGGCGTATCCCTTTTCCGGAACGCCTCAAGTACGCCGCTTTCAGGGAGCGGTCTCCGATATCAAGCCCGAAGGCGTCAAAGGTGTCGGTGAGGAGTGGTGGCATAGGTGGCGCGTGTGGCGAAAGGTTAGTAGGCTTCTTCCCAGTGGTTGATGAGCAGGACCTGGGAGAACACCGGCTCACCCAGCGCTTCGTTAATGTTCGTTTGGTTCTGGGTGATGGTAATGGGCTGCCAGGCGACGAGCACGTCCATGTCCTGCGCGATGATGCCGCCCACAACGTCCACGGTGACGTTCTGGGAAATGCCGTCCTGTATGCGGAGCTTACTACCCGCGTAGATCAAGCCCGCAACGTCAACGTCCGCTGAAAATCCGCCGATGGTGATGTCATTCTTGGCGATGAGCCCCGAGGGAAAAAGCGGCGTCTTGTTGACCAGAACCGTGGCAGGATTCCCGCTCGGGGCGAACCCGTTGCCGATGTTGATTGAGCCGTCGGAAACGAGTGCGCCGTTTATGGTGAGCGTCGTGCCTTTTTTAATGTCCGCGTTTCCCGTGACATAGGTGATGCCCGAGAGCGTGGTTACGGGAAAATCTTTCAGGAGCGTCTTGAACTCGTTTGCGGTGTACGTTTGGTCTGCCCGGGATT
>CAZSGI010000008.1:6253-21401 GCA_964606465.1 uncultured Gammaproteobacteria bacterium | reverse complement strand
GCTTTCCCCCCCTGCCCGAGGGGGGGATCAAGGGGGGGTGGGAGCGTTTGATGAGGGGTACTTTATCTGGTTTGAGGAGGTTGATTTCTGCCGCCGCGCCAAGGCAGCGGGTTTCAAAGTGGTGTATTGGCCCGGCACATCCATCATCCACCATGGCGGGCAGTCATTCGGCCAGGCGGGAACCGCTCAAAAGCAGTGGTGGTTTTTCCGCAGCGCTTGGCGATACTTGACTAAGTAAGTATAAAATGGTAGTATAGATTATTGCCTCAATCATGGGGCAGAAGCGCCGTGGCTTTTCACGGAATGTACCTTTTATCGTGAGGGGGATGACGCCATGGCTAAGACCATGACCCCATCCAGCATGACCGACGACCAGATCGACAAGGCCGCCGATGTCTCGCGTGCGATTCTGCGCAAGCACCTACGCAAGCACCGTTCCAAGTTCAATTCGGATGCGGTTCAACAGGTGCTCGGCAATCCAGCTCTGGGCCCGAGGATGTTGGCTGTTTTCCGCAAGATGGTGGAGGCAGTCAGCAACATGATTGTCTGTCACGTCAAGCAGGTGGATCGCACTCGCACCCCCCAGCAAATGCTCAATGTTTTGGGCCGGACGCAGTGGACCAACCGCGAGGTGGTGGATGCCATGCCTCGGGGCCAAGGCCAGGAGGCGGACATCTACTTCTGGCCAGTCGGTCGCAATATCAGCGACGACGACCTCGAGCAGGAATACCAGGCTGAAGGCTGGGTGGCCGCGGATCCTTACTTAGCGGCCGCGGCGAACAAAGAAGATCCCGCTCTCGGGGATAAGCACCCGAACTTCGCCCACTGGAAAGATGCTGATGGCAAGTGGTGCTACCTCGCCTGCCTCCGGCGTGACGACGGGCGTCACGTGGATGTCAACCGCCGTGTCACTGACTGGCACGGCTACTGGTCTGTCGCTGTTGTCCGCAATCAGGCTGGTCAGGCGGAGGCGGTGAGATGAGAGTTCAACAGCTCGTGAATTCCGCCCGCACGTGCACGCATTGCAACGGTTCGGGCAAGTGCTTCTGCGAGACGTGCGGGGAGACGCGGGAAGAGCGCGCGGCTCAAGCAGGGCTTGAGGTTGCTGCGAACGCCTGCGCCAGGTGCTACGGACGCGGCAAAGAACAAGAGATGGCATGGGTGCTTGCTCCGCCGAGCGGCACGGTCAAGACGCACCAGAAAGGCGAGCGGTCCAAAAGGCCGCCGCCCAAGAAGCCGATCCGCGCGCCTTCGGAAACTCGGGTCATAACCCGGAGCGACTGGAAGAAGCGAGGCACGTAGCCTTGTGGCGTCGTATCAAGGGGGACTCTCGCAAGTTGAGAGATCCCCCTGTTTTTTTTATGCTAACTTGATATGATAGGTCTATGAAACTGTACTATCACGCAATTACGGCGATCATAGTTTTAGAAGTCGCATCATTCCTCTCATTCGCGTACCCACAAACAGGCGCGTTGATTTTTGGCATTGCGGCTATCAGCGCCGTTGCTTTGACCATCCGCAAACTTGAGTACGGAGTGATGCTTATATTCGCGGAGCTGGTGATTGGGTCGTTCGGCAGGATGCTGGAACTTTCAATTTCGGGTTTTGACGTATCAATCCGCATGGTTCTGTGGCTTGCGGTCATGCTGGCGTGGGGAGCGCGCGCCATTCAGAAGCGCAGGATTGAGTTTTTACATTCAAAACTATTCAAACCATATCTCGGCTTGGCCATCATTCTGGGATGGGGGATTGTTTGGGGCTTGTGGCGCGGCAATCCGCTGGGATTGATTTTTTCAGATGTAAATAACTATCTCTATTTCGCGTTGATATTCCCGGTGTATGATGTGCTTTCTTCGTCTGACGCTTTGCGGCGTTTGGGTATGGTCATAGCCGCCGCCATAGGGTATGTGGCGGCCAAGACCGTTGCCCTGTTCTACATTTTCAGCCATGAATTATTTGGGCTGCAGGACGTTCTGTATGATTGGTCACGAGCCAGCCACCTTGCGGAAATCACGAACGTGGATCCCGCTATCATTCTCTCGCGCATCTTCATACAGTCCCAGATTTGGCTCGTGTTCGGATTTTTTGTTGCGCTTGGCGCTCTCTTTATGTCATTGCGAGCGAAGCGAAGCAATCCTAACAACGAGACGGAGCCTAATGTAAGCAATAAGCCTTATGGCGACAATAAGATTGCTTCGGCCTACGGCCTCGCAATGACAATTGGGTTATTGATTCTCTCGCTCGCCGCAATCATCGCAAGCTTTTCGCGCAGCTTTTGGTTGTCTTTGGCAATCACGTTTATCGTCCTGGTCATCGCGTTGCTTATGGTCATGCGGGAAAAATTGAAGACAGTAGGGCGATTCATCGCCATTGCTACAGGCACTGGTGTGTTAAGCCTCGGGCTTGTTGTCATTTCCATGCAGTTTCCAATCCCCCAGAGCACTGCATCGCCTGATTTGATAAAAAACCGCGCAGGAAAGTTTACCGGCGAGGCAGCGGTCTCCTCCCGGTACGCGCAGATTCGGCCGCTCTTGGAATCAATCAAGAATCATCCAGTGCTCGGTTCCGGATTCGGGACGAGCGTGACTTATGAATCCCTTGATCCGCGCGTGCTAAAAAATCACCCGGACGGCTTATACACCACCACCGCGTTTGAACTGGGCTGGCTTGAGATGTGGCTAAAAATTGGCTTGCTCGGGGTTGGCGCGTACCTCTATCTGCTCTGGCGCATACTGAAACAAGGCTTGCGTCAAATCACGGGCAGAGCGTCAACAACGGGATTCCTCGCTGACGCTCGGAATGACATACTGCTTGGCGCGCTCGCAGGTCTTATTGCCGTAGCCTTGACCCACGGCGTAAGCCCATACCTGAACCATCCACTCGGAATCGGAATTGTGATGCTGGTAACAGGGCTGGTTGATAAAAAGCAGGATACCTGATATACTGTGGGCGTATGCAGTCATCATTTGTGCAGCTTGACACCCAGATTTGGAAAGAGGGGGACATGTATGTGGCGTACATTCCCCAGCTACAGCTCGCATCATGCGGATATACAATTGAGGAAGCCGAGAAGAATATTAAAGATGCGACCGAAGGTTTCTTTGAAGTAACGGACGAAAAGGGCACCACCAAAGAAGTTTTGGAAGAAGCCGGATTTTTGTTTGATGACGAATGGAAGCCTCCGAAAGTTCTTGTGTCCAAGCGGGTGCGGGTGAGAGTCTGACGTATGCCCAAAGTGGCACCGGTACACTATCGGTTGCTCGTGCGTGTGTTTGAGCGGGACGGCTTTATATACACCCACGCAAGAGGCGACCACTTGTTTTATACAAAGTCAGGCATCAAAAGGCCGATTGTCATACCCATGTATCGGCAGGTGCCTATTTTTATTATCCAAGGTCTGCTCCGAACCGCGGATATGAGCAGAGATAGATACTTTGAGTTGCTCAAATTTTGATATGCCAAAGGTTCAAATCCAGATTGTCACGCACAATTCTAGAAAGCACCTGGATGCCCTGTTCCGAGGAATTGCGAGACAGAAAAGCGTTGATTTTGATGTGCTGGTGATTGACAACGCGTCAACGGACGGGACAGCCGACGAGATCCTTCGGCTCCGCTATGCGGAGTTTATGCCGAGTACTCTCGGCCTCAGGATGACGGTCAATGGCGATAACAGGGGATTTGCGAGAGCGCATAATCAAGGATTGAGCGAGTGCCAAGCGCCCTATGTTTTGGTGTTGAATCCTGATGTGGAGTTACAAGAGGGGTGTTTGGCTGAAATGGCTGCCAAAATGGAGGAAAACCCCAAAATAGCTGCAATTACGCCAAAACTCTATAAAATATTGCCTTTTGGCGGAAAATCTGGCATAATTGACTCACTGGGCATCAAAATCCTTGCCTGGGGCCAGGTGGCCAATATAGGCGAAAACCACCCTGAAAACGCAAAATTTGAGCCTACAGAGAGGCTTTGGGGGGTGTCCGGAGCATGCGCGCTCTATCGGCTTGCGGCCTTGGAAGCAGTCAAAGACGAGCAGGGGATTTTTGATGAGCGGTTCTGGATGTACAAAGAAGACGCTGACCTTTCCTGGCGCTTGAACCGCGCCGGGTTTACGTCAATCCTCGCTCGAAACGCCGCAGCTCTCCATCGCCGAAGCGTGCAAAAAGGGGACCGAAAGTCTCGCCCGGATACGTTCAAACAGGAGAGCATCAAGAACCATCTCCTGCTGCTCAAAAAGAATTTGTCCTGGAGCGATTGGTGGCGATTGCCAGGTATCGTCACGTATGAAGCCGTTAAGTTTGTGTATATTGCTTTGTTTGAAAGACAAAATTTGATCGCGTATGGACATCTCCGTCGTCATTCTTAATTACAACACCAAAGACTTCCTGCTGCCGTGTATCAAGGGAATGGTGAACACTACCCGCGACCTTGATTATGAAATCATTGTCGTGGACAACGCGTCCACGGACGGGTCAGTTGCGTACGTCAAAGAAAAAATTTTGCCGAGGTTTCCGCAGGTGAAACTCTTGCAGTCACCGGAGAACCGCGGATTTTCCGCGGGCAACAATCTGGGCATCAGCCGCTCATCCGGACGATATGCGCTCATCATGAACCCGGATATTGTGATCTGGGACAACTCACTCAAGCACATGGTGGATTACATGGATGCGAATCCGAAAGTCGGAATCGCGGGGCCGAGGCTGCTCTCGCCGGACGGGAGCCTGCAGCACTTTGTGTACCGTTTTCCGTCACCCCAGGTTCTATTGTACCGCAGAACGCCGCTTGCGCGCTTCACGTTCGCGCAGCGGGCAATCCGTAACTATTTGATGGCTGATTGGGATCACCGGGACAACCGCCCAGTTGACTGGGTACAGGGCTCGTGCATGATCGTGCGCCGGGACGCCATCCGCGACGTGGGTTTGATGGATGAGCGCTACTTTCTGTTCCTGGAAGACACGGACTGGTGCCGCAGGTTCTGGGAAGCAGGCTTTGAGGTGCGCTACGCGGCGGACGTTGAAATCATTCACTACCACGGCCGCGCGTCGGTTTCCAACCACTTCTACCTGGCGTTGTTTAACAAGATGTCGTGGATACACCTCGGAAGCGCGATGAAGTATTTCAGGAAGTGGGGTTTCACAACGCCAGCCGTTACTCCGCCGCGCCATGTTCAAACTTGATATCAAACCCTACCTCGCGAGGCAGCGCATCGTGAATCTGGTGCCCAAAAAGAACCAGCTCGGGTGGGCGGCCGGGCTCATTGGGCTCTTTCTCGCAACGTACTATGGGTATTTCGCGGTTGACGCGTACCGCAACGCTCGGGAGATTGCGGGGTTGGTTCTGCCGCTCAAACAAACCGCGTCCGCCCGGGACTGGGAGGCGACGAGCGAGCTTCTGGATGCAGTATTTGCCAACGCCAGCGAGCTGGAAAGCTCAATAGACCGCGTGTACCCCTTCACCAGTCTGCCGGGGGTATCACGGGAAGTGCGCGCGACCCGTTCGTTGCTTGCGGCCGCAAAGGTCTCGGCGGCGTCCGCGCAGTCCGTCATCCAGTGGGTCAGCGGCGTACCCCTGCTTTCCAAAACAGACCTCAATTCATTCAGCGAGCTTTCGGAAAAGGACAAAGCCGCGTTTCTGGGCCAGCTGGCCGATTCGCAGGGCTTGTGGAACCGCGTCGCGGGGCAGACATCGCTCGCGCTCAAGTTCTTGGAGGATGCGCGCGCCGCCACCCGTCTTTCGTTCACGAGCTCAAGAGTGAACAACTTCACCAGAGAGCTCGTTGCCGGCCACTCCGCTATCAGCTCTCTTGCGCCGTGGATTCCTGTGGCTCCCGCGCTCGTGGGGTACCCGAGCGAGCGGACCTACCTGCTCCTGCTGCAGAACAACACCGAGCTGCGGCCGACCGGCGGGTTCATCGGCACGTACGGCGTTTTGAAAGTCCGCAACGCGGGCGTGGTTTCGTTTACCACGGACAACGTGTACAACCTGGATGAGCCTGCCAAGGCGTACAACGAAAAGATTCCGCCGCAGCCTCTACAGAAGTACCTCAAGCAGTCCCAGTGGTTTTTTAGGGATGCAAACTGGGACCCGGATTTCCCGACATCAGCGAAGCGCGCAATCCAGTTTTACAAAGACGAGCGCGGGCCGGTGGGGCGTTTCGACGGCGTGATCGCGCTCACGCCCGCCTTCGTGGAAGACTTGCTGCGCGTCCTGGGGCCGGTGTACGTGGAGGGGAGAGCGTTTACCGCGGAGAATTTGATTGACACGCTCGCGTACCACGTTGAACTCGGGTTCAAAGAAGAGGGCATCACCATCTACAACCGCAAGCAGATTATCGATGAGGTGGCGCAGCAGCTCAAAGAGAAGCTGTTTGCTCTGTCCGTGGCGCAGATGCGCGACTTGGTTCCGGTTGCGTTTCGCGCCTTTGCCGAAAAGGAGCTGATGGTGTACTTTGCGGATGCGGACGCTGGAGCGCTGGCTGACCAGTCAAACTGGACGAACCGCATCGTCCCGACTCCCGGGGATTACCTCTACGTGGTGGATGCGAACCTGGGGAGCCTCAAGAGCGATCCAGCCATCAACCGCACCATCAGCTATACGTTGCATCCTTCATCAGACGGAAAAATGACTGCCAAGGTCAGCATTACCTACGAGCACACCGGAAATTTTGACTGGAAAACAACCCGATACCGCACCTACACGCGGCTGTACGTTCCGGCTGGATCAACGTTCGTTTCCGCGCAAGGCAACGAGGAGCCGGTTGCGGTGGCGGACGAGCACGGCAAAACCGTGTTCGGCACGTTCATCTCCATTGAGCCGCTCTCTTCGGAGACCCTGTCGTTTACGTATACCTTGCCCAAGGAGCTCGCACGCCGCATCGCGGAAGGCACGTATTCGCTGTATGTTCAGAAGCAGGGCGGGACCGTTCCGCACGGTTTGACGTTTGATCTCACCGTGCCATTCGGCATCGCGTCGTCTTCGCCGAATGGCGTGCTGAAAACAGAAACCAAGACCCGGGCAACGGGCGAGTGGGACCTTTCAGTTGACCGATTGCTCGAACTTAAATCCAAATAGTTGACTGGCTCTCCCGCAAGGCGTAAGATGAATTGACGCTATGAGCCTGTTTGTGAGCAAAATCGGCATTGATTTGGGGACCGCGAACACGCTGGTGTTCGTGCCCGGGAAGGGTATCGTCTTGAACGAGCCGTCTGTGGTGGCGGTGTCTTTGCGCGACAAGAGCGTGCTCGCGGTGGGGGACGAAGCCAAGGAAATGCTCGGCAGGACCCCGGACAGCATCGTGGCTTCGCGGCCCCTGCGAGACGGCGTGATTGCGGACTACAGGACCACCGAGGCCATGCTCAAGTACTTCATCAACAAGGCCGTGGGCGGCATACGGCTCTTCCGCCCCGAGGTCATGGTCGCGGTGCCGGCCGGCATCACCTCCACCGAGCGGCGGGCCGTGATTGACGCGACCATCGCGGGCGGGGCCAAGGCCGCCTACATCATCAAGGAGCCCATTGCCGCGGCCATCGGAGCCAACATCCCCATCGGCAGCGCCTCGGGGCACATGATCATTGACCTGGGCGGCGGCACGAGCGAGATGGCCGTCATTTCCTTGGGCGGCATCGTAGCGAACAACTCGGTGCGGATCGGCGGCAACAAGTTCGACAGCGCCATCATGGAGCACATCCGCAGGAAGTACAATCTCGCCATCGGCGAGCGCAGCGCCGAGGAAATCAAAATCAACATCGGCTCCGCGCTCTACCTGCAGAAAAAGATACATACCGAGGTGCGGGGGCGGGACATGGTTTCCGGGCTGCCGCGCACCGTAACGGTTTCATCGGACGACGTGACCGAAGCGATTCAGGCGGAACTGGAGGGCATCATCGCCTCCGTCAAGCTCGTGCTGCAGAGCACGCCCCCGGAGCTCTCGGCTGACGTGATTGACAAGGGCATCGTGCTCTCCGGCGGCTCCTCGCTGCTGCGGAATATGGATCGGCTCATCGCCCAGGCGACGGGCGTGCCCGCGTACACCGCCGATGAGGCGCTCTTGTGCGTGGCAAAGGGCACGGGCGTGGCGCTCGAGAACCTTGAGTCCTACAAGCGAAGCATCCTATCCACGAGCTAGCTCGTGGAGCCGTTTTTCTATTTGACGCGCGCCTCGTTTGTTTTGTATACTGAATGCATGGAGCAAACGTTCGAACCAACCGCAAAAAACCAGCACGTGCTCTCGTACCTACGGACCGCATCGCGGAATCGCGCGCTCGCCCACGCCCACGCGCTCATCGGGCCGCGCGCGTGGAGCCACCTGCGGCTCATGGAGGTTTTTTTGCGTGAGTTTGTTCCGGCCCGTTCCCTCTCGCACCCGGACGTCTTCGTGATTGAACCAGCGGGCGAGGTGATTACCATTGACACCATCCGCGCGGCGCGTTCGTGGCTCTCCCTGACCCCCTTGGTTGCGGACAAGAAGGTGCTCGTCGTAAGCCGTGCGGGCAGCATGACGCCTGAATCGCAGAACGCGTTTTTGAAAATGCTCGAGGAGCCGGCCGAAAACACGTTCATTTTTTTGCTCGCGAGCCATCGGAGGCAGCTCTTACCCACCATCTACTCCCGCGTCATCCCGCTCTCGTGCGCGCCGGAAGAGCCCGAAGCGCCCGAAGCGGAGCCCCTTCTCCTGGTGCGCTCGTTGCTCGCGGCCGCCTCCGCGAGCGAGCGCATGCGGCTGTGGCTCTCCGCGGCGATCCCGAAGGACGAGGTCCGCGGTTGGCTCTCCGGAGCGCTGCCGCTCCTCGGTACGGAGCTTGCGGCGCGGCGGAGCGTGGCCTTGGCCCGCGCCGTGCGCGGCCTCTTCTCCGCACTCGGCAACCCCGTGGGCCAGAACTGGCCGCTCGCGGCCGAGCGGCTGATCATTTCATGGTGAGGGGTAGAAAACAATAGTACTATGCGCAACAGCAAACCAGCGTTCGTGTTTTTGGGCCTGGCGTTGTTGGGAGCCGCGTGCACCCCAGGTAAGGTGACCGGCGACGCGGACGGCGGGGTATGGGTTCGAGCGTCGGGCGAGAGTGGGTGGGAGCGGCGCTCAACCATCTACCAAGACCGCGTTTCCACCAAAACCATCGACGAGGTGAATGTCAAGAAGTTCGTGTTTTCCCCGACTGATCCGCGGAAGGTGTTTCTGGTGAGCTACCAAAGCGGGTTGTGGTTTTCGTGGAAGGAGGGGTACTTCTGGGATCTGGTGCTGCCCGCAACAGTCGTTTCGGACCTCGCCATCCACCCCACCAACCCCTCGCGTCTGTACGCGGCCGTGGGCAGCACGGTTGCGCTCTCTCTGGATGAGGGCATGCACTGGCGCTCCACCTACCAGAGCGATGCAACCTCTACCGTGGTTACGAGCGTTGTGGTCAACCCCGATGTCCCGAGCACGGTGTACGCGGCGAGGAGCGACGGCAACGTGCTGATCTCGGAGGACAGCGGGATCTCCTGGCGTGTGCACGCATCGCTCGGCGCCGGGGTGGTGCTCGAAAACGTGCAATTCCACCCGCAGCAGCGGAACACGATGTATGCCTTGGTTTCCGGTGCGGGGCTCGCGCGCTCCCGGGACGCCGGAAAAACGTGGGAGTTTTTTACGGATGCGTTCAGCTCCTACAGCGGCGCCAACGAGGCGCGCGACTACGCGCTCGTCCCTTCGGGCATCGTCTACGCCTCGCGGTACGGGCTGCTGCGGAGCTTAAACCACGGCACGGACTGGACGAGCCTGCCCCTGATTTCCCTCTCGCGGGGAAGTGGCGACGCGAACGTGTACGCGCTCGCCGTCAACCCCGAGAATCCGCTTGAAATTTTTTACGGAACCGCCTCCACGCTCTACCAGTCCGTGGATGGCGGGTTCAACTGGATTCCGCGGCCGCTCCCCTCCACCCGCCGCGCTTCCGCGCTCGCCTTTTACCCGGGCGATCCGAATCTCTTGTTCTTGGGGGTAACCGTGCCGCGTAACTGATAGCGGACTATGCCGCACTCCTTCACCGAGCAAATCAGGAAGAACCACGAGCGCTTTTTGGAGACGCTCAAGAAAATTCGGGCCGGCCGCGCGCACCCGGAGATGGTTTCGGATATTCCGGTTGAAGCCTACGGCGCGGCAACACCTTTGAGCGCTCTCGCGAGCATTTCGGTTTCAGACGCGCGCTCGCTGGTGATTGAGCCGTGGGACAAACAGATCCTGAAAGCGATTGAGAAAGCCGTCATCGGTTCGGGCCGAAACCTCTCGTGCGCGGTGGACGGCGCCGTGGTCCGCGCGAGCGTTCCGGCCATGACAGAAGAGAGCCGGGCGCGAATCGCCGCGTCAATCAGCGGTGAGCTTGAGCGCGCGCGCATCGCGGCGCGCAGAGCGCGGGAGGAGGAAAAAAAGCGCATTGAGCTCTCGGAGCGCTCCGGCGAGAGTACCGAAGACGACCGCCGGAAGGGGATCAGGGAACTGGATGACGCCACCAGAGAGGCGGTCGAGGCGCTCGAGCGCGAGGCGGAAAAGAAAGAAGCTGAAATCAGGCACGTGTGAGCGAGGTCTTATGTTGGTGACGGTTGTCGGTTTCGTCATCGTTCTGGGATTTTTGGTTCTGGTGCACGAGCTAGGCCACTTTTTGGTTGCGCGCGCGTTCGGCATTGCGGTGGAAGAGTTCGGGCTCGGGTTTCCGCCCAAGCTCTTCAGAAAAAAAGTGGGGGAAACCGTGTACTCGGTGAACGCCGTGCCGCTCGGAGGGTTCGTGAAAATCAAGGGTGAAGATGGCGAGCGCGCGGACGCTCCCAAAGACAGCTTCTCCGCGCAGCCGGTCGCGGCGCGAGCGGCCGTCATTGTTGCAGGCGTCTCCTCAAACGTGGTCGCGGGGTGGCTGCTCTTGGTGGTTCTCTTCGCGCTTGGCGCGCCGGTTGAGCGTGGCGCGGGGATTGAGGAGAAGTACATCCGCAACGTGCGACTCTCCGTGGTTGAGGTGCTCGGCGGTTCTCCGGCAGCAAAGGCGGGCATCATGGTTGGCGACACGATTGTAGGGGTTGACGGGCAACCGTTCGTGGACATTCAGGCGTTCCAAGAGTACGTTGCCGCGGATGAGGATCGGGCCCTTCTGGTACGCTACGCACGCGTTGGCCGCGAGTACTCCGCCGAGGTGGAGCCTCGAGAGCTCGCCGGGGCGGGAACGGATCGGGCCGTCATCGGCGTGGGGCTTTCCGAGGTCGGCGTGGTCCGCCTCCCACCCCATCTCGCCGTGGTGGCGGGGACGCGCGCAACCGGAGCGTACCTCGAGCGCATCGCGAGCGCGTTTTGGTCCATTCTCCGTAGCGTGGGAGCGGGCCGCGGGGTGGGAGAGAGCCTCGGCGGGCCCGTCGCCATCGCGGTCGCGACCGGAGACGCGCTGAGCGTGGGGATTGCGCAGCTCGTCATCTTCACGGCCATCCTCTCGTTCAACCTTGCCATCATCAACATCCTGCCGTTCCCAGCGCTGGACGGGGGCAGGCTCATATTCTTGGCCGCGGAGGCGATCCGCAAAAAGCCTTCCCGGGCCGCGGTTGAGGCGTGGTTCCATAGGGTGGGGTTTGCGCTCCTGATTCTGCTTGCCGCGGTCATCACGTACCGCGATATTGGGCGTTTCGGTGGACGAATCTGGCAGGCGGTGCTAGGATAACCCCCTATGCTCGCGAAGCTGTTCAGGGGGTTCTCAAAAGACATCGGCATTGACCTGGGGACGTCAAACTCCGTTTTCTACGTCAAGGATCGGGGGATTGTGATCAACGAGCCAACCGTCGCGGCGATCAACACCCGGACAGGCGCCCTGGTCGCGCTCGGCATGGACGCCAAAAAGATGATGGGCAAAACACCCGCGCACATCCTGGTCGTCGAGCCCGTGGTCGCGGGGGTGATCTCGGATTTTGAGGTGAGCGAGAAGTTCATTAAGCACTGCATCGAAAAGATTCACCGCGGCGGCTTCGCGTTCGCCCCCCGCCCCCGCACCATCATGAGCGTGCCGCTCGACATCACGGAGGTGGAGCGCAAAGCCGCGCACGACGCGGTTACCTCAGCCGGAGCGCGCGAGGTGCACGAGATTCCCGAACCCGTCGCCGCCGCCATCGGCGCGCGGCTCGGGGTGCAGGAGTCGTACGGCAGGATGGTGGCCGAGATCGGCGGGGGCACCACGTCGATTGCGGTTATTTCGCTCTCCGGCATCGTGGCGTACAGCACGCTCAAGACCGCGGGCAACACCTTTGACGCGGCCATCCAGACGTTCATCCGCGAGAACTTCAACGTCAGCATCGGCAGGAAGGCGGCCGAAGAAATCAAGATTAAAATCGGGTCCGTCACCCCTCCAAAGGAGCCTTCAGAGCTCTCAGTGAAGGGGCGGAACATGCTCACCGGGTTGCCGAAGGAGTTTTCCATCTCCGACGCGCAGGTGCGGGAAGCCATCAAGCGGCCGGTCCGCGCTATCGTTGACGCCATCCGCACGACCGTGGAGAACGCTCCCCCGGAGCTCGTCGGCGATTTGTACGAGAGCGGCGTGCTGCTCTCGGGCGGGGGCGCGTTGCTCAAGGGTTTTGACGCCCTGGTCGGAAGAGAGCTCTCCATGCCCGTGCGCGTGGTTGACGATCCGCTCACCGCAGTCGTCCGCGGCACCGGGATCCTGCTCGATGACGAGGCCTTGCTCCGGGAGGTGGAATCCGCGACATCGGTTTCCTAGGGGTTGGTCCGAGGGGCGCGTCCTTGGTGAGCGTTTCGCCGCTCAGGAGAGACATGCTACCCATGCGTATGTCAAAAAAAAAGAAGAACGTTGCCGCGCTCGTATCGCTCGCCGCGCTCGTGGCGCTGTACTACGCAACGCCGTTTGATCGGCTCCTTGGCGCGCTCCGCGGTCCGCTCGGTGCGGCCGGTTTTCCGCTCTACCGCGCCGGAGGAGCCGTGCGGCAGTGGGCCAACGGCGTGTTCAACGGTTACTCGCTCTCACAGCGCGTGGCGCTCCAAGAGCGATCAATTGCCGAGCTCACCTACGCGCTGGAGCTCGCCGGAGGATCAACCACTGATTCGGTGTCCGCGCTCGCTCGCGCAACCGTTCCCGCCACCGTGGTCGCCCTGAACGTCGTGGGGACGACGCGCATGCTCTTGCTTGATGCGGGGGCGAACGCCGGCGTAGTGGAGGGCGCGGGAGTCGCGACGAGTGAGGGGGTGTTCGTCGGAAAGGTGGCGCGCGTTTTTGAAGACGTTTCACTCCTTTTGCCCGCCATCGCATCCGGGAGCGCCGTTGCGGCGCAGACGAGCCGCGACGCAAGCATTCAGGCCGTGGTGCGCGGCGCCGGGGGGTTGGGTTTGGTCATGGAGCTCATCTCCCAGGATGCGGCCATCCGCGAGGGGGACGTGGTGGTGACGTCGGCGCTGGAGGAAAACACGCCGGTGGGACTCCTGATCGGAACCGTTCGGTCGGTTTCTTACACCGAAGGGGAGCTCTTTCAGGAGGCGTCGCTCGCCCCGTTCGTCTCGCTCTCCGAGCTCGCGAACCTCTGGATTTTTATCCCTCGCGGAACCTAAAACTATGCTGGTGCTGCTCGCAACCTTGGCCGCGTTTCTGGTTGATTTTTTCGCTCTCGGCGCGCTCTTTGCGCGCGGGAGGACCTACGTCGGATTCATCCTCATCTTTTTTTTGATGCGCCAGAGGCGGGAGGGAGCCGCCGTTGCGAGCGCGATTCTGTACGGGGTACTCCTGGATCTCGTCACCCCCTCACTCCCGTTCGGGACGTTTTTGGCCGCGCACGTACTCGTGGTCCTCGCGTTTTCCGCGGTCGCCGAGAGCGCTCGTGGCGCGGATTTCAAACGGAGCGCGCTCGCGCTCTCCGGCGCGCTCGTCGGGTACGGGTTCGCGCTCTCGCTCGCCGCCCATGTTTCAGCCGCCCTTTTTACGGGCATTGAGAGCGTCTTTGACGGCACGGTGGTGTGGGGGATTGCGCTCTCGTCCGCGCTCACCCTCGCTGTTTCCGCTCTGGGTATCTGGTGTTTCCGCCTCGTCGAATCAAGGGTCCAAAGGTGGTTTTTCTTAACGTAGGCGCTATGGCCCGCGACCCGTTTTTTGGAACAGGAGGAGGAGCGGATATCCGCGACAGCCGGATAGCCCCGTTTGTGCACGAGGTCGACGGTGACATCGTGACCAAAGATTCGTACCAGAAACGGTTCGTCTCACGCCTCGCGCTCGATCGGCCGCGCCGCCTCCTCGCGCTCGTATCGCTCGCCCTGTTTGCCGCGCTTTTTGGAAAGCTGTACTACCTGCAGGTGCTCCGCGGAGCCGAGTACTACGGCGCGGCCGAGGGAAACCGCATCCAGAGCGTTGGGGTTGCTCCGCCGCGCGGGGTGATCATGGACCTCCGCTCCCGCCGCCTCGCGTACAACGTTCCCGATTTTGCGCTCTTCGTTACGCCCGCTGACCTTCCCCAAACGCAGGAAGAAGAGGACCGGATGTTCTCCTCCATCGCGGCTATTGTCGGGGTGAGCGCGTTTGATCTGGTGGAGCGTTTCGTCGGGGTGAGCCGGGACGAACGGGAGCGCGTTGAGATCATGCGCGGGATTTCACCGCAAGCGGCCATCGTGCTCTCCAAAGAGAGCGGCAACTGGAGCGGAGTTTCCGTCGTACCGGTTGAGCAGCGCGTGTACGCCCTGGACGAGCCGCTCGCGCACGTCGTGGGGTACACCGGAAAAATTTCGCAGGAAGACTACAGGTACGTTTCCGGAGCCGGGTACGCGCTCAATGAGCACGTCGGCAAAACAGGAATAGAAAAGGCGTACCAGTCCGAGCTGCGGGGTGAGCCGGGCCAGACCCTCGTTGAGGTTGATTCGAGCGGAAAGCCGAGGCGCGAACTGGAGCGCAGAGAGGCAGTTGCCGGGAACAGCGTCTATTTGCACCTTGACGCATCGCTCCAAGAGCGGGCGTACGATGCGCTCAAAGAGAGCGTTTTGAAGCAGGGTTCTCCAGGCGGGAGCGTCGTCGCGTTGGACCCGCGGAGCGGCGCCGTGCGCGCGCTCGTCTCCTACCCGTCGTTTTCAGCAACCGCTTTCGCGCGCGGCGTGCGGGAGGCTCTGTACGAAGCGCTGCTCGCCGATCCGAGGTCCCTTGATGGGCTCCTACGCCGTCAGGCCGT
>CAZSGI010000008.1:0-6243 GCA_964606465.1 uncultured Gammaproteobacteria bacterium | reverse complement strand
ATCCGAGCAAGCCGTTCCTCAACCGCGCGACGTCGGGAGAGTACCCCTCGGGCTCAACCATCAAGCTCATCGTTGGCGCCGCGGCGCTTGAGGAGGGCGTGGTGAACCGGTACACGACCGTTTCGTCAAGGGGCGGCATACGGGTGGGCGAGTACTGGTACCCGGACTGGAAGAGCGGGGGTCATGGAAGCACGGATATCGTCCGCGCGCTCGCCGAATCCGTGAACACCTACTTCTACGCCGTCGGCGGCGGCTACCAGGGCATAGACGGTTTGGGGCTTGCGCGGATCGTCTCGTACGGGAGGCGTTTCGGCCTCGCCTCGCCAACCGGCATTGACCTCCCGTCGGAACGCTCCGGGTTTCTTCCGAGCCAGGAGTGGAAAGAAGAAACCACCGGCGAACGCTGGTACCTGGGGGATACGTACCACCTCGCCATCGGCCAGGGGGGTGTTCTGGTTACCCCGCTGCAGGTTGCGAACTTCACTGCCGTGGTCGCGAACAAGGGAACGCTCTACGCTCCACGCGTCGTGGATCGCATCGGCCGGGACTGGGAGTCCGCGGTGCCGGTTTTGCCCGTAATACTTTCCAGCCGCGTCGCGAGCGCTTCGACGTTCGAGGCAATCCAGGAAGGCCTGCGCGCCGCGGTCCTGTACGGCACGGCCCGATCCCTCTCCGCGCTCCCGGTGCCGATCGCGGGTAAAACCGGCACCGCGGAGTTTCGCGAGGGAAAAAAGCCGCACGCGTGGTTTACGGGGTACGGTCCGTACCAAAACCCGGAGCTCGTGGTGACCGTGCTGGTGGAGGAGGGGCAGGGGGGAGACCTCGCGGCAACACCGGTCGCGAAAAAGGTGTTCGAGTGGTACTTCAGGGATCGGTGAGGCTTGACATTTTTTTCGGTTGCCGTAGTATGGGTAATTAGTATGGCGAACCACCAGACTTTTTTGACGGATGAGGGGTACCAAAAACTGAAAGAGGAATTGGAGCACCTCAAAAAGGCGCGCCGGCCCGAGATTGCGGAGCGCATCAAGCAGGCGAAAGATTACGGTGACCTCTCGGAGAACGCCGAGTACGCGGACGCGCGCGAAGAGCAGTCGTTCGTCGAGGGCCGCATTTTGGAATTGGAGAACGCCCTGAAGAACTCAACCGTGGTCGCGCACGGCGATTCTGACCCGGACGTGGTGAACATCGGGGATACGGTTACCGTGGAGCGGGAGGGGAGCAAAACCGCGTACACCATTGTCGGCTCCAAGGAAGCGGACCCCTCGAGCGGAAAGATTTCCAACGAATCTCCGATTGGCCGCGCGCTCTTGAACCGGCGGAAGGGCGAGGAGGTGCGTGTTTCAACCCCCAAAGGCGCGTCGGCGTGGAAAATAGTCGGCATTTCAACGTAAGCTCTTTTGGAAGCGTGCATGGGCCGCGCCCATGCACGCTTTTGGTTGCGCAAAAGCTGCGTTTAGCGTATAATACACGCATGCTATGAAACGCGAGACACCCCACGATTCGCGGCAGGGCGCGGACGAGTTTGGCGCTCGCGCAGAGCGGCTTGCGCTGCTTCGGGCGCGAAGCATCAACCCGTACCCCTCCCAGAGCGGCCGCACTTCAACCGTTGCCGAATTGCGCGCGGCCAAAACAAGCGGCACCAGAGAGGCCACCATTGCGGGCAGGATTCGATCCATCCGGTCGCACGGCGGCTCCACGTTCGCGCACCTTGAGGACGGCACCGGCCCGTTCCAGATCTACCTGAAGCAGGACGAACTCAAGAAGGGCGCGTACGAACTTTTTACGGACACCGTTGACGTGGGGGATTTCGTGGAGGCCCGTGGCGCGGTTTTCAAAACCAAGCGGGGCGAAGATACGCTCCTCGTGAAGCAGTGGGGCGTGCTCGCGAAAGCGCTGCGGCCGCTGCCCGAAAAATGGCACGGCCTGCAGGATGTGGAGGCGCGCTTCAGGAAACGGCACCTGGATTTGATCGCCAACCAAGAGGTGCGCAGCCGCATGGTGCTGCGCTCGCGCGTCATTGACAGCATCCGCGCCACGATGCAAGAGTACGATTTTCTGGAGGTGGAAACGCCCACGCTGCAGCCGGTGTACGGCGGGGGGTTTGCCCGGCCCTTCAAGACGCGCCACAACGCGCTGGGCGCCGATTTTTACCTGCGCATCTCCAACGAGATGTACCTGAAGCGGCTCTTGGTGGGGGGGTTCGAGCGCGTGTACGAAATCACCAAAGTGTTCCGCAACGAAGGCATTGACCACAACCACAACCCCGAATTCACCATGTTTGAGGCCCAGGCCGCGTACCAGGATTACACCTGGGGCATGGATTTGTTTGAGGAAATCGTTGAGCGCGCGGCCCAAAGCGTGCTGGGCGACACCAAAATCCGGCACCACGAGACAACCATAGACGTTACGCGGCCCTGGAAGCGGATGCGCGTGACCGAAGCCATCAAGTCGGAAACCGGTGTGGATGTTTTGGGATGGAAAACCCTCGCGGCGGCGAAAAAAGACGCCTCTCGCGCGCTCGCGAAGCGCCACCCCCGCAAGAGAGCGCTCCGTACGATGGCCTCAATCGGCGAGGTGATCGCGTTCGTTTTTGAAGCGCTCGTGGAAGAACGGTTGGTTTCTCCGACGATCATCTACGATTACCCGGTGGAAGTTTCGCCGCTCGCCAAGCGCGGCGCGGACCCGCGATTTGCGGAACGGTTTGAGGGGTTTGCCCTCGGAAGCGAGCTCGGCAACAACTACTCGGAGCTGAACGATCCAATAGATTTGGCGCAGCGGTTCGTGCATGAAAAGAAGCGCTCCGAAGCGGGGTTTGCCGAAGCGCACCAGGCTGATGCGGACTACGTGGAGGCCATTGCGCACGGCATGCCGCCGGCCTGCGGTCTCGGCATCGGCGTTGACCGGCTGGTGATGCTCCTCACGGGCGCCGAGAACATCAAAGAAGTGATCCTGTTCCCCACCCTGCGTCCGAAAGAAACGGGCTGACCGGGAGGATCGTATGCACACGTGGGTGGAAATTTCGAGAGGCGCGCTCAACGCAAACGTCCGGGCGCTTCGATCGCTCATCAAGAGCGCCAAGCTCATCGCCGTGGTGAAAGCCAACGCGTACGGCCACGGCTTGGCGCAGGTTGGCCGCGCGATTGAGGACAACGTGGATTACCTTGCGGTCCAGAACCTCGATGAGGCGAAGGGGTTGCGGGATGCGGGGGTGCGCGCGCCCATCATCATTTTGGGGTACATTGAAGAGAGCGCCGACGCGCTCCGGTGGGCCGTGCGGGAGCGGGTGGAAATCGTGGTCGCGAGCTTGAGCCACGCCAAGCGGCTCTCCAAGCTCTTGGGGGAACAGGGGGGTTCCGTTCGCGCGTGCGTGCACGTCAAGGTGGACACGGGCATGGGTCGCATGGGCATCATGCCCGAGAACGCGGTCTCCTACATCAAGCAAATCAGCGAGCTGCCGAACGTGCGCCTTGAGGGGGTGGAGAGCCATTTCGCGGACGTCACCAACCACCGCGAGTACGCCCAAGAACAACTGCGGGCATTTGAGAACATCCGGTACCAGCTCTACCGCGAGGGGGTAACGCCGCAACTTTTCCACATGGCAAAGACAGAAGCAATCCTTGGATACCCGGAGTCGCACCTGGACGCGGTTCGGCCGGGCATTGGGTTGTACGGCTTGTGGCCAGACCCGAAATTGCCTTCTCGCGTAGCCGTAGCGCACCCCGAGTTTGAACTCAAACCGGTCTTATCGTGGAAGGCGCGGACCCTGCAGGTCAAAAGTTACCCCAAAGGCGCGTACGTCGGGTACGGGTGCACGTACCAAACCTTGCGTCCCACCCGCATCGCCATCATCCCGGTGGGGTACTATGAGGGGTTCGGCAGGGGGCTCTCGAACCGGGGGTGCGTGCTGATCCGGGGGAGCCGGTGCAAGGTGTTAGGGAACGTGTGCATGAACATGACCATGGTTGACGTCACCGACGTTCCGGGCGCGAGGCGGGGCGACGAGGTCGCCCTCATCGGAGAAGAGGGAAGCGAAACCATCACCGTGCGCGAAATCTCGGACGCGCTCGGCACCGTGCCGTACGCCGTGGTTACCGCGATTAACCCCCTCATCACAAGAACAGTAGTTGCGTAACGTATGCCAGAGAAATTACGGGTGGCCGTGCTATTCGGAGGCAGGAGCGGCGAGCACGAGGTCTCGCTGGTTTCGGCGAGTTCGGTCATTCTCCACCTTGACCCGGAAAAGTACGAAGTCATCCCCGTCGGCATCACCAAGGAGGGGAGGTGGGTTGCGGGACCCCAATCCTTGCAGCTCTTGAAATCCGGTCGCGCGCCGGAGGAAAGCAACGCGCTCATCAAACCCGAGCCTTTTGCGCAGGCATCCGGAGGCGATGCGCTCGGAAAAATTGACGTGGTGTTTCCGGTTCTGCACGGGCCCTTCGGAGAGGACGGCACGGTGCAGGGGTTCCTGGAGCTCACCGGCATTCCGTACGTGGGGGCTGGAGTTCTGGGGTCAGCGGTATGCATGGACAAGGTCATGCAGAAAAAAGTCCTTGAGGCAGAAGGGTTCAGGACCACGCCGTACGAGTGGTTCTGGGCGAGCGAATGGAGCGAGCGCAAAGACGAGATCATGAACGAATTTGGGCTCGCGTACCCCTTGTTCGTGAAACCCGCGAACATGGGTTCAAGCGTCGGCATCACCAAAGTCAAAGATGCGCGCGGCCTCTCCAGTGCCGTGGAAGCGGCCAAGAGGTACGACCGTAAAATCATCGTTGAGCAGGGTATTGTTGATGGCCGCGAGATTGAGGTTGCGGTTTTGGGAAACCAGAAACCTCGCGCGTCTGTTCCGGGCGAGATCTTCCCCTCAAACGAGTTCTACGACTACGACGCGAAGTACGTGGACGGCAAGTCCAGGGCCGAAATTCCGGCCGCGCTCTCGGAAGAAAAGACTGCTGAATTGCGCTCGGCGGCAGTGCGGGCGTTCCGGGCGCTCTCTTGCGAGGGTATGGCGCGGGTGGATTTCCTGCTCGCCGCCGACGGAACGGCGTACCTCAACGAGGTGAACACCATTCCGGGCTTTACCGCAATCAGCATGTACCCCAAGCTCTGGGAAGCCTCCGGCGTCGGGTACGGAGAACTCTTGGACGAGCTGATATCGCTCGCCAGGGAGCGCTCCGAGGCGAGGAAGCGCCTCTCTGTTTCCTTCCAGCCGAAGCAGGAGTGGTACGCTTGACACTTACCATGCAGCGCAGACACCGGTACTACAAACCGCGCCCGCGGCGAGCGCTGGGTGCGCCCGCGGCGCTTGAGCGTGCGCGCGCCGCAGCCGCGTTACGCCTCAACAGCGCCCGCAGGATCGTTTCCTCCGTCTTCTTTGCGGCTATAACGGCCTGGTTCGCGTACTTTTTTCTGTTCTCGGACAGCTTCACGGTAAAGACCGTTACCATCACGGGTAACCGTAATATCCCGACTGCCGAGCTTCTGGGCATCGTTCAAAACGAGCTCGCAGGGGAGCGGTGGGGGTTCGTTCCAAACCGAAACAGCCTGTTCGTTTCCACGCACCGTATCGCTCGCGCCATACGCAAACAATACATCGTTGATGACGTTACCGTGCGCCGGGAGCCGCCCTTTACGCTCGCGGTGGGGTTGACCGAGAAGCTGTCCCGCGTGGTGCTGCGCCTTACAACCCCCATCCAAATTACCCCGGATGAGCCTGCGGGGGCGGGGGAGGGGGAGGCGATGGGGGATATTGCCACGTCCACCGAATCGCAAGAAGTGTCGCACAATAATGTTACGGAGAAGCCATCGCTTTCGGAGGGGACAGTGGAGTACGCCGAATCTTGGTACCACCTGGACGCCAACGGCATCGTGGTGTCCCGGCTCGACGCCTCTGGCGACCTCTCCGGCTTGCCGGTCATTGAGGTCATCCGCGACGAGGGGCCGGACGTCAATCCCGGCGACGCGGTGCTTGACAGGGAAACGGTGGAGCTGATTTTTTCGATCTACGAGCGGTTGAACGCGTCAAGCGAATCCATTGCCGTCGCGTACGTTTCGTACGACCCCGAAACCCCGCAGGAGCTGACCATCTCGACCGTTGAGGGCTGGCAGGTGTTCTTGAGCACGAGGATACCCATTGAAACCCAGTTCTCGAAGCTCGAGCTGGCGCTCCGGGAGAAGATACGCGACAACCGGGGAGAGCTGCAGTACGTGGACCTGCGCGTGCGGGACCGGGTGTACTTTAAGTAG
>CAZSGI010000007.1:0-22595 GCA_964606465.1 uncultured Gammaproteobacteria bacterium | reverse complement strand
AATCCACGTATCGCAAAAAGTACCACGAAGAATCCACAAACGTGTCCATGGTGTCTGACTCCCTGCGCGCGGATTCCCCGCACTTCGGGCATTTCACGTTGTGGAAAGACTTTGAGCGCGCAAGCGGGGATTCCCCTTTTGGCCGAAAGTCAACGTCATCCGGCAATATGACGGGCAAATCTTCTTCTTTGACCGCCTGCTCCCCGCATTTCTCACAATAGATGATAGGAATGGGCGCGCCCCAATATCTTTGACGAGATATCAGCCAATCACGCAATTTATATTGTATCGTTCTCTTACCGCGGACATGCTCCGTAATTTTCCACTTCGCTTTCTCGCTATCCTGCCCATCAAACTCCGCTGAATGAATCATAATCCCATCACCAGCAAAAGACTCACGGCTAGTGGATAGCACATGCCACATATATTCAAAATTGGCCAAATTCAACCACTCTGCCATTTTTGTGCCCTCAACCCAGACGGTTTTGTGATTTTTTGTGTGTTCAGGATCAACCTCATTTCTTTTATCGCTGGTTAATTCAAAAAGCAACCCATACCCTATGGCATACCTATTCTCATTCTTGTGCGCTGCATAAAAATGATTATGCGTTTCTCCGCCTAGATACCTAACGAATTTTATATCCTGATATCCTGTTTCTTCTTTAATCTCGCGAGTTGCGGCACTCATTAAATCCTCTCCCTCTTCTATACCCCCAATAATGCCGGAATGCCAACCAAATTCTTCCCAATCAAGACACATATATCTATCTTCTTTGTTATGTCTAAGAAAAACATTAATGGTTCTCCTTTTAACTGTGGGCTTGCCTTCTCGTACGGCATCTTTACCTTGGTTTGCTGTAAAATAGGGGGCAATCACCTGCTTAATCTGCAAATTAAACTTTTTCGCAAACTCAAAATCCCGCTCATCATGCGCCGGAACGGCCATAATGGCGCCCGTGCCGTATGTGACCAAAACGTAATCCGCAATCCACACCGGAATCTCCTCATTGTTTCCGGGATTAATTGCTTTCACGCCTTTGAGCTCAACCCCTGTTTTCTCCTTTGCCAAATCCGTGCGCTCAAGCTGGCTCTTAGCGGAGGCGGCTTTGATATATGACGCAACTTCGTCCCAATTCTGGATTTGACCTTTGAGTTCGGAAACCAAAGAATGCTCCGGCGCAAGCACCATGTACGTTGCCCCGAACAAGGTATCCGGCCGCGTGGTAAACACTTTTACTGACGGCACGCACGCCCGAAGCACCTCTGGCTCTTCATCACCGCAAAAATGTGGGTCAGACGCAACTACCTGCCACAATGGACAATCAAGACGTTCAGCAAATTGCCGCCCGTCAGAAAGCGGTATAATGCGGTCTTTTTCATCAAAAAGCGCGGTAAAACTTTTTGCGTTTTGTTTTATCTTCTCAAAATCAAACCCTTTATCCGTTGCCCGCGCTACGGTTGGCCGCTCTTTTCCATCTAAGAAGCGACCGCTAAAAGGCGCGCCAACCAAAATCACTCTGTTGACTCTCACCCCGCGCTCTAGTAATCGCAAGGCAACAACACCGCCAAACGAGTGGCCCACAAGCACGGTGTTCTCATCCAAGGTGCAGTTTTTTATTACATACTCAGTCTGCTCAATATCATCCGGTTCATCGGTATTGGGTAGCACTGGCGCCTGAACCGCAAAGCCCCGCAACTCCAGCTGTTTCTTAAGCCACGGAATAAAATTATCTTTTGGAGAACCTCCTTTCCCATGCAACAAAACAAAGTTTTGGATTCCCGCTTTCGCGGGAATGACAACCTTAAAGTCAATCTCCGCGCCCTCGCTCTTGCCGATCCAATTGCGCTGCATGTGCTTGATGGGCTCGGGCCAGTCAAGCGTTTCTAGATTTGACAGTAAGCGCTCCGGGTATGAACCGTGCTTTCCTTTGGGGTCAGTGCCCGTGATTCTAAAAAACCACTGCTCCAGATTTTTCTGGATGACTGTATGGCCGCAACGCTCGCAGTTACCGTCTATGACCTGCTCGTTCGCGAGCACGGTCTGGCACGAAGGGCACCAGTTTACCGGCGCTTCTTTTTTGTACGCAAGCTTGGCTCTGTACAACTGCAAAAACAGCCACTGGGTCCACTGGTAGTAGTCCGGACTTGACGTATTCACCTCCCGCGACCAATCATAACTGAATCCCAATGACTTAATCTGGCGGGTGAATGTTTTGATGTTTGATTCAGTGCTCTCCTTGGGATGCACCCCGCTTGCGATGGCGTAGTTCTCCGCGGGAAGGCCGAACGCGTCCCATCCCATGGGGTGGAGCACTTGATAACCTTTCATGCGCAAATAACGACTGTAAATATCCGTGGCCGTGTACCCCTCTGGGTGCCCTACGTGCAAACCCGCGCCCGAAGGATAAGGGAACATATCCAAAATGTACTTCTTTTTTTTCACGGAAGGCACGGAAGACGCACGAAAAACACCTTCATCTTCCCAACGCTTCTGCCACTTTGACTCAACTGGCCTATGGTTGTATGCTGGCATACGTATGCGGATAGTATATCGGTTTTTACTAGAAAAATCAATGCATTTGCGTGGTTTGGGTAACTTTTTCCCAGATAATACGGTATACTATACCTACCAGTTATGTCCCTAAGACATGGCAATACCTACCGCAGGATGCACCACCCCTCGCGGAACGTGCTGCTCGCGAAAAAGAACGCGGTACTCTTACTGACGATTCTTTCGAGCTTCCTCTTGCTCGCGCTCAAAATCCTGGGCGCGCTGCTGTGGGGGATCGCATTCGTCGTACGGCACGCATTTAAAATTGCGGTGCGGCTCGTTGGCCTGCCCGCCTACCGTGGGTTCAAATCGGCAGAAGCGAAGCTCGGGAAACTGCGCGCGTACGCGCGAGAGCAGTTCGGAGAGAACGTCGGTCGCAACACGGTGTTCTACGGCGGATTGGTAACACTCTCCATGTTCGTCGCGGTCGCAAACCTCAAAGCGCGGGAGCTGCGGCCCGAGGAGGTGGGCCGCCACTCGGGCATGTACACGCTCCTGGTCGCGAAGAGCGACTTTGAGCTGTACGTCGAGGAGAGCGCTGCCGCGGAAGACGAGCCCGCCCAAACCGTGAGTGCGCACGAACGCGCGCTCTCCCGGATCGGGGTCGAAAGTTCGGTGCTGCCCACCGGGCAACCTGCGGACGCGGAGGAGAGCGTGCTGCTCTCGGGCAGCGGGGACGCGCTCATCAAGCCAGACCTGCCGGGCACGGACGTAACGCCCAAGCTGCGCGATGCGATCATCACCTACGTCGTGCAGGACGGGGACACGATTTCCGAAGTTGCGGAGCAGTTCAACGTCAGCACCAACACCATCCTGTGGGAAAACAAAATCGGCCCGCGCGACTTCATCAAACCCGGACAGGAACTCGTGATTCTGCCGACGACCGGGGTCGCGCACACCGTCTCGCGCGGCGATACGCTCAACGCCATCGCGAGCCGGTACCGCGCAAAGGCCGAGGATATCCTCGAGGTGAACAAGCTCGCGGACGCCTCGGAGCTCGTCGTTGGGGCCAAGATCGTGGTTCCGGACGGCATCCCGCCGGCCCCGGCGCGGCCCGCGCCCGCGCCCGCGAGCGGACTGGCCGACCTCTCGAGCATCTTCAGGCCGGCCCCGACGGCGGCCGGAGCTTTCATGTGGCCCACCACCGCAAAGCGCATCACCCAGTACTTCCGCGGCTGGCGCCACTCGGGCATTGACATCGGCAACAAAACCGGACAGCCCGTGTACGCGTCCGACGACGGGGTGGTCATAACCTCGGGGTGGAACAGGGGGGGCTACGGCTACTACGTCACCATTGACCACGGCAACGGCATCGACACGCTCTACGCGCACAACAGCAAAAACCTGGTTTCAGTCGGAGACCGCGTTTCGAAGGGCGACGTGATAGCGGCCATCGGCTCCACCGGACGCTCAACCGGGCCGCACGTGCACTTTGAGATACGGGTGAACGGCAACCGCGTCAATCCATTAGACTATCTGTAATATTGCGGGGAAACCCTTAGGAGGGGTTTCCCCGCAATAATCCCCCTTCCAAAGTGTCTCCCCGCGCGAAATGAATTCGACGCTGGGAGACGAATTTGTTAGTCACCCTTGGGGCGGTACTGTAATGCCTCTGCAATATGCGATGCGGTGATTGACGGTTCACCGGAGAGGTCCGCGATGGTGCGGCTGACTTTGAGCACGCGGTGAAAGCCCCGGGCCGAGAGGTGCAGCGTGTCCACGGCCTGCCGGATGAGCGCGCGCGAGGGGGCATCGAGCGGGCAGAGTTCGCGCACCATACTCGCGCTCATCTCGCTCGCGGCGAGTATTCCGAACCGCGCCAGGCGTTCCCGTTGCGTGCCGCGCGCGGCGTTGACCCGCGCGCGGATCTCCCCGGACGTTTCCCATCCCCCGCGCTCCAGCTTTTCAAACGGCAGCCGCGGAACCTCCACGTGCAAATCGATGCGGTCCGCGATGGGACCGGACACCTTAGTGCGGTACTTCGCGATCTGCGACTGCGTGCACACGCAGGTGCGGTCCGCGTCTCCCAGAAACCCGCACGGGCACGGATTGAAGGATGCGATGAGGATGAACCGCGCCGGGAACGTGACGCTCCCCTGGGCGCGGGAGACGGTAATCTTGCCGTCCTCGAGCGGCTGGCGCAAATTTTCCAAAACGCTCCGGGAGAACTCCGCAAACTCGTCCAGAAACAGCACGCCGCGGTGCGCCAAGCTGATTTCTCCGGGCCGGGGGTAGGCGCCCCCGCCCACGAGCGCGATGCCGCTTGCGGTGTGGTGCGGGGAACGGAACGGCCTGCTCGCGATGAGCGGGACGTCCGGCGGAAGCGTGCCCGCAATGCTGTAAATCTTGGTCACCTCAAGCCGCTCCTCAAACGTCAGATCAGGCAGAATGGTAACCATGCTGCCGGCGAGCATGGTTTTGCCGCTCCCGGGCGGCCCGGACATGGCCACGTTGTGGCTGCCGGCAGCCGCGATCTCGAGCGCGCGCTTGGCGTGCTCCTGGCCCGCAATGTCGGAGAAATCAACCTCGTACGACGGCTGAACCAAAACAGGCTCCCCGTCTTCCCGCGCGGCCGGGGCAATGGCCCGCTGCCCATTGAGGTGGGCGACGAGCTCCGAGAGCGTTGCAACGGGCATGATGCGGATGCCGGAAACGACGCTCGCCTCATCCTTGTTGGCGCGCGGCACGTACAAAAACCCGTACCCCGCATCACGCGCCCAGAGCGCGATGGGAAGTATGCCGCGCGTGGAGCGCACGCTCCCGTCGAGCGCGAGCTCGCCGATGAACACGGACCTCGAGAGGTCGCCGCGAACCTGCTCCGTGGAAAACAGAATCCCCACCGCGATGGGGAGGTCGTACGAGGCGCCTTCCTTCTTGAGGTCGGCCGGGGCGAGGTTCACCACCACGCGCTTGGCGAACGGATAGAGGAACCCGGAGTTCCGGATGGCCGTGGGGATGCGCTGCCGCGATTCGGAAACCGCGGTGTCCGGCAACCCGACCACGACGAACGTGGGGTACCCGCGCGACACATCCACCTCAATGGTAATCAGTTCGCCATCAAGCCCGATGACCGCGCACGAGAGGACATTAGTGAGCATAGCGCTTACGCGGGAACGCGAGCAGTATGATTCCAAAAACCACGAGCGCGTCTGCAAGATTAAAGACGCCTCCATAAGGAACAACGATGTAGTCAATGACCCCGCCGTAGAGCAGCCGGTCAATGGCGTTTGAGACCGCGCCCGCGAGCACGAGGGAGAGGAACATCCATTCAGCGCGCGCACGTTTTTTGTACAGCGCCCACGCAAGTGCCGCAATGACCACAATCATGATCCAAAGGACGACGCTGTTCGGGATTGGTACGCTCCACGCAAAAAATTCGTTCACATGGATGCGCATGCCCAGGTCATTTCCAACAGCAAAAACCCCGCGCGCAAGCGGGGGGGCTTCTAATGCGTACTGCTTCAGGATCCTATCAATCACAAACCCAAAAAGCGCGAGCGCCGGAATGAGCGTGCGGTTCCTCATGGCGCGATGTCGGTTAGAGCGGCCGGGTTCGCCCGGAGCCGCTCCATCCGGATCGGCTTACCCGTTGCGGCGTCAATGCCGTACGTTCCGTGCTCAATCCGCTCGAGCGCGGCGCATGTTTTTGCAAGCTCGTCCTCCAGCTCCTCAACCACGCCGAGATTGGTCTCGGTCTGGGCGTACTCCGCGGCGTTTGACTCCTCATCGTCCCCGTACTCCTGGTACGCGGCCCGGTAATCCGCGGCATCCGAGCCTTTCTTCGCGCCCCGAGCGGCCAAATCCTGCTCAAGCTGCTCTTTTTTCTCAAGCAGCGCGCGCTTTTGCTCTTCTATGAATGACTGGTCAAGGGGTTTGTGCGCCATATACGTCCAGTATACCATACAAACAACAAAAAAACAGGCTTCTTGCCTGGGTATTGCCCCAAAATTTTCGTGAGGGGCGCAGTGAGCGCCTCGTCTTATAATAGTATAAGTAGGCCAACTGCGCCCCCTGTGGCTGTTTGTAGCAGCTGGCCTGCGCTCGCCAATCCCGACGAATTGCTTCATCAAAACTGGTGAGCGCAGTCCAACATTTTGCTTTCAAACAGCCCTACGTTAGGGCACGGATCCAACTTTGGGTGCCAGTTCTCTACCGTCTATGTGGTTGCGTCCATCTGTGTATGGACAAACCGCACTTTTTGTTTGTTTTTGTTTCCCGGTCCAGACACCGTTTTTTTTGTTTTTGTTTTTGAATTGGAGGTTGGTCTCCAATGTTAAAGTTCAAGAAAGTAGAGAACATACTACATTGTAGCATACCTAAATCCAAAAGTCAATCCCCTCCTCCCTCCGAACAGGGCTCGACCTACGGTACGAGGCATACGGTCACGCCCGCGGACTCGGAATCAGAAACCGCTACGCTCGGCGCGAGCGCGAGGGCGGGAAAGTGTCGGCCCAGAAACGCTCCGGCGATTCGCAAACCGGCGCGTACGGGTGTGCGCGCAGGGCAGACGGAATCAGGGGGTACGGGACCCAAGCGCCCCTCGGGCGGCGCCACGCGCTGGATCAGGGAAACGTTGCTCGTCAACACCTGCCCGAAACGGGGAACCGTGCCGCGCGCGTACCCGCGAATCTCGCCCGCGCCCGAGAGCGAGAAAAACCGAAGCCCAGACCCGCCGTAGGGCACCGAAATTTCCTCCCACGCAAGCCCGGCCGTGTCAGCGCGCAATTCAACCATGGCCGAACCGTCGGCGAGCGTGTTTTCAACGGCACGGGGGTGACTTGCGGCAAAGAGCCTCTCCGCGATACCCTTCAGAACGTCTTCCGGAACGCCCGCGGAGAGGGCGAGGAGCCAATCGGGCTCGCCCGAGGCTTCCTGCGGCGCAAAGAGGAGAAAAACGAACTCTGCGCCGCTCAAAACCTCGGTGAGTGGAGCGCCGGGTGCGCCGTAGAAAGCCCTCAACAGAGCCTCGGCCGCTCCGGCGCGGCTGCGCATACCCTCGGAAAGCCCGGAAATCCACTGCCCGTACAAACCTCCGGCGTTTTCGAGGTACGCGGCCACCTCGACGCCTGTTGTTGAGTACGCGTTCTGAAAAGCGCTCCCCGGGGTACTTGACAAACCAATTTTCTCGCTCTCTGGAACCCTGAATACGACCGTTTCTTCGGAAAACGCGATGTCAAGTACCAGTGGAAAACGAGCGCCAGAAAGGAGCAACCCGAGGTACGGATTCCGAGCGGGCACGCTCTGCGCATCCCTGACGTAGAATACGCCCGAGGTACCGCCTGATCCCAGGTCTCGCAGCGCCTCCCGGAGCGTTCGCGCGGAAACGCCGCCCAACTCCTCAAACGCGGCCGATCTGCTCGCCACGTACAGGGAACCGTCACGCACTACCCAAGCCCAGGAGCCCTGCTTTGGGGCAACGACCTCCAAAAGGCCCCCCAACGGCACTCCTCCCTCGTGGATGCGCTCCGGCGGACTGGCGGGAACCCCCAAAAGCTCAAACCAAGGGGCTGGGTCAGAGAGCCCTGCCGCAAGCACCACGTCCCCGCTCGGAAGCTCCGCGATTTCAAGGTTGCCGGAGAGTGAGGGCAGCACGTCGTCCGCAAACGAATCCGCCCCTGCGAACCGCAGCACGTCCAGAGCGGCGATGAGCCTTCCGGACGGGCTCTCGCGCTCCGGCGCGCGATGCCGCGGCAGGAACGAATCGTACCACGCGGACGGTCTCTCGAGCGCGACCGCAGCGTACCACGGCGCGCGGTCCGGAAGCTCTCCGAGGAGCGGCAAACGGTTTCGCGACGTTGCCCACGCAAACACAAGCGAGGCCGCCGCAAAGACGAGCAATGCGTACAGTACCCGTACGAGCCTCATGCGGTACGAGGGGCGGGAGATCATCACGCTCCGGCTGATGCCCAATCCTCCGGTTAAGGGTCCGAATGGATGCGTTGGTCGCGGCTGCATGCTCCCAGTGTAGCACGGCGGAAACGTAATCCAAAGAGCCCCGAGATAAACTCGGGGCTTGAACACATTTTGTGTACAGCGTTCGTTAGCGCGACGGACGGCGCGGCGGGATACGCCGGATTCCTCCGCGCGGCGCTCGCGGGCGCATTCCCCGATCGCCGAAGCGGGGACGCTCTGACCCCTTGTTCACGCCCTGCACCTTGAGATTGATCCTCCCCTGGTCATCAATCTCGGTAACCTCAACCGCGAGCGAGTCCCCTACCTTGGCGACGTCTTCAACGCGGTTGACGTGTCCGGGCGCGAGGTTTGAGATGTGGACCAGGCCTTCCTTACCAGGCCTCACCTCCACGAACGCGCCAAAATCCATGATGCGCGTGACGCGGCCCTCGTACTTCTCGCCTGCGACAACGTCGTGCGTTAAGTTCTTGATCCACTCTTCTGCTTTTGCCGCACCTTCCGCGGACTCGGACGTAATCATCACGAGCCCGTCATCGTCGATGTCAATCTCAACGCCGCACGCGTCAATGATCTCGTTGATGGTCTTGCCGCCCGAGCCGATGACCACGCGGATTTTATCCGGATCGATCTTGAGGCTCGTGATGCGCGGCGCGTACCTCGAGAGCTCGTTCGGCTTCGCGATGACCGCCTCCATCTTGTCAAGAACCTCAAACCGGGCGCTCTTTGCGCGCTCGAGCGCTTCTCTCACCATCTCATTCGTAAGCCCCGCGGTCTTGGTGTCGAGCTGGATCGCAGTGATGCCGTCTCTCGTGCCCGCGACCTTGAAGTCCATGCCCCCGGGACCGTCCTCCAAATCTTGCAGGTCGGTCAGTATCTTGTAGTTCCCTCCCTCGTCCGAAGCTAAGCCCATGGCAATGCCGGACACCGGCTTTTTGATGGGAACCCCGGCATCCAAGAGCGCGAGCGTTGAGCCGCACACCGAACCCATGGACGAAGAACCGTTCGAGCCCAAGACTTCGGAAACCACGCGGATGGTGTACGGGAACTCTTCCTTGGAAGGCAGCACGGGAATGAGCGCTTTTTCCGCCAGAGCGCCGTGCCCGATCTCGCGCCTGCCCGGGCCGCGCAGGGGACCTGCTTCGCCGACCGAGAACGGCGGAAAGTTGTAGTGGTGGAAGTAGCGCTTCTTGGTGTCGTTCTCCTCGAGCGTATCAAGGATCTGCTCCGAACCCGGTGAATCAAGTGTAACCACCGAGAGGATCTGCGTTTCACCGCGGGAGAAGAGCCCCGAGCCGTGCGTACGCGCCAGTAACCCGACCTCCAGATTGACGGGCCGAATTTCATCAAGCGCTCTGCCGTCAACGCGCTTCTCTTCGGTAAGAATGGCATGGCTTACGGCCCGCTCAATAAACTGTTCCGCAGCCGTTGCCGCGAGAGAGCGCTTTTCCTTCCCAACCTTCCGCTCGCGCAGGTGCTGTTCCAGCTCCTCCAAGAGCGTCACCACCGCCTGCTTGCGCGAGCTCTTGCTCTCCTTGGGACCGGTGAACAGCGCGCCGCTCGCGCGCTCGGCGATAAACCGTTCAGCCTCCTTTGCGGGATCAATACCCGAACCGTCCTCTAGAACAGCAGCATCCGCGGGCTCGCTCGCCTTCTCGAGGCCGATCTCCTGGCGCATCTTGGAGAACAAATCAATGAGGCTCCCGAGCTGTTTCTGCGCGTAGAGGAGACCATCAAACACCAGCTCTTCGCTCGCCTCCCGGCAATCGGACTCAATCATGAGCGTCCGCTCGGCAGTGCCCGCAACCACCAAATTCAATTCTGACTCGTTGCGGGACGCGTAGGTCGGATTCACCACCCACTCGCCGCCGCGCCGAGCCACGCGCACCCCGGCGATGGGCCCGCTCCACGGCACGTCGGAAATGGAGAGCGCGGCTGCCGCGGCGTTCAACCCCACGATGTCCGGGTCGTTCTCGCGGTCGAACGAGAGCACGGTCAGAATCACCTGCACGTCGTTCGTAAGCCACTTCGGGAACAAGGGACGCACCGCCCGGTCAACGAGGCGAGCCGAGAGGATGGCCTCGTCCGTTGGCTTTCCCTCGTGCTTCATGAACCGCGAGCCTTTGATTTTGCCGGCCGCGTACAGCTTTTCTTCGTAATCCACCATGAGCGGAAAGTACCCCACGTCCTCGCGCGGCTCACCCGGCATCACCACCGTGGCGAGCACCTCGGTTCCTCCGAAGCGCGCCAAAACGCTCGCGTTGGTCTGCAGCGCGAGCTTGCCCGTCGAAAATACGAACTCACCTCCGTTGACGGATACGGTATACGTTTTTTCTTGCATAGAAAACTCCCGTGGAGCAAGCGCCGCAAAGGAGTCTATTTGACCTCTCCTCCTCGCGTGACGAGGAGAGGTCAAATAAACCCGCTCTCGGGCCGCTTGTTCCCTATACGAATGCTAATGAATACGAATCCCTACAATCCTATCATCTCTTAATTAAGAACTTTTTTTGTTCTCCCAAATCAGTAAACGAGTCTGCTTCTTCTCTGAGCTTGCTCGAGGCCGTCTTGCCAAACGCCATCACCTCTACCACGCACCCCTCGCTGTACTTGAGGTACGAAACCAGGGGCTCAAAGTCGCCGTCCCCGGAAACGAGCACCACCACGTCGAGCTTTGCGGCCATGCGGATGGCGTCCATGCACATGCCCACGTCCCAGTCGCCCTTTTTCGCGCCGCCCAGGAACACCTGCAGCTCGCGCGACTTTACCTCAAAGCCGATTTTCTCCAGAGCCGCGAAAAAGTTGTCTTCCTCGGACTGCGGTCCTTTCACGGTGTACGCGATGGCTCGGATCAGCTCGCGCGTGCCGACCGCTTCCTCCAAAACCTTTCCGAAGTTCACTTTTGCATCGAACAGATTTTTGGCGGAGTAGTACATGTTCTGCACGTCCACGAACACGCCAACCCGCTGCGCTTTGTACTGTGCCATACGCCTATGCTACAAAAAAAATCGCAAGAAGTCAACCCCTCGCCCTCGCGCGCGCGTACTCTCGGCTCTGCCTCCACGCGGAAGCCGGGATCGCGGGGTGAACCAAGCCGGGACCGAACCGCAGCGTGTGCGCAATCTCGGATGCCGTGTAGGAGCCGTAGACGTACGCGTTCACGAGCTTCGGCCAGTGCGAGCGCGTGTGTGGAATGCCCTTTGCGCCGAACTCGGCTTCGAGCAACTCGCGCAATTCAGACGCGAGTCGCTGCTCCTCGGAAAGGCTCGAAAGGCGAGGGGTGCCGTACGCAAACGCCGGCCCCTGCGACGTACCAGATGGTACTACTTTCCGGCCCAAACCCATCGGATCAAAACCGCTCTGCACCTCGGTGCCGTCGCTGTAGCCGTCTGCGTCCGAGTCTGGGTTCCACGGGTCGGTTCCGTTCCGGTACTCCCCGAGCACGCCGAGCCCGTCTCCGTCGTCATCGGCGTCTGCGACGTCTTTGAGGCGCGGGTGGAACCCGTGGCTGCGCTCCCACGCATCCGGCAGTCCGTCTCCGTCCGTGTCAAACCCGTCCCCGGCGAGCGAGAGCGTAGCAATGCCCCCTACCCGCATGTTACGCGCTGACTGAACGCCGTTCGCATCAACCGTCACCACGGTGTAGTAGTACCGCTGGTCGGCCTGCACGCTGCGCGTGTTCAGAAACTCGCTGCCGCGGTAGCGTGAAAAAATGACGTCCCCGCGTTCGGCGGCATCGGTGCTGCGGTAGATGGTGACGGACGAGTATTGGTGCGCCGCCGGATTCTTCCAGGTGAGCTTGACCGACGCCCCGTCCCCGAGGTCTGTCACCGCGAGCGCGGTTATCGGAGGCGGAGGCGTGCTGCCTCTCCTCCCCGCGAACGGAGATGCGCTCGCCAAGGTCATGTCCGGATGTTCGCTGCCGTTCGCATCCACGGTTCTGACCGCGTAGTAGTAGGTAACCCCATCTTCCAATCCCGAATCAACGTACGAGAGACCGCGCACGCGGTCCGCGATCAGGCTGCCCACGGATGCGACCATGTTGCGAAAGATGCGCAGGTACGAAAAATTGTTGGACGGCGGGTTCTGCCACGAGAGCCGAATCTGCCCAGACGAACCCGTGGCCTCGGCCGCGAGGATCGAAACCGGAAGCAAAACGCCCGGCCCCGATGCCTCGGCCGTAACCACGCGCGCGGGCTCGCTCTCGGAAAGCACTGCGCGGTTCGGGCCCAGGGCCTGCACGCGGTAAAAATAGGTGGTGCCGAGCGGCAGACCGCGCTCAACGAAACTGCGCGACGTCGTCTCAATACGAAAATCCCCGAGCTCGGTTTCGGAGAGCGAACGGTACACGCGGTACGCGGCCGCATCCGCGTCTCGAGGCGCGGTCCACGAGAGCGACACGCCGCCTGCCCGGTCAGCGCCCGCACCCACGCGCGGCTTTTCGGCCTCTCGGGTGCTCGCGGAAGCGCTCGCCACGCTTGAATCTGCGGACTGCACGTTTCCGGTGTTTACCGAACGAACGCGGTAGTAGTAAACCGTGCCGTTCGTCACGGACGTATCCGTGTACTCGGTGCCGGACACCCTGCTCGCAATCCGAGAACCAACCACCGGGGCGCTCGTGGAACGGTACACGTCAAACGCAAGCACGAGCCCCGGGTCCGGACGCTCCCAGGTGATCCTGATGCTCCTGCCTTCGCCCGTATCCTGCGCCCACGCATTCACCGGGGCCGGGACCGCGACGCTCGCCGTGATGGGCGGAGAAGGAGCGGAGTCAACGCCCGCGCGCGTCGCGACCACGCGGTAGTAGTACGTGGTATTGTACGAGACCCCGCTATCAATGAACGAAAGACCGGAGACAACGCCGAGCGAGATTCCCACGCTGCCAGGCGTTGTGGAGCGGTACACGCGGTACAACGTCACGTCGCTCGAGGCGGACGGGCTCCAGGTAAGGCGCACGCTCGGGCTGAACCCGTACTGCCCGGCGGAAACGTTGGCGGGCGGCTCAATCACTTCCTGCGCGCTGGCAGCGTAAAATCCGAACACCGCGAGGAATGCAACCAAACTCATGCTGACGCTCTTCTTGGGCATAGGACGCCGAACCCTACCTTGCTGCATGCTGCAGGCAGGGTTCGGATGATGGCGCGCTAGGTCCCCGGCGCTGCCGCATCACCCTTCCCCTCCTCTGCCGCCGCAGTCGCCTCCTCCGGAGCGAGCGTGTGCGCAGCGCGCTTCTTGATGCGAAGCTGCTTGATGACGCGCTCGTACGAATCCGAATCCTCCCGCTGGAGGTAGTGCAAGAGCTTCCTGCGCTGGGACACTTTTTTAATCAACCCCCGGCGAGACGAAAAATCCTTCCGGTGAGACTTCAGGTGCTCGGTGAGCTCCTTGATTTCCGCGGACAGGATGGCGATCTGCACCTCCGGAGACCCGGTGTCGCTCTCATGGGTCTTGAATTTCGCAATGATTCGATCTTTCTTCTTCTTATCAAGCATATCGTTACAGATGATTAATGATTCGCGGCGTCCGAGTATGCGGCGATCAATCGCAAACCAAGATACCGTACAAATGATGCTTGCACTCTACGCGATTTGGCGCTTATTGTCAAGAGCACGCAAGTGTCGTAGAATATACGTGCAGTATGAAAAAACTCTCCCCCCTCATCACCGACTTTCTAGAATACCTTGAAATAGAAAAAGGGCGCTCCCAAGCGACGCTTTCGAACTATGATTTCTACCTCAAACGGTTCGCCCGCTGGGCGCGTAACGTGACCCCCGCGGGCGTAACCACGGATACCATCCGAAAGTACCGGCTCTGGCTCAATAGGTACCACGACCCGAAGAGCGGACAGCAGCTCTCCGCCAAGACCCAAAATTACCACCTGATCGCGCTGCGAAGTTTCCTCAAGTTCCTCGCGCGCCGCGACATTGCCTCGCTCGCGCCGGAAAAAATCGAGCTCGCGCGCCAGCAGGCCAGGGAAGTCAGCTTCTTGGACGGCGAAGACGTGGACCGGCTCCTCGCGGCGCCGCTTTTGTCAAACGCACCGGAGGTCATCAAGCTGCGCGACAAGGCGATCCTCGAAACGCTGTTCTCAACCGGCCTTCGGGTTTCCGAGCTGACAAAACTGACGCGCGAGGTGGTGAACGTATCCAAGGATGAATTCACGGTACGCGGCAAGGGAGGAAAACTGCGCATCGTGTTCCTCTCGGATTCCGCAAAAGACGCGATCAGACGCTACCTGGACAAGCGCACCGACGTGCTCGGCGGTCTGTTTGTCTCGCACGACCGGGCGCGAAACGCTGAATCACGAAAGGATGCCGCAGCAGCGTCTTTGACGTCTCGATCAGTGCAAAGAATCGTGGAGAAACACGCGGCTGCTGCGGGCATCACCAAAGAAATCACCCCGCACACGCTTCGCCACTCGTTCGCGACCGACCTCTTGGCATCCGGCGCGGACATCAGGGCCGTGCAGGCAATGCTCGGGCACGAATCAATCACCACCACGCAGATGTACACGCACGTCACCAACAAACGTTTGAAAGATGTCTACCGCGCGTTTCACGGAAAGTCCAGAAAACATTGACAGAATGACGTTTTTGATGTTCAATAGACTGGTATTATTACGCGCCCTCGTAGTTCAATGGATAGAATACCAACCTTCTAAGTTGGTTATGCAGGTTCGATCCCTGCCGAGGGCACCACGGCGGCTATAGTTTAATGGCAGAACATCGGGTTGTGGTCCCGAACGCGAGAGTTCGATTCTCTCTAGCCGCCCCAGATACTCAAAAACCCCCGGCGTGCGCCGGGGGTTTTTGCAACAACGTATTTTATCTCAAAAAAATGTTGAGTATTGCTTTCCAACCCGTAAACCGCGGCCGCTCATCTATTTTCTCTTGCCCATCCACGCGCACCTCTGCGTACTCAACTGGCTCAACAAAAACGCCGGTGTAGCGGGTGTAATTTTTGACCATGACCATGGCTTCGGCTCGCGGCGCCAGAAACAGCGATGCGGCCAGTGCGAGGCCAAAAAAGGCAACAAAAATACTTGTTTTCATACTCTTACTCCTTCTTAAAAACAAGAGTATATGGTACTCCTTTTGGGCAAAAAAGTCAACCCCTCCCGAACGTGGGGAGGGGTTGCGCAAGAGCAATCAATGAGGCGCGCTACTCGTCCAAGTACGCGATAATCGTATCGTCGTTAGCGGTTCGCGAGCACTGAATCAATAAACGATTTCAGCTGTGCGTACGAAACCGCTCCGTTCACCGGAATCTTTTCCCCGTCCGGGGCCACAATTACGGAATACGGCGTTCCCTGGCCGCCTGCGGCAATGGCGTCATTGGCCTGCTCGCGCACTTTGTCCTCGTACTTGCCCGAAGTTCGGCACGCCTCAAACGCTTCCCGGTTGAGCCCAACCTCTTGCGCGATCTGGGGGAGCTGGCTCTCGAGCAGTCCGTCATTTGAAGGCGTCACCTCAAACAAGCGGTCAATAAACGCCCAGAACCCGTCGTTGCCGCCGAGCTCTCCGGCGCACTCGGCTGCTTCAGCCTCTTTCGGGGCCTTGGGGTGGAGCGAGGTTAAAGGAAAATGGCGGTACACCCAGCGCACGTCGTCGCCGTACTCGTCAATTACCTGCGAAAGAGAGGGGTGAAAGCTCTTGCAGTACGGGCACTCAAGGTCCGAGTACTCAATGATGGTAATGCCGGCATCCGGGTTGCCGCGCACCCAGTCCGCGTCCGTTACCGGTACTACGTTGATGGCAGAAGCCCCGGGTACCGTGTCTCCGGCAACTGCGACGGGATTTGCCGCCTGCGGAGTGGCCGTATCTTCTTTGCGCAAGACCATGACGAGGAGCACGAAAAAGCCGGCCACAAAAAAGACCACGAGCGCGGTACCGACTCCAGCTAGAAAACTTTGCTTGGTGGAAAGTGGCATGTGGTTCATAGCATTACTATTCAAATGTGTGTTTGAACTTTACCACTGCTCGGCGCCGCCGTCAAGCCGCCGTTATCCACACGGATCTTTCTTTCCCTCGGGCGCGCGCTGTGCTACTATTCAAACAGAGATTTGAAAGTAGCCGCATGAAACCCTACCCCCTCACCAAACAAACCCGGGAGCGCGCGGGTAAGCTCGCGGCCGCGGGAGAACCCACGCGCATGCGCATCCTGTGCCTGCTCTTTGAGCACCGGGAAGCGTGCGTCAATGAGATCGCGGCTGCGCTGGGAACGAGCGTTGCATCAACGTCGCACCACCTGCAGTCCCTCAAAAAGCACGGCCTGCTCACCGCCGCGCGGTGCGGCCAGACCATGTGCTATCGGCTCGCAGACAATGCATTTTCAAAAAAACTCAAACCAATCGTTTGCGAAAAAAATAATTAACCAGAACGCATATGGAACAATTCCTCCAATACAGCGACCAGGGGCTCTTCCTCCTGCGGCTCGCGGTTGCAGCCGTTTTCCTGGTACATGCCTTGCCCAAGCTTAAAAAAGCCAATACGTTTGCCCTGGTCGGCATTGTGGAGCTTGTCTCTGCAATCGCTTTGGTGGTTGGGCTCTACACGCAGTACGCGGCAGCAGCGCTCGGCATTGTCATGCTCGGCGCCACATACATGAAAATTGCCAAGTGGAAAACCGGGTTTGTGAACGGCTGGGAGTTTGATCTTATCCTGCTTGCGGCAAACGTGGTGATTTTGACGAGCGGCGGCGGCTCCATCGGGCTCTAGGCTTGGATACCATGTGCTTGTTGAAAAAGGCGCTGGTCAACACCAGCGCCTTTGTGTTAGATTGAGAGTATCACTCGGAGGGCACGCGCGGTGCCCTTTTACAATCCACCGAGCAGAAGAGGAGGCTCCTCGTGCAAAACGCAGATTGGTATGTTGATCTGAAGTGCGGCGAGCGGGAGCCCATGTTCTTTTTCCTGCTCAACGCGTATCTGCAGTCCCGCATTGAGACTGGCAACGAATCAGACGGCGACGAAGAGGTGAACGTCTACATGGCCAGGCTGCTGCAATCCCTGGTGGACGGCAGGTTCTACGTTGACAACGCTGGCTACCTGGCCGCGTCACCGCTTGACGTGGCGGGAAAAGCCGAGCAGGCCACGACAACCCGCGGCAAGGTCAGCATCTACCGCACCAACGCGGACTGCCGGCTCATGGAGTTTGGGTTGTTCAGCGGATGCGGGGGCTATGTTTCCTTGTATAGACAAGCTATGACACCGCAGCCGGCCGAAACCTACCTAAAACAGGCAGAGCAATTCTACGCGTGGGCCGCCCTGCTCTGCAGCCGCATGCCGACCCGGTACCGCGGACTTTCCCTGACCCTGTACAAGCTCGCTGAAGGGTTTGATGCCTACCGGCATGTGCTCCGGCACATGGCAGGAAACCATTTGGGACTGCTCTATCGGCTCTCGCCAGGCCAGCTCTGGCACCTGGAACGCGCTGCCAATGCTGCAGCTCTGCCTGCCATTAAAGAGCAGGCCTTGGACCGCATGCTGGACGCATACAACCGCTGGGTCGCTGAACCGACCGCCGATAATCGGCGCCTGTTCATGGAAGCAAGCGAACCCTACTGCCAGCTCAAGCCCGGCTTCAATCCCGCATCACTCGTTCCCGAACCGCCTGCTGAAGGAGGCAGCGACAACGAGAACTAGGTAGAGGCCGCGCCTCTACCCGAAAAGCCCCGCACGGCGCGACACCGAGCGGGGTTTTCTTTTTATGTGTTAGGACGGATTAGCGAGCGTACTCAATGGCGCGCGTCTCGCGGATCACATTCACCTTGATTTCGCCCGGGTACTTGAGCTCTGCTTCTATCCTGTCCGCAATCTCGCGGGCGAGCTCGTGCGCGCGGAAGTCGTCAACCTTGCCCGGGGTCACGAACACGCGGATTTCGCGGCCCGCCTGGATGGCGTACGCTTTCTCAATGCCCTCAAACCCGGTGGCAATGTCTTCCAGCTCCCCGAGGCGCTGGAGGTACTGCTCGTACGTGTCCTTGCGCGCTCCGGGCCGGGCGCCCGAAAGCGCGTCCGCCACTTTCACGATCACGGTTTCGAGCTGCTCCGGGTGGTCGTCGTGGTGCGAGAGACAAATCCTCGCCACCTCCTCGGGCAAGCCGAACTTCTTGCAGATGTCGTACCCGATCTTGGGGTGCCCGCCCTCAATCTCGTGGTCAACGGCCTTTCCGATGTCGTGCAGCAAGCCCCCCTTGCGCGCGAGCTCAACGTTCGCGCCGAGCTCTTCCGCGAGCAGAACGGACAAGTGCGCGATTTCAACGGAGTGAGAGAGCACGTTCTGGCCGTACGACGTGCGGTACTTCAGACGGCCCAAGATTTGAACCAGCTTGGGGTGCAAGCCCGCGACCCCGGCATCGTACGCAGCCGCTTCCCCGGACTTCTTCATGTCCAGGGCGATTTCCTTTTTTGCCTGCTCCACGGTTTCCTCAATCCGGCCCGGGTGGATGCGTCCGTCAACCATCAACCGCTCGAGCGCTTTCTTGGCGAGGTGACGGCGGATGGGAGAAAATCCGGAAATTAAAAGCGTCTGCGGAGTCTCGTCAATGATCACCTCAACGCCGGTGAGCTGCTCCAAGGTCTTGATGTTGCGGCCCTCTTTTCCAATGATGCGGCCCTTCATCTCGTCCGAGGGCAGCGCTAAGGACGTGGTCGTGGTTTCAACCGCGTGTGAGGAGGCGCAACGCTCCATGGCGAGCGACAAGAGCTGGCGCGCTTTCTCGTCCCACTCGTCGGATGCAACCTCATCCAGCTTGCGGAGCCGGGTGAGTAAATCATCTTTGGCGCGGATTTCCATGTTCTCAAGCAGCACGTTCTTTGCTTCCTCTTGTGTAAGGTTCGCAACCTTCTCTAGTTTCTCAAGCTGCTCTCGTTTGATAGCTTGGATGGCCTCTTTGGCACTATCCAGTTCCTTATTGCGCTCGGCAATAGCAGTCTGCTTGTTCTCCAGATCCAAAAGCTTCTGGTCAAACAAACTCTCGCGCTTCTCCAGGCGGTCCTGGGCGTTTGAAAGCTCGCGCCTGTGTACTTCCTCGTCCCGCTTGGCCACCTCCATGACGGCAAGGGCTTTGTCCTTGGCATCAAGCAGGAGCTCTTTTTCTTTTGATTTCGCCTCCTGGATAATCTGCTCTGCCCGCGCCTCGGCCGAAGACACGCTCCGCGTGGCAGCGAGCTTTCGCACGATGTATCCCAATACAAAACCACCTGTAGCTCCCGCTAAGATGGTAATCAGGATGGTTTGGCTCATATACTATCTCTCAAACCGCAGCCTTCCCGCGAGACAGTATGGATAGAAGATTGATTGATAGAAATCACGAAAAAACAGACATTCGCCAAAAGCGATTATTCAAGCATTTCCCGAAGGATTGCTATGAACATGATTTCTATTTCTCGTAACGTTTTAGTAAAACCTAGGGGTTCTCTAACAGCAATTCTATCCAAACGGCACGTATCCGGTATGACTGCGTAATTAATATTACGTATACAGAGCTTACCACAAAGGATTTTAGCTGTCAAGCGATGATTTTATCAATCAAACCATACTCTTTGGCCTCTTCCGCGGTCATGAAAAAGTCGCGGTCCGTGTCTTTCTCAATCTTGGCGATATCCTTGCCCGTGTGTTTGGCCAAAATCTGATTGAGCCGCGCGTGCAATTTGAGGATGTGTTCGGCCCGAATCTTGATGTCCGAAGCCTGACCTTCTGCCCCTCCCATGACCTGGTGCAGCATGATTTCCGAGTTCGGCAGGGCAAACCGCTTATCACGGGCGCCTGATGCGAGCAACGTCGCAGCCATGGAAGACGCGATCCCAACGCAGATGGTGGATACGTCGGACTTCACGTACTGCATGGTGTCGTAGATTGCCAAACCCGCCGTAACCGAGCCGCCTGGGGAGTTGATGTAGAGCTTGATGTCCTTTTCCTGGGACTGTGAATCCAGAAACAAGAGCTGGGCAATCACGGTGTTCGCCACGTCGTCGTCAATCGGAGACCCCAGAAAGATGATGCGCTCTTTCAAGAGGCGCGAGTAGATGTCGTACGCGCGCTCGCCCGCGTGCGACTTCTCGATGACCGTGGGAATGAGGTGAAAGTTTTGCGGTTCTGGTGACATAGTGCTACTCAATAATCTTCCATCCGTGTTCCGTTTCCACGACGCGGCCGAGAACCGTGAATCCGGCTGCTTTGGCATGGCCGCCGCCGCCCATCAGTTTAGCAACTTTTGACACGTCAATCAACTCGTCCGTGGTGCGCAGCGACCCCTTCACCACCCCGCCCGGCAGTTCGCGCAAGAGCATGGACATCTTGACGTCCGAGAGGTGGTTCAAGAGGGAAGCGACCCCCTCGGCGTCGTCCGGCGTGGCGTTGCACTCGGCAAAGTCCGCGCGCGTAAGCACGGTGACCGCAATTCCTTTTTGGGCATCGAGCCGCAGACGCTCGAGCGCGCGCCCCCACAGCTTCAGAGACGTGATGGACCGGTTGCGCATGGTGTTTGCGGTCAAATCCCGGAAGTTCGCGCCGAGCTTGAGGAGCTCGGATGAAACCGCGAGCGACTCCGGCGTGGTTCCGAGGTTCGTAAACGCGTCCGTGTCCGTGTACACTCCGCACAAGAGGTTGGTTGCCGTGTTCTTGTCAATCATGAACCCCTGTTCGACAAAATACCGGTACAGTATCTCCGCCGTTGCCGCGGCGCGGTGTTCCACCACGTTCACCGTTCCGTACCTCGGGTTGCTTACGTGGTGGTCAATGTTCAAAATGACGCGGCCCCGAATCTCATCACGAATGCTTGAGCCTGCCATGCCCATGTCCCCGCAATCAACCATAATGACCGCGTTCGCAGTCTTCCAAAAATCATCTCCCGGCTTTTTGATGAAGTCAGCCCCGGGAAGAAACTTCAGAACCCCCGGAACCTCGTCAACGCAGTAGCTCTGGGCCTGCTTGCCCAGACTTTTGACGTAGGTAGTCAACGCCAACACAGACCCGATTGCGTCTCCGTCCGGCCGCTTGTGCGTGATGAGCGCCACAGACTCGTGCTGCAAAAGCGCTTGTTTGAATTGGACAAAGTCTTCCCGCATAGCCAGACAGCCTACCACACCCGCTCACGCATGACAAGCCTAGGAAACCACGCGCTCTTCTTCACGGTAACAAGACAGCACATCACCCTCGCGGAAACCCCGCACGCCTCTAACCTTGATGCCCCCCTCATCACCCTCCTTCAGTTCAGCGACAGGCTGCTTGTTGCGCTGAAGTTCCACGATTTTGCCTTCATCAATGGGGTCCCCGTCCCGAAGCAAGCGGAACTTGGCATCGCTCGCAACCGGCGCGCGCTTCACCCGTCCGCCGATGATTGATTCGCTCTTTGAATCCTTGAACACTTTGAGCACTAAAACATCTCCCTGCGGGATTTCTACGATTTCAGTGCGCACGAACTGCTTCAAACGCTCGGCCGCGTCATCCAAGAGCTCGTAGATGATTTTGGACGTCTTAATTTCGGCCTTACGGTCGTAGCTTGCCCGCTGCGCTTCCTGCGAAAGCCGCACGTTGAAGCCGTACACCACCGCGCGCTCCGCTTCCGCAACCAAGAGGTCTGACTCGGTGATGTTGCCCAGCCCTTGCCGCAAGACCGAGATTTTGACGTTTTCCTTTTCAAGTTTTTTGAGCGCCGCAATGAACGCCTCCAGAGAGCCCAACACGTCCGCTTTCACGATCACGGAAAACTCCGGCACCGCAGGCGCATCGGCCTCACCCTCTTCGCCGGCCTTCTCAAGCGGCTTTGGCGCTTCGCCGGTATCAACCAAGCGGTACTGCTTGACGCTCTTCTTGCGCATGGCGCGATCAACTGCGCCAATGTTCAATACGTCACCGACCGAAGGGGTGCTCTTCAGGCCCAAAATTTTTACCGGCGTGCTCGGCCCGGCTTCTTGCACGGATTCCCCGCGCCAGTCTTTCAGGGCCTTCACCCTGCCGTAGGTTGCGCCGATCACCACCGCATCCCCGACGCGCAAGGTGCCCTCGTGCACCAGCACGGTCGCCACCGGGCCTTCGCCGCGGTCCACGTGGGATTCAATGATAACGCCCTGGGCCGATTTTGAAGCGTCAGCGGTGAATGATTCCAAATCAGCAACCAAAAGCACCATGTCCAA
>CAZSGI010000006.1:18276-23215 GCA_964606465.1 uncultured Gammaproteobacteria bacterium | reverse complement strand
GGGCTGTGGCGAAATCACGGTTCCCCAACTCCAGTACGTCCCGCAATTTCCAGTATCGCCCGCACAGCGGTTTTCTTTTTGGCGCAGAATGTTTTACAATACCCGCATGAAAGCAATCCTCCAGCGCGTCACCTCGTCAAGCGTTTCAATCAACAAAACCGTCATCGCAGAAATCAGGCAGGGCCTCAATATCCTGCTCGGAGTGGGCCGGGAAGATGACGAATCAATCATTCCGAAATTTGTTGAGAAGCTGGTCAACCTCCGCATCTTTGCGGATGATGAAGGAAAGATGAACAAATCACTGCTTGATGTCAATGGCGAGGTGCTGCTCATCTCCCAGTTTACGTTGTATGGGGATACAAAAAAGGGCCGCCGTCCGAGTTTCATAAAATCGGCTGAACCGGAAAAGGGGAGAGCGCTGTACCAGAAAGTCATTGATGCGCTCGCGTCATACGGCGTTGCGGTCAAAACCGGGGAGTTCGGCGCCTCCATGGATGTGGACATCCATAACGATGGGCCTGTGACCATCATCTTGGACAGCGACGAGTTATAGTGGTATAATAGCGCTATGGAAAAAATCCATTTCATCAGAGAAGCAAAGCACTCAACGCACGCCGTGGTGTGGCAGTTCGTGGCCCAGGGCGTGCTCCTCATCATGCTGGGCCTGCTCGTGGTGCTGTACCCGCAGCTTTTGATCCTCTTTTTCGCGTTTACGTTCATCTTGATTGGGCTCTCGTCCTTGGTTGCGGCATACAGGATTCGGCGGTTTGCCAAACGGTTTGACGTGTTTTTTGACCTGTTCGGATGACTTGATTCAACGACTCGGTATGGTATACTGATATCCGTTGCGATATCATTTTTTTGGGTATGATCCAGGTCCAGAACTTAACCAAAACCTACGGGGGGGTAAAGGCGCTGGATAACGTGAATTTCGAGGTCCGCGACGGCGAGGTGCTGGGGTTTTTGGGTCCGAACGGCGCGGGCAAATCCACCACCATGCGGATTATCACCGGATTCACGGCTCCCACGTCCGGCACGGTTGTGGTGAACGGGTTGGACGTGGTGGACAATTCGTTTGAGATCCGCGAGCAGGTCGGCTATTTGCCCGAGACCAACCCGCTGTACACGGACATGCGGGTGCGCGAGTACCTGGAGTTCGTGGCTCGCGCGCGGCACATTCCGAAAGCGAGGCGCAGTACTGCAATCAGGCGCATGGTGGACGTGTGCGGGCTTTCGAGCGTGTACTCAAAACCCATTGACGCGCTCTCCAAAGGGTTCCGCCAGCGAACCGGGTTGGCGCAGGCCATGATGCACGACCCGGACATTCTGGTCATGGACGAGCCCACGAGCGGGCTGGACCCGAACCAGATCGTTGAGATCCGCGGCCTCATCAAGGAGATCGGAAAAGAAAAGACCGTGATTCTCTCCACCCATATCCTGCCCGAGGTGACGGCAACCTGCTCGCGCGTGGTCATCATCGCGAACGGCAAAATCGTCGCCCAGGGGACCCCGGACGAGCTTTCGGGCGGCCCGAGCCGCGAAATCGTCTACCTCAAGTTTCGGGGCGACCGGGGGCTGGTGCGGCAGTTGCTCTCCGAGTACCGCACGGTCAAATCAATCAGGGAGTACGCGGGCGAGGGAGGGGGCGTCTACGCGTTCGGGGTTGAGGTTTCCGAGGGCGACGGCAGGGAGCTCATCTTTAAGTCCGCGGTGTCCCACCATTGGACCATCCTGGAGATGTACCGCAAGCAGGAGAATTTGGAAGACGTGTTCAGGCGGTTAACCACGAGCGAGTCATAACAAACGAGATGCGATTATCTGATGTACCATCAAGCATCGCCAACATCACCCCCCTGTTCAGACGGGAGCTGGCGAGCTACCTGAACAGCCCGATCGCGTATATCTTCGCGGCCGTGTTCCTCGCGGTTTCAACGTGGCTCTTCTTCCAGAGCTTCTTTCTGACGGATCAGGCCGTGGTCGGTCCGTGGTTCGGACTGTTGCCGTGGATGTTCCTCTTGCTCGCGCCCAGCGTGACCATGCGCGGTTGGGCCGAGGAGAAGAAGAGCAACACCATCGAGTTTCTACTCACCCTTCCCATCCGCGACCGCGAGGTGGTGCTGGCCAAGTTTCTGTCGGCGTTTGGGTTCTTGGCGCTCGTACTCTTACTCTCCGTCGCGCTGCCCGCGACCATCGGTTTCTTAGGGGATATTGACATCGGCGTGGTTGCCACGGGCTACGCGGGCGCGCTCCTCTTGGGAGGCATGTACCTCGCGTTCGGGCTCCTGGTGTCTTCGTTCACCCGCAACCAGATTGTGGCGTTTTTGGTGAGCCTCTTGGGCATGTTCGCCCTCTTCATCATGGGTTCAAACCAGGTGCTCGCGTTCGTCTCCGGAGGCGCGGGGGCGGCCATGCAGTTCCTCTCCACCGCATCGCACTTCAACACGCTCTCGCGCGGCATCGTTGACACCCGGGACATCGTGTACTACCTTTCGTTCACCGCGCTTTTCATCTACTTCAACGTGCAGTCAATCGGGTCAAGGAATTGGCGCTAGGTTATGTCATTCTTCTCGTCAAAAAAGCAAGTCAACCGCGCGAGCGCGATTCTCGCGATGGCGGTGGTTGCGGCTCTGGTGCTGGTGGTGAACCTGGTTTCGCTCAAGCTCTTTGCGCGGTGGGACGCAACCGAAAACCGGGACTACAGCATTTCGGACACCACCCGCGAGATCGTCCGCAACCTGGACGACGTGGTGAACGTCAAGGCGTACTTTACGTCCGAGCTGCCGGGCTACCTGTTGGTGCGCAACCAGGACGTGCGCGGCATGCTCTCGGAGTTCGAGAGCGCGTCCAAGGGAAACGTGAAGGTCACCTACCTTGACCCAAACGCAAGCGACGAGCTCGAGCGGGAGGCGCGGGGCATCGGGATTCCCACGTTGCAGTTCAACGTGCTGCAAGAGGACACGTTCGAGGTCAGGAACGGGTACTTGGGACTGGCCGTGTTCTACCGCGACAATCAGGAGATCATCCCCATTGTGCAGGATGCGTCCACGCTGGAGTATGATCTCTCCGCCGCCATCACGCGCGCAAGGCGCAAGGAGATTCCGACCGTCGGTTTTGTGGCGGATAAAGGCTCCCAGCCGGGGCTGCAGCTCGTGCGCGTGCGTGAGATGCTCAAGCAGCAGTATGAGGTTTCCGACGTGATACTCGGAAGCGTGGAGCTCATTCCCGAAGGCGTTGACACCCTCATCGTCCCCGGCCCTTCGGTTCTCAAGGCGCGGGACCAGTACGTGCTGGACCAGTTTTTGATGCGCGGCGGCGACCTCCTGATCCTCGCGGAGGGCACGAACGTCGACTTCAACAACCTCTCCGTGGAGAAGCGCTCGAGCGGGCTCGGCGAGCTCTTGGCGCACTACGGCGTGCGGTTGAATCAGAACCTGGTGCTCGACGCCTCCTACGAGATCGCCCCGTTCCGCACAGACCAGACGCAGTTCTACGCGCCGTACCCGTTCTGGGTCAAGATTCAAAAGGGCGGGTTTAACCCGGATTCGAGCGTCGTGAACAAACTGGAGTCGCTGGTGGTTACGTGGGCGTCTACGCTCGACGTTCTGGAAGAGAAGCTTTCTGACCGCACGCAGGCCGTGGAGCTGGTGCGCACCACGGTCCAGAGTTGGACCCAGGAGGAAGATTGGCAGCTGAACCCGCGCCTGATCGTGCCGCCGGAGAGCGCGGAAGACCGGAAGTCGTACGTGCTCGGCGTCATGCTCTCGGGACGCTTTGCGAGCATGTTTTCCAAAGACGACATCCCCAACCGCACCATCGTTGACGGCGATACGGAGCGCGAGGAGCCGCCGAGCGATTCGGAACAAGAGCAGTTTCGTTCCGAAACGGACGAGGGGCGCCTGGTGGTGATCGGTGATGCGGACTTTCCGCTCGACGTCAACGTCAACCGGTGGGAGGCGAACGCCGTGTTTTTCGTAAACCTGGTGGACGCGCTCTCGAGCGACGAGTCGCTCATCGCGATTCGCTCCAAGGGCGTCACGGATCGGCCGCTCGCGAAGCTTTCCGAGCAGGCGCGGAGCCGGATCAAGTGGCTGAACGTTCTCGGCATGTCGGCGCTGTTCGCGTGCTACGGCGCCCTGCGGTCGGTCCGCAGGCGGAGGATGAAAGCCGTGGAGTAACCGTTGCGGTATGCCCGTTTCGTTCTCAAAATTCAAGACCGTGCTCGTGCTCTTGGGGTTCCTCGGCGCCCTGCTCGTGGTGCTGGGGATCTCGCAGGAGCTCCGGGGGAGCCGGAACGCGCGAGTGGACGCGACGTTTTTTGCTGTTGACGCGGACCGGATAGACAAGATCCGCGTGGTGGGGGTCAACGGTTTGTACGAGAACGTTCTGGAGAGAGCGGGCGACCGCTGGGTCGTCTCCAACCGGGGGAGCTATCGCGCGAACGAGGAGTACGTTACCGAACTGTTGGACATTTTCGCGACGCTGCCGCGCGGCGAACTCGCGAGCCGGAATCCTGAAACGCACGAGGAGCTGCAGCTCGACGAGCTGGGTGTTGCGCTCGCGGCGTGGCAGGGCGCCGAGTTGGTGGTTGACGCCGTCATCGGCAAAGAAGGCCCGGGCTTCGTCACGACGTACGTGCGCCACGCAGCATCGGATCTCGTGTACCTCGCCCCGCGGAATATCCGGCCCGCGTTCAACCGCACGGACTGGCGCGACAAGCGCGTGTGGGTGTTTGAGCCTTTGAAAGTGACTTCAATTGATTGGCGCTATAATGATGTGGAGGTTTCATTGATCAAGACAGGAGACGGCTGGAAACAGGTCACTCCGTTTTCAAAAGATTCGTCTGATGCGGTCATTGGTCCGGTGCTCGCGCAGCTTTCGGATTTGTTTGCGGCTGACATCAAAGAGGATGTCACCAAAGAACAGGCCGGAATCTCCGGCA
>CAZSGI010000006.1:0-18176 GCA_964606465.1 uncultured Gammaproteobacteria bacterium | reverse complement strand
TGATTGTGGGGGACAAGCTCCCGGAGCCGTCCGAAGAGTACTACATCGGCCGCGAGAACTCCCCACTCGTGTGGACCGTTGATTCCTGGACCGTGGAGAACGCGCTCAAAAAAGAGATCGGCGATTTTTAAGCCGCCCGTACGTATTTGACGCACCACCTCTTCGTCTGGTAACATAGAACCCATGACCAAGTACCTCTGGATTACCGGTGCACTCATTGCGGTGGTGCTCGCGCTCGCGTTCAAGCAGGCGCCCAACGAGCCTGAAGTTAGCCGGCCTGCCGAGGACGCGAGCCAGGACGTCATTTCCGATATTCCGCAAGCCGAAGAAGGCGAAGGCGTGGTCAGCGAGTCCGGCAGCATCAAGGTTACGCGGCCGCAGCCCAACACAACGGTAGCGAGCCCGCTCTTGGTGAAAGGTGAGGCGCGCGGGAGGGGGCTGGCGGTGAGGCTGCGCCTGAAAGACGCAACCGGCGCGGTCATGGCCGAGAAATCCGTCGCCGCGAGCGCAGCCGAGGGGAGCGAGTTCGGCTCGTTCGGCGAGCTCTTGCTGTTTGATGACGCTGCCGCCGGGGCCGGAGTTTTGGAGGTATTTTCCGAGGGCGCGTTTGACGGCAGCGTCCAGGACCTCGTTTCAATACCAATTAAATTCTAAGTATGCAAAACGCAAAACTGCTTTCCGCGCTGTTCGCCGTAGCTTTGCTCGGGGTATCGTGCGGCCAGAAAGACGGAGCGCCGGTCGTCAACCAACCCCAAGGAGAAGAAACCGCGGCCCAGGAATCACCTACTCCGGAAGCGCCGGTCCAAAACCTCGTTGTCACGCTCAAAACCAGCATGGGCGACATCGCCATTGCGCTTGACAGTGCCCGCGCGCCAATCACTGCCGGCAACTTTCTGAAGCTCGCGAAGGAAGATTTCTACGACAACGTGGCGTTCCACCGCGTGATTCCTGATTTCATGATCCAGGGCGGGGACCCCTTGTCAAAAGACGATGATCCGGCAAACGACGGAACCGGCGGGCCCGGGTACTTCATTGAAGACGAGTTTTCTCCGGAGCTTTCCAACGTGCGCGGCACCATCTCAATGGCGAACGCTGGTCCGGGGACGGCCGGGTCCCAGTTCTTCATCAATTTAAGCGACAACACGTTCTTGGACTTTGACAAAGAGCCCCTAAGCTCAAAGCACGCGGTGTTCGGCCGCGTTACCGAGGGCATGGATACCGTGGACGCGATTTCCAAGGTTGCGCGCGACAACCGCGACCGGCCGAACGAGCCCGTGGTCATCACCGACGTGGTTGTCGAATAATCAAAAATGTAGTATACTGGCTGCATGCTGAAGACGGCGAAAACCATCGCAGTAGCGAGTCTTTTACTGCTCGCGCCTGCTGCCGCCTCCGCGGCTGATTTGGCCGTTCCCAAAGAGAACGTCTACTTTTCCAACGCAAAGCCGTTGGCCGGAGAGATTGTCCGCATCTACGCAACCGTCAGGAACCAGAGCCAGAACGATTCGCGCGCGCAGGTGCGGTTTTCGGTTGATGGGGCGCCGGTGGGCGAGGCGCAGCCCGTGAGCGTGCTGGCGCAGCAGAAGTCCACCGTGTTTACGGACTGGCAGCCCAAGGAGGGGTACTACACCGTAACGGTTTCCGTTTTCGGAGGCAGCCCAACCGACGAGAATTCGGAGAACGACACCGCGGAAATCACGAATTTCCTCGTTGATCTGGACACGGACGGAGACGGCACATTTGACACCGTTGACATGGATGATGACAATGACGGCGTTGAGGACGGCCTGGAGCGCGTTAAGGGCTCAAATCCCCTGAAGGCAGACACGGACGGGGACGGCGTGCCCGACGGGGTTGACGAGTTCCCGAACGATCCGTTCGAGAAGTACGATAACGACAAGGACGGCGTCGGCAACAACGCGGACCCGGACAACGACAACGACGGCGTGCCGAACGCGGACGATCCGGCGCCGTTTGACAAGCTCGTAAGCCGCCGAGAGAATCCACCCCCCCCTCCTCCCGCGGCTCCGGCGCCTTGGAGCGCTCCGGCGGACGCTCCCGAGTCCGCGCGAGAAGTTGAGCAAGCAAGCGTTCCGCAACCCGAGTACGAGGTAGAGGACGTGGTGTACACGTTCCCGGACGTTGCCGACGCCGCCTACGCGCTCGAGGTCGGCATCGCCAAGAGCAGGCGCTCGTGGAACACGTACGAATTTGAGTCGTTGAGCGGCGGGGGCTCCACATTGTACCTGTGGGATTTCGGCGACGGGGCCTACTCCCAGGAACGCGCTCCGGTGCACTCGTTTTCGGGGAGTGGCGAGTACGAGGTCACGCTCACGGTGAGCGACTCAGCCGGAGGCGTCGGTGAGGCGAGCACGCGCTTGAGCATCGGGTTCTGGAACATCCAGAACCGCGCGGTGCAGCTCATCGTCGGGCTGCTTTCGCTCTTCGGGCTCTCGCTCGTCGGGTACCTGATCCGTCAGTCGTTTTTCGAGCGGCTGCTCGCGCGAAAGGAGTAGGGCGCCAAAACAGTAGGACGGCATGAAAACCATTACCCACAAAAAAACGACGTGGCACTACGTCGGCAAGAACAGCGAGGGAGCCGTCGCAAAGCTTGAAAAAGATTTTGCGTTCCACCCGCTGGACATCGAAGACCTCTCCAACGGCCCGCAGCAGCCCAAGGTTGACTTTTACAACGATTACCTGTTTGCGATTTTCCACTTCCCGAGCTACTCGGGCGAAGAAGGCCGCATCCACGTGTTTGAGCTCGACGTGTTCCTCTCCGAGAGCTACGTGGTTACGGTGTGCAAGGGCGAGCCGAATAAGTTGCAGGACGTCTACGAGCACGTCAGTTCGGATGACGGGTACCGCGAGGAGATGATGGGCAGGGGAGCCGCTTTTTTCCTGTACAAGCTGCTCAGCATGTTCACCGAATCGTCGTGGGGCGTGGTGCGCCGGATCAGCGAGCAGATGAACGACATTGAGGATGAGATTTACAGTGAAGCGACGTCCAAGGGCACGGTGTGGCGGATTGCGCTCACGCGGCGCAACCTCATCCGGTTGCGCCGCATCGTGGATCCCCAGCTCGTGGTGCTCTTGTCGCTGGTGACATCCGACAAGCCGTACCTGAAAAAGGCTCTGTCCGTGTACTTTGACGACATCCACGATACGCTCAACCGGCTGCAGGCCATCACCGCGGGCAACGTGGAGGTGATGAACACGCTGCACAACGTAAACGAGTCCCTCATCTCGCAGCGCACGAACGACGTGATTAAACTCTTGACCGTGATTTCGGTTTCGCTCCTACCCATGACCTTATTGACCGGGTTCTACGGCATGAACGTCCAGAGCTTGCCGTTCGTGAACCACCCGAACGCCCTGTGGCTGGTTTTCGGCGTTCTGTTCCTGATTATCGTTACGTCGCTCGCCGTTTTCAGGCGCAAAGACTGGGTATGAAGTACGATGTCATCACCATCGGTTCCGCGGTTCGGGACACGTTCCTCTTCCTCTCTCCCTCGGACGCGCCCGTGATTGTGAACCCCGCGCGCGACCCCAGGCGCAGAAAGCTCGTGGCGCTCGAGCACGGGGCAAAGATTGACGTGACGCGTTCGGCGCGCACGGTCGGCGGGGGCGGCGCCAACGCCGCGGTTTCGTTCGCGCGGCTCGGCTTGCGAACCGCAGCCGTGGTGCGCGTGGGGCAGGACGCGGACGGCGACTGCGTGGTTGACGTCTTCAGGCGCGAGGGTGTCGCAGGATCGTTCGTGCGGCGCGACGCCGTCCTTCCGACCGCTTTCTCGGTGCTGCTCGTTGCCGGAGAAAAAGAGCAGGATCGCGTGGCGCTCACCGAGCGGGGCGCAAGCGGCGCGAATAACTTTTCTCCTTCCGCGCCCTCAATCGCCTCCGCCGCGTGGTACTACACGTCCGCGCTCGCGGGGAAGGGGTGGAAAAAAGAGCTTGCCGACATCGTGTCAGTCGTCAGAACGCGCGGCATCCGGTGGGCCTGGAACCCGGGTTCGCTCCAGCTCAAGGCGGGGCTCGCCGCGCTCAAGCCGTTCATGAAGGCGTGCTCGGTGTTCAACGTCAACCACGACGAGGCACTGGAGCTTGTCGGCGGCGGCGACGTGAAAACGCTCTTGCGCGCGCTGCGTTCCGCGGGGCCCGAACGCGTGGTGGTGAGCGACGGCTTGGCAGGCGCGTACTACGCGGACGGAGACACCATGCTCAAGATGACCGCCGACTCGTCAATCAGAGCCATGGAGCCGACCGGCGCCGGGGATGCGTTCGGCTCCGGGTTTGTAGCCGGGCTCTTTGCCCGCAACGATGTGGCGTACGCGCTCGACGCGGGAATCACCAACGCCGAATCCGTGATCTGCAAAGTCGGCGCCCAGGACGCCCTCCTCTCCGCACGCGAGCTCGCCCGCGCCATCAAAAAGCGCAGCCACAAACTCTCGTATGTCTAGAAAATGCCTGCGTTAGAAACCAAAGAGCAAGACAAAAAGTAACGAATTCGTATGAGCACTGCACTATTTTCCGTCACCGAGGCGCTCGCGTTCGGGTGGAGGGTCGCCCGGAAGCGCTTCTGGTTTTTTCTGCAAATTATCGCCATCATGCTGTTGGTCGCGTACGGGCCGGCCGTGATCATGGAGAGCTTTGACCGGACCGAGCTGCCCACGCTCGCGGTGCTCCTCTTCGCACTCGCCGGCGTCGCGTTCTGGGTGCTGCAGCTCGTGGTTTCCGTCGGGCTCGTCCGGATCGTGCTCGCGCTCGTGGACGGCCGTCCGGCGAGCCTGGAGGATTTCTTTGACGGCGTGCGGTTTGTGGTGGGCTACTTTTTCGGCTCGCTTCTCTACGGGTTGCTGGTGATTGCCGGGTTGGTGCTCCTCGTGGTCCCGGGAGTCGTCTTCGCGGTTCGGTTCCAGCTGTACCTGTACCTGATCGTTGATCGAGAGCTCGGCCCCGTCGCGGCGCTCAAAGAGAGCTGGCGCATGACGCGCGGAACGTTCTGGAATTTGGTCCTGCTGTGGCTCGCCGCGCTCGGGGTCAACATCCTCGGCATCGCCGCGCTCGGGGTCGGGTTGCTCTGGAGCATTCCCACCACCATGCTCGCAACGGGCTGGGTGTACCGGAGGCTCTCGCAGCGCCATCATGCGTAACGGGAAGGTTTCGGAGGCAATTGACGAGGGTCTTGCCGCAGAATTTCCCGATGTCAATCGGGTTATTTTGCAGTTGCTCTCCAATCGCGGCATCACGTCAAGACAGGATGTTGACGAGTTTTTGAACCCAACGTACGAAAATCTGCACGATCCGTTCCTGTTCCGGGACATGCAGAAAGCGGTTGACCGCGTCAAAGTTGCGCGCGAGGAGAACCAAACCGTGTTCGTGTACGGGGATTACGACGCTGACGGGGTCACGTCGTCAGTGCTTTTGGTTGAAACGTTGCGGCTGTGCGGCGTCACGAACGCAGCGGTGTACCTGCCGCACCGCGAAAAAGAAGGCTACGGCCTCAACAATGGTGCCTTGGATTACATCGCGGCCCAGGGCGCTCAACTCCTCATCACCGTGGATTGCGGCACCTCGGCGGTTGCCGAAGTTGCGTACGCGCGGTCAAAAGGACTGGATGTCATCATCTGCGACCACCACGAAGAGCCCCCCGCGCTTCCCCAAGATGTTGCCGCGTTCCTGAACCCGCACCTCGCGGACGAAACCTATCCCTTTCAGGGCCTGGCCGCGTGCGGAGTCGCATTCAAATTCGCGTCTGCGCTGTGGAAATCATTTGAGCTTCCCGCGGGTCGCGAAAAATGGTTTTTGGATTTGGTCGCCATCGCGACCGTGGCTGACATGATGGAGCTCAAAGGTGAGAACCGCGTGTTCGTGGCGTTTGGCTTGAAAGTGCTGGGCAAAACCAAGAGGGCGGGCCTGCAGTCGCTCCTCTCGGGCGCGCAGATTGATCCGGAACGCTTGGGCACGTACGAAATAGGGTTTATGGTCGCGCCGCGCCTGAACGCGGCTGGCAGGATTGACCACGCCTCGACCGCGTTTGAGCTGCTTGAGACCGCGGATAGCGGCCGCGCCGCAGAACTTGCGGAGTCGTTGAACCAGACGAATAGGGAGCGCCAGTCAGAAACCGTGCGCATCACCAAAGAAGCCGAAGCACAGGTCAAAGGCCAGCTTCCGGCCAAGGTTCTCCTTGCAAAGGGCGAGGATTGGCCCCTTGGAGTTGTCGGGCTTGTTTCAGGCAGAATCACGGAGCAATTCTTTCGCCCCTCGCTCGTGGTCACACGGTCCGAAAAAGGCTTGGTCGGCTCGGGCCGGAGCATTCCCGGGTTCAACATCACCCAAGCCCTGGCCGAGGCCAGCGAGTACCTGGAACGCTTCGGCGGGCATGAGGGCGCGTGCGGGTTCACGCTGAAGCGGGCGGACGTTTTGGATGATTTCATCGCGAAGCTCAATGCGATCGCGGACGCAAAGCTTTCAGAGAAAGATTTAGTCAAATCCCTGGACATTGATATGGAGCTTTCGTTAAACCAGGTTGACTGGGAGCTCGTTCTACTTTTGAAAAAACTTGAACCGCACGGAGTGGGAAACCCTACCCCGAAATTCATTTCCTACGGCCTCCGCGTTGCTGATGTTTTCTTGATGGGGCAGGAGGGGCAGCACATGCGCATCAAGCTCCGTCAAGGCGGAACCCTGCATCAAGCCGTGGCATTCGGGTTTGGCCAGTACTTCCACGGCACCTTGAACCAGGACGATTTGATTGATGTGGTGTACACCATTGAGGTGAACGAGTGGAACGGCAGGCGCGACATCCAGCTCAAGGTTGTTGCTATTAAGAAAGAATAACGAGGTCGTTTTAGGTTCGGGCAATCATCCCTCCAAATGAAACTATCTATTCACACAGACGGAGGAGCGCGAGGCAATCCCGGTCCTGCCGGGATTGGTGTGGTGATTTCTGACGAGAAGCGCACGACCGTGCGCGAAATTTCCGAATACATCGGCAGCGCCACCAACAACCAGGCCGAGTATCGCGCGTTCATCCGAGGGCTTGAAGAAGCAAAAAAACTCGGTGCCAGTTCAGTCAATATTGCCATGGACAGCGAGCTCATCATCAAACAACTCAAAGGCGAGTACAAGGTGCGTGACAAAGGGCTGCAGCCGCTCTTCGTCAAAGCGTGGAACCTGCTCCAAACCTTCAAATCACACTCCGCCAAACACATTCCGCGCGTAAAAAATAAACGAGCGGACGCGCTCGTGAACCAGGCATTGGATAAAAAAGTCTGACCCGCAAAAGGTCAGCTTTTTGGTTGCACGCTTGCAATGGACAGGAAAACCGATAAGCCGAATTCCGTTCCGGTTCTGCCGTAGCAAAACCGGCGGCAATCATCTATCTAGACGTATGATTGCTCGTACGTTCTAACGGGCTACCATTTATGCGCCCTTTCACCGGGTAGGGTTTACCTCTTTTCGCGCGTCACCGCGCGAACGCGTGGGCTCTTACCCCACGATTTCAACCTTGCCGGTCCTTGCGGACTTAGGCGGTATGCTTTCTGTTGCACGTGCCCTGGCTTGGTATTCCTATGAGAATTCTCGAGAGACTCCTCATAGAATTACGTATACCGGTCGGTGTTACCGATTACCCTTGTCCCGCCGGTGAGGCGGGGGTGTTCGGACTTTCCTCCCGCCTTCGCGCGAGGCTATGGCGGGCGATTGCCTGGTCTTCCTGTCCATTGCAAAGGTGCGATTTTTGGTATATTATCAAAACTTGCCAAATGTGTCAAGTTTTGTTTACCATACTTTGATGTTCGGCTCATAAGTGCTAGAGTATATTCCACATGAAACGCTCTGAATTGCTGTTCTCATTCTTGCTGGTTCCGGTTGATTACGCCATGGTTGTGCTCGCCGCGCTTTTGGTGTACTTTTTGCGGTACCAGACGTTTCTGCGCGACGTGCGGCCCGTGGTGTTTGAAATTTCGCTCGGCGAGTACGCGCGCATCGCGGCCGTGGTCGCGCTCCTGTGGCTTCCCGCGTTCGCCCTCGCCGGCATGTACGCCATCCAGACGAACCGCCGGTACATCCATGAGCTCGCGCGGATTGTGGTGGGCTGCTCGTTGGGGCTCGTGGAAATCGTGCTGTTCATCTTCTTCCGGCACGAGCTCTTCGGCTCGCGTTTCATCGTGCTCGCCGGATTCGTATCAGCCGCGGCGTTCGTGTTTATCGGGCGCGTGCTCATCCGCTCCGTGCAGCGTTCGCTGTACCGGAAGAACATCGGCGCCCGGCGTGTGGTGGTGTTCGGCGGCGGGCAAACCGCGTACCGGCTCATCGGAGCGCTCCGAGACGATCCGGACGCCGGATTCCGGGTCGTGCGGCACTTCCGGAAGCTTGACGAGGCGTCTTTCGGGTTGCTCGAGAACGTATCAAAGCACGACCAGGCCGACATGGTGATTCACGCCGAGCCCGACCACGGGCGGCGCGAGGTCAAGCGGCTGTACGAGTTCTGCCGCGAACACCACCTTGACTTTTCGTACGCCGCGGACGTGCTGGAGGCATCCAGCGCGAATGTTGAGGTGACGGATTTGGGCGGCATGCCCGTGGTGCACCTCAAGCGCACCCCGCTGGACGGGTGGGGGCGGATCATCAAGCGCGTCACGGACGTGGTGCTGGCAATACTCGCGCTCGCGCTCGCTGCCCCGCTGTTTCTTGTGGCGGGGGTCGCCATCAAACTCTCTTCTCGCGGTCCAGTGTTTGTCCGGCTCACCCGCACGGGCGAGAGCAACCGGACGTTTCGGCTGTACAAGTTTCGGTCAATGGTAACTGGCGCGCACGAGCGCAAGCGGGAGCTCGCTCTGTTCAACGAACGCGCGAGCGGTCCGCTCTTTAAGATGAAGCGCGACCCGCGCGTTACGCGCGTCGGGCGCTTCCTGCGCCGGTGGAGCATGGATGAGCTCCCGAACTTCATCAATGTCGTTCGTGGCGATTTGAGCCTGGTGGGGCCGCGGCCCCACGAGCCCGAGGAGGTGGGGAGGTACGCCGGCTACCAGAAGCGCCTCCTCGCCATCAAGCCGGGGGTGACGGGGCTCGCGCAGATTTCCGGAAGGTCTGATTTGGATTTTAACGAGGAGGCGCGGCTTGACCTGTTCTACATAGAAAACTGGAGCTTCTGGCTTGACGTTCAGATACTCATGCGCACGCCGTGGGTGGTGCTCAAAGGGAAGAGCGCGGTATGAGGCTCGCGCTCATCCACGACCACCTCAACCAGATCGGCGGCGCCGAGCGCGTGGTGAGCGCGTGCCACGAGCTCTGGCCCGCATCGCCGCTCTACACGCTGGTGCATGACAAGAAAACCATCAGCACCTTTTTTGACACGCTCGACATCCACACTTCTTTCATCCAGAAGCTCCCGTTTTCCGTACGCCACCTGCGCTGGTACCTCGCATTCATGCCCGCGGCAATTGAGTCGTTCGACCTCTCGCGGTACGACGTGGTGCTCTCGAGCGCGTCCGCGTTCGCCAAGGGAGCCATCGCGTCCGCCTCCGCGCTCCACATCTGCTACTGCCACACGCCCACGCGGTACCTCTGGAGCGACAGCCACACGTACGTAAGCGAAGTGGGGGGCGGCCGCGTCATACGCACGATTCTCCCGTTCGTGCTGCAACGGCTGCGCATGTGGGATTACCTGGCCGCGCAGCGCGTTGATTACTTCATCGCGAACTCGCGGTTCGTGGCCTCGCGGATTAAGCGTTACTACAACCGCGACGCGGCGGTGATCTACCCGCCGGTTGACGTGCGCCGCTACCCCCTCCTCGGGCGCATGAACTACGCCATCCTGGTTTCGCGCCTGCGGCCGTACAAAAAGGTTGATGTCGCGATCCGCGCGTTCAACCGCCTGAACATGCCGCTCGTGGTGGTGGGGGACGGGGAAGAGCGCGCGGCGCTCGAGGCACTCGCCGGGCCGAACATCTACTTTACGGGTTCAGTGCCCGAGCGATCCAAGAAGCGGCTGCTCTCATCGGCGTTCGCGTTTATCCACCCCCAAGAGGAGGATGCGGGCATATCCGCGATTGAGGCGATGGCGGCCGGCACGCCGGTTGTCGCGTACGGCGCGGGCGGCGCGCTCGAAACCGTGCTTCCGGAGGAGACGGGCGTGTTCTTTGAGGAGCAAACGTGGCAGTCGCTTGCGGACGCCGTCATCCGCGCCAAGCGGCGGTCGTTCGACCACGCGCGCATCCGCGCCCACGCGCAGCAGTTTGGGCGGGAGCGGTTCCAGCGCGAACTCAAAGCTTTCGTGGAGTCTCGCTATGCGAATAGGAATTGACTGCCGCGTGCTGGAGGAGGGGACTGGGGGGGTGTTCGTGTACGCGAGCAATGTGCTCAAGCACCTCATCCCCCTCGCGCGCGGCCACCGCGTCGCGCTCTTCGCGAACCGGTTCCGCGGAGCGCGCAGCGCCGCGCTCTCCGCGCTCGGCCGTACCCCCAACGTGCGGATCTGCCGGTACCGCTTCCCGAACAAGTTCCTGAACGCGTCGTTCGCCTTTGCGCGCTGGCCCAAGATTGACGAGCTCCTCGGCGGGTGCGACGTGCTGTTTTTCCCGAGCATGCTGTACGGAGCGTGGTCCGAAAGAACCAGGGTGGTGCTCACCATGCACGACCTCTCGTACGAATTTTTTCCCGAGTTCTTCACCCTCCGGCAGCGGGCGTGGCATGCGCTCCTCTGTCCGAGGCGCTTCTGCCAGGAGGCGGACGCCGTCATCGCGGTTTCCGACGTCACGCGGCAGGACGTCATCGCGCGCTACCGCGTGAGTCCGGACAAGGTTACCACGGTCCGCTCGGGCGTGGACTCCCGCTTCCGTCCCGTGGTGGACCGGAGCGCGCTTACGGCCCTGCGCGCGCGGTACGGCCTGCCCGAGGGGCGGTACATCCTGCAGACCGGAACACTCGAGCCGCGCAAGAACCACCTCGCCACGCTCGCAGCGTTCGAACGGTTGCTCGAGCGCTCCGGTGCGTCGGTTGCGGACGTCCGGCTGCTCTTCGCCGGGCACCGCGGGTGGAAGGGCGGCGCGCTGCTCGCCGCCGTGCGCCGTTCGCCGTTCCGTGATAGAATACACGTCGTACCCGAAGCCCGGGCGGACGACGTTCCCGCGCTCTACTCGCTCGCATCCGTCGTCGCGTACCCGAGCTTTTACGAGGGGTTCGGCTTCCCGGTGCTGGAAGCGTTCGCGTGCGGCGTTCCGGTGGTCGCGTCGGCCACCGCGTCCGTGGGCGAGGTGGCCGGAGACGCCGCGCTCCTGGTGAACCCGCACCGCGTTGACGAGCTCTTGTTTGCCATGCGCGCGATTCTGAACCAACCCGCCGTCGGGAAGGCGTTGCGCGCCAGGGGGCTCGAGCGAACGGTTCACTTTTCATGGGAGAACGCCGCGCGGGAAACGTTGAACGTTTTGGAAGCAGCGGGCGGCACGAAGTCTTATGCGCATCGGAATTGATTGCAGGCTCTACGGAACGTACCACCGCGGAATCGGCCGCTATGCCGAGCGGCTCGTTTTGGAATTAGCGAAACAGAGCGACGACCACCACTACGTGCTGTTCGTAACCTCCGAAACCGCCGGGAGCCTCTCGCTGTCTCCGTCGCGGTTCACCGTGGTGCGCGCCGACGTGCCGCACTACGGGTTCCGGGAGCACGTGCTCATGCCCGGCCTCATCCTCCGTTCGCGCGTGGAGCTCTTTCACGGCACGCACCTGAACGTCCCGTACTGGTGCCCGGTGCCCTACGTGGTGACGATTCACGATTTGATCGTGTTCCACTTTCCGGATACACGCGCGTCCACCCACACGGCGTGGCAGTACCGGCTCAAGCTCTGGGGGTACCGCGCGGTGCTCTCCAACGCGGTGCGGAAGGCCAAGAAGATCATCGCGGTTTCAGAGTACACCAAGCGCGATATCGTGCGCCACCTCTCGGTCCCCGAGGAGAGGATCGCGGTGGTATACCCGGGCGTGGAGGAGATGCTCCTCGGCACGGACGTGATGCGCAATACGCCCCAGTTCGAAGCTCTGCTCGCGGAAAAGTTCAAGATTACCAAGCCGTACCTCCTGTACGTGGGCAGCGCGTACCCGCACAAGAACCTCGAGCGACTCGTTGACGCGTACGCGCTCTTGCGCGCGCGCCACCGCCGCAACTGGCAGCTCGTGCTCGTCGGCAGGATCGATTCGTTCTACCGCTCGCTCATCTCGTACGCGGATCGGGCGGTTCCGGATCCGCACCAACGGCGCGACATCATCTTTACCGGAGCGGTTTCGGACCGGGAGCTGGACGGCGTGTACCGCGGGGCGAAGTGCTTCGCGTTCCCCTCGCGGTACGAGGGGTTCGGCTTGCCCCCGATCGAGGCCGCGCGGCGCGGCGTTCCGGTGGTGTGCTCGAGAGCGGCCAGCTTACCCGAAGTCTTGGCCGACGGCGCGCGCTACTTCGATCCCGACGATACGGAATCCATCACGTCGGCCCTGGATGCGGTGGGAGGTTTGCATACCCTGCACCGCGAGCTCTCGGAGCGCGGCGTGCGCCGCGCCAAGCTCTTCTCGTGGGAAAAGATGGCGCGCGAGACGGTTGCGGTGTACCGCGAGAGTGTGGTATAATCAGCGCACGTCAAACATCCGCGCGCATGCAAAAAAAACAAAATAAGAAAGCCGCGCCGCATACAAGCGCGCCATCGTCATCGCTCTCCTCGCGAAAAACTCCCCTTGATGCGAACGGACATCTTGATTTTTCCATCACCAAAAAGGTGATCCACCACGAGGATTACGAAGCGCTGGTGAAGACGCGGGGGTACCGCAATCGGACCGCGGGCGCTCGCGCTGCATCTTCGGTTGAGAGGAAGGTAGCCGAACCGTCTCCCAAAGCCCGCTCGCGCGCTACAGCCTACGCCCACCGGTTGCCGGTGGCTACCCGCACCTCGCGGCGTTCTCCGTACGTGGTGCGCCTGCCGGATGAGTGGGAACAGGAGGCTGCAAAAGAGATCGCGCGCGCTCCAGGCCGCGCCTTCCAAAAAACCGCGGTGCCTGTGCCGTTGCGCTCGAGCGCCTCGACCGCGCGAGAGATGGAGCGCTTGCGGAGGGAGGCCGCGGGCATGCGCCAACGCGCCTCGCGCGTTACCATCAATTTACTCGGCCGCGTCTCCGCTGCGTCGCCGTCGGCTCGGAAGCGGAAACGCTCATCCGTCGCGCGTTCCGCGCTTCACCGTTCCGTGCTCTCCCTCGCGGGTGGCGCCGCGCGCGGCGTCGTCCGGTGGCTGTTCGAATTCGTGCTCTCCATCCCGCTCGGGTTTCTGCTCGGTGCCGCGGTGCTGCTTTCGCTCGTTGAAGTCGGCAACCGCGGCGCCATCAGGGTTGCCCGCTTGCTCGGCGCGGGAGTTTCGTGGGCCATCCAGCACGCGTTTTTTGCAATCATTGCGGCGGTTCGCGCGGTACTGGTCATACCCATTAAGATTCTCGCCATTGCGGTTGCGGGGGTGTACCGCGCGGTGAGCGAGGGGGGTACGTTCGCGCTCCTTTTCGCGCGTGCTGCGTACGAAACCGCGAGAAATTACGTTTCCGTCTTTTTCCGTCCCCCCAAAAATTTTTACCGCAAGCTCGCGGCGCTCATGTTCGTCGCCGTCCTCGTGATGCTGCCGGTTAAATTTTTGGAAACCGTGCCCGAACAGATTGGTATTCTGCGCGGCAGCGTGCTCGGCGCCACCCGCGAAGGGTACGCGAACATCGCGTCCTTGGACATCGTATCCGCCCGGACCAGCTTCAACGAAGCGCGCGCGAGCCTCTCTTCGCTCAACGCGGGCATGCGCGCGTTGGTTGAGGTTCTCCCCGCCGGGCAGGACGGCTTGCACGCCATCGGCGCGGGAGTTGCGCTCGCCGCGGCAGGGCAGTACCTTGCCGAAGCCGTTGCGGACGCCGGAGACTCGAGCCCCATCGTGTTGCTTGAGCGGATGCGTTCCTCGCTTGCGGCGAGCCTGCCGCACTTGCAGAGCGCGCAAACGCACCTTGCACTCATCAGTCCGGAAAGCGTGCCGCCCGAGTACCGCGAGAAGTTTACGGCCGCGACCGAGGCGCTCCCGCGCGGGAGCGCCGCAATCCAAGACGGCATCGGGCTTTTGGGTGCGCTCTCCGAACTGCTCGGAAGCTCGGGCTCAAAACGGTACGCCGTGCTCTTCCAGAACAACAACGAGCTGCGCCCTGCCGGCGGGTTCATCGGTAGCCTCGCGTTCGTGGACGTTGCGGGCGGGCAGGTGACAAACATAGACGTTCCGGGCGGCGGGGCGTACGATTTCCAAGGCTATCTCTCGGAGCACGTCAAAGCGCCCAAACCGCTCTCCCTCATCAACAGCAGGTGGGAGCTGCAGGATGCGAACTGGTATCCGGACTGGCCCAGAAGCGCCCGAAAGGTGGTGTGGTTCTTGGAGCACGCGGGATTTTCCACGGTTGACGGGGTGATTGCGGTGCAGGCGACCACCCTGGAGAAGCTGCTCGCCCTCACCGGTCCGGTGGAGGCAGCGGAGTACGAAGTTACCTTGACGAGCGAGAACGTGCTGGACCACATCCAGAGAGAGGTTGAACTCGCCTACGACAAAGAAGAGAACAAACCAAAAGCGTACATCGGTGAGTTGCTGCCGCTGGTTCTCCAAAAGCTGCTCGCCTCGGGCAACGATGATCTGCTCGCGATACTCGCATTGGTCAGATCCGAGATTACCGAAAAAAACATTTTATTCTACTTCAGCGACGAGGCGACAAACCGGCTCTTTGCGCAGCGAGGCTGGCAGCCGAGTATCGTGTCCGGGAGCGCGGATTACCTCTCCGTGGTCCACGCGAACATCGGCGGGGGAAAGACCGACGGGGTGATCAGCGAGTCCTGGGATCAGGAAATCACCGTTGATGGCGCCGGGAACGTCTTCGCGGAACTCACGGTCATCCGGCAGCACAACGGCGACCCTGGCAACCCGTTCACCGGCGCCAACAACGTGGATTACGTGCGCGTGTACGCTCCGGAGGGGAGCGAGCTGGTCTCGTTCGAGGGCGCGAAGCCTCCGGACGGGTCTCTGTTCGAACGGCCGCAGCCGTACTACCAGGATGATGCGGAGCTCGCCGCCATTGAGGGCAAGGTGATCATTGACGAGGCGAGCGGCACGCGCATCACGAACGAGTTCGGAAAGACCGTGTTCGGCAACTGGCTGCAGGTTTCACCCGGGAACGTGGCGGTCGCGAACGTGAAGTACCAGCTGCCCTTCAGGATCAAACCCTACGACGTGCTGAACCCGAACGCCAGGAACGGGTACGCTCTGATCATTCAGAAGCAACCCGGCGCGCGGCCGATTCCGTACTCGGTTTCTTTGCGCTACCCAACGGAATGGTCAGTTTCCTGGAGCAAGGCGGCAGGGGACGGGAAGGTTGATGTTTTAGGGCCCGGATTAACCGTATTTGAGGGCCAGCTTGCGTCAGACACCGGCTTTGCGGTTTCTTTTGAGAAGTGACGCATGGCGTCATTGCGAGGAGGCGTACCCGCCGACGTGGCAATCTTAACGTCGCGTGGGAGTTTGTATATACTTTTTAGGCTATTTTTAGCCTAAAAAAGTACACTGTCAAAACCCTTGACAGGTTTTTTGATTTGTGCTATAATACCGCCTTATCATCAAAAAACTGTTCATTCCTTTTTTGCCAAGACCAATCTGGAGGGATGCGCTGGTGGCGTCTTTTCGGACCATATCGCCGTAAGGCAGTATGGATTTGCCATCTAGCCCCAGGGTTTATACGGGAGGGTTTCATCATACATAAACCCATCTCCACCCTGACCTCCAGTTTGGTCTTGGCAACTCACTCTCACGGAGGGAATCATATGCCCAAGCCCATTGAAGAGTACCGCGCGCTGGTCATCGCAGGTTGCGAGACAGTCACGTGCGGATGCGGTTTCACCGGGTGCGAGGGCGAGATCCCTCTGGACCTCGCATGGCACGTCTGCGCCAACCTGGTGCAGGCGTTCACCGGCGACGAGTGGAAAGAGGTCTTTCCGCACGGGTTTGACCTGCACCAGCTCACTGTGGAGCACATGGAGAGACGGAAGCTCATTGTCTGCGATCCCTGCAAGAGGGAGGCCGGGGCCAGGTGCGAGCAGGTGAAGCGAGACAGGCGGCCTTCGTTCCTGCTCCTCAAGAAGACCGTGGACGACCTGACCAACGGCCGCTTCCAGCGCGACAAGGATCAGGAAGCGGACGAAGAGCGCCGGCGCACCAGGCAGGTCCTGGACTACCTCCAGGGCATTCCGCTCGCGGGCGGCAACGGGCACGTCAAGCCCCACAAGCCCTCCGCGCGCGACGTGGCCCCCAACAGCCACCGCACCCCGGCCCCCGCCACCACCGCGTGAGGGGTCAGCCGGGATGCCCGGTAGAGGCCCATCAGCCTGACATCTTCCACCTTCCGCGAATAATCGCCCAAAGAAGCGTCGGCGATGACGCGGGCTAACCGCCAGATTGGGCAAGGAGGTCAGCCATGCGAATATGACCTTTCAAGTACGGGGTGGCCCCCTGGGAACAGAACAGCCAACCGGCATCTCACATGGGATGCCGGCTTTTTTTTTGCTGAAAAATGTGGTAGAATAAGGCATATTTGATTGTCATTGCGAACCCTTGTACTCAAGGGTGAAGCAATCTTATCGGCGAGAGGAGGCATGTGTGCGCAACAGTCTCCCGCGCAACGTTAGGATTGCTTCGGTCGTGAGTACACTCCCTCGCAATGACATAGGAAAGGTCGCTCGCAATGACAGTGAAATCGTTCAAAAACAAGCTCACCACCACCGCGACCGGCGGGGCAATCATCATCGCCTTTTTCTCGCTCCTCTCCCGCGGCCTCGGCTTGTTTCGGGACCGGCTCTTGTTCTCAACATTCGGCGCCGGAGACACGCTTGATACGTACTACGCGGCATTCCGCGTGCCTGACCTGATTTTCAACACGCTCGTCCTGGGCGCCTTGTCCGCCGCGTTCATTCCGGTGTTCCTTGAGTACTGGCACAAAAACAAGCAAGAGGCTTGGAAGATCGCGAACTCCATACTCAACATCATCCTGGTTGCGCTCTTGGTCCTCGGGATTCTCGCGTTCATCTACGCGCCGGAGCTCGTCAGCATCATCGCGCCGGGGTTTGACCTCCAGAAACGCATCGCAACCGCAGAGCTCACGCGCATCATGCTCATCGGCATCCTGTTTTTGGGGCTCTCCAACATCGCCTCAAGCATCTTAAATGCGTTCAAGCGGTTTACCGCGTTCGCGGTCGCGCCCGTAATGTACAACATCGGCATAATCCTCGGCATTACGGTTCTGGTGCCCATGTTCGGCATTGAGGGGCTTGCCTGGGGCGTGGTGCTGGGCGCGTTTTTGCACTTCCTGGTCCAGTTCCCGTCTTTGGCGCGCCTTGGGTTTAAGTACTCCTTCCGAATCAATTGGCGCATGCGGGGGGTATGGCGCATCGGATGGCTGATGCTGCCGCGCACGTTCGGCTTGGCAATCAACCAGATCAACCAGGTGGTTTCAACGGTCATCGGCTCAACGCTCGCCATCGGGTCAGTCGCCGTTTTCAACGCGGCCAACAATTTGCAGAACGTTCCCATCGGCATTTTCGCGATTCCCGTCTCTCTCGCGTACTTCCCCCTGTTTTCCGAGGCGTGGGTCAAGAAGGACGTGCCGCACCTGATTGCGTCGTTTTCCAGAGCCATGCGCCGCATCCTGTTCATCGCGGTTCCGTCGTCAATTTTCATCATCCTGCTCCGTGCCCATATCGTCAGGCTGGTACTCGGCGCGGGAGAGTTTGACTGGACCGACACCATCCTCACGGCGCGCACCTTGTCATTTTTTGCAATTTCCCTGTTCGCGCAGAGTTTGATTCCGTTGATTGCCCGCGTGTTCTATGCGTTGCAGGACACCAAGACCCCTGTGTTTGTGAGCGCATTGTCATTGGCCTTGAACATCTACCTCTCGCTCAAGCTCTCCGTGGTCATGGGCGTTGCCGGGCTTGGCTTGGGATTCTCAATCGCGAGTATCGCCAACGTGCTGGTGTTATGGCTTTTGTTGCGCAAACGGCTCGGGGATTTGGATGATACGCGCGTGTTCGGCTCCATTATGAAGATTACGTTGCTTTCCGTCATAGCTGGCTGGGCGCTGTACGC
>CAZSGI010000005.1:0-23684 GCA_964606465.1 uncultured Gammaproteobacteria bacterium | reverse complement strand
GCGTGGCCCGTGTCCGCGGTGTTTGTTGATATGATTTTTTTCAAAAACACTCTTTCAGCCACCCAATGGATTGGCGCGTTGGTGCTGATTTCGGTTATACTGACCATATCGCGCGACGCGCGGCGCGATGAGCCTCCCGCCGTGAGCGCGGGTCCGGCATCATGACGTTTACCAGCACCGTGGTCCACGGGTCCAAGCACGGCCGTTCCATCGGGTACCCCACGGTGAACCTGCAGGTGACTGATGCGGTCAGAGCGGCACTTACCGAATATGGAGTATATGCGGTACGCGCAACGCTCAAGGGGAAGGAATACGCAGGCGCGCTGTTCTGGGGAGTGCGCTCGCTGTTTAATGATGATGGGCCGGTCTGCGAAATCATTCTACTCAGTTTTCGCGGTGACGTGTACGGAGAAGAGGTCAGTGTTGAGGTGATAACGCATATACGAGACGTCGTTGTGGTGAACGACAGCCGGGAATTGAAAGAGCTAATTTCACAAGACATACAAAACGTAAAAAAGGCATATGATCTATCTCGGAGCTGACCACGCGGGATTCCACCTGAAAGAGGAACTCAAGTCATACTTTGCAAAGCAGGGCATTTCCTTTGCTGACCTTGGCGCAGACAGGTACGACAGGGGCGACGATTATCCGGAGTACGCGGTGCTGGTCGCACAGAAGGTCGCCACGAGTACTGCCGCGCGCGGGATTCTTCTGTGCGGAACCGGGAACGGCATGGCAATCGCGGCAAACAAAATCAAGGGCGTGCGCGCCGCGGTCGCGTGGGATGCGTACTCCGCGAAAAAGGCGGCAGAAGATGATGCGGCCAACATCCTTGCCTTGCCGGCACGGGACATTACGGAACAACTTGCCATTGCCGCGGTTAGGGCTTACTTGTCCGAAAAGCCTTCAGCCGCGGCGCGCCATAAGCGGCGGGTGAATAAAATCAGGAAATTGGAACGGTAGTATGGTTGAAGTACTTCCGGCAATTTTGGAAAAAACATTTGAAGGCGTGCAAGAAAAGTGCGTGCGTTTGCGCGGAATCGCGCCACGCGCCCAGCTTGACATCATGGATGGCGCGTTTGTGCCGGAAGAGTCCTGGCGGGACGCATCCCAGATATCGCAGCTGCCCGAAGGGCTTTCATTTGACGTGCATCTGATGGTGGAAAAGCCGGAGCTCAAGATTTCCGAATGGAACCACGTGAACGTGTTTCGCATTACATTCCACCAAAGCGCCACGTACGACGTGCTGCGCACCATCAAGCTGATTAAAGACGTCGGAAAAGAAGCGGGCGTGGCACTCAATCTGGAAACGCCGGTCAGTGCCGTGTACGACATACTGGGCGAGATTGACCTGGTGCTCCTCATGGGCGTTCTGCCGGGCGCGCAGGAGCGCGCGTTTAATCCCAAAGTCATTGAAAAAGTCCGCGAACTTCGGGAGCACAGCCCGTCAGCCGTCATCGGTGTGGATGGGGGAGTGAGCCCGCTGGTGGCGCCGAAGCTGGTTGAAGCAGGCGCAAATGTCCTGGTTTCCGGCAGTTACCTGTTTGGAGAAGACGACATTGCGAGCGCCATAGCGTCGTTGCAAGAATAGCGTATGGAACCCATCACCGACATCAAAACACTGAAAGCAAAAGCAAACGCCATCCGCCAGAATATCATACGGATGTTAGTGCAGGCGAAAAGCGGGCACAGCGCCGGGCCTTTGGGCATGGCAGACGTGTTTACGGCGTTGTATTTCAATATTTTAAACCACGACCCCAGGCGTCCCTATTGGCGCGAGCGGGACCGTGTCATTCTCTCATGCGGGCATATCTGTCCAGTCTGGTACGCGACTCTCGCCGAAGCCGGGTACTTTCCCAAGCGCGAGCTATGGACCTTGCGCACGCTTGGCACCAAGCTGCAGGGGCACCCTGAGTACCGCTCCATCGCGGGCGTGGAAGCGAGTGCCGGGCCCTTGGGCCAGGGCGTATCACTCGCGGTTGGTATGGCGTACGCGTTGCGCAATTTCGCGAAATCAAACCAGCAAATCTACGTCATCTCAAGCGACGGGGAGCAGGACGAGGGTCAGACCTGGGAGGCCGTGATGTTCGCGGCAAAGCACAAGCTTCCGAACCTCACCATGATCATGGACCGCAACAACATCCAGATAGACGGCACGACCGAAGACATCATGCCCTTGGAGCCCATCCGCGCGAAGTACGAGGCGTTCAACTGGCATGTGATTGAAGTTGACGGGCACAACATCCAAGCGGTGATTGACGCATGCGCAGAGGCGAAAGCTATTGTAGAAAAACCGGTATGCATTATCGCTCATACGATTCCCGGAAAGGGCGTCAAGTTCATGGAAGGGAAATTTGAGTGGCACGGCAAGGCCCCGAATAAGGAAGAAGCGGCAACCGCGCTACAACAGCTTGGAGTAACATCTGCAGCATGAGGATCAGCCCAAAGCAAAAATTAAGCAAGAATCTTTTTTCAAAAAAGATTGCAATGGCTGCGACCCGTGACGGGTACGGCGAGGCTCTGGTTGCGTTGGGCGAGAAGAACGACAAGGTGGTTGTGCTGTGCGGTGACCTCGCGGAATCAACGCGCTCCCGCGTGTTTGCGGAAACGTTCCCGGAGCGGTTTGTGGAGGTCGGGGTCGCGGAGCAGAACCTCGCGGGTCTCGCAGCGGGCATGGCTTTCGCCGGGTATATCCCGTTCATGTCATCCTTTGCGGTGTTTTCGCCGGGCAGGAACTGGGACCAGATTCGCGTTTCAATCTGCTACGCCAAGGCAAACGTCAAAATCGCGGGCGGACATGCGGGCATATCGGTCGGCCCTGACGGGGCAACGCACCAGGCAATGGAGGACATTGCCATCACGCGCGTTCTGCCGAACATGGTTGTGGTGGTTCCGGCTGATAGCGTAGAAACCAAGAAAGCGGCCGTGGCAATCGCGGAGCGGGAAGGCCCGGCGTACGTCAGGTTCGGCAGGCCTGCGGTTCCGGTGTTCACCACCCAAAAATCGCCGTTTGAAATCGGGGTCGCGAACGTGCTTTCAAGCGGCGCAGACGTCACCATTATCGCGTGCGGCCCAATGGTGTATACTAGCCTAGAGGCGGCGCTCGTGCTCTCGAAGAAGCACAAACTCCGGGCAGAGGTCATCAACTGCCACACCATCAAGCCGCTTGATGCCAAGACCATCGTCAATTCCGCGCGGAAGACTGGCGCCGTGGTGTGCGCGGAAGAGCACCAGATTCACGGGGGCTTAGGGAGCGCGGTTGCGGAAGCTCTGGCCGAGCACGCGCCCGTGCCTATGCGATTCGTGGGCATGCCGGATGCGTTCGGCGAATCCGGCGAGGCAGGAGCGCTCTTGGAAAAGTACGGCATGACCAAGGAGAAAATCGTGAAAAGCGCGTTGGATGTCATTCAACAGAAGTAGCTATGCTGACCCGAACAAAAAGGACGCTTCTCAAAGCGCAAAAAGGAGGGTACGCCGTAGGCGCGTTTAACATCAACAACATGGAAATCGCGCACGCAATCGTGGAAGCTGCGGAGCGCGAAAAAGCGCCCGTCATCTGCCAGACGAGCGAGGGATCGCTTGCGTACGCGGGCATGGATATGCTTTTGGCAATCGGCCGCCAGCTCGGCCATGCGTCAAAGGTTCCGGTCAGTTTGCACCTTGACCACGGCACGCATCTTGAGGTCGTCCGCGAGGCGATCCGTGCGGGCTACCAGTCAGTGATGTACGACGGCTCGGCGCACCCCTTTGGACGGAACGTTGAGCGCACGCGCGCCGTCGTAACGCTCGCGCATGCGAGGGGCGTGAGCGTGGAAGCCGAGCTCGGCGCAATCGCAGGCATTGAAGATTTTGTGAGCGTCAAACAGCGGAACGCGCGCTTAACCAATCCGGAGCGCGCCCGCGAGTTCGTCAAAAAAACCAAGTGCGACTTTCTGGCGGTTGCCATCGGCACGTCCCACGGGGCGTACAAGTTCAAAGGCCGCTCAAGGCTTGACCTCTCAAGGCTGAAAGAAATCCGCGCGCGCGTCAGGGTTCCATTAGTTTTGCACGGCGCTTCAAGCGTGCCGAAGAGTTTGGTCAAGACAATTGAAAAGCACGGCGGCACGCTGGGTGAACCCATGGGTGTTTCTGACTTTGACTTAAGGAGTGCGGTCAAAAACGGAATCTGTAAGGTGAACACAGATACGGACGTTCGGCTCGCGTTTACGGCAGGCATCCGGAAAGTCCTCAAACAAGAGCCGGACGAGTTTGATCCGCGCAAGCTGCTCGCTCCCGCGTACGAAGAAATGGTCTCCATCATTCGTTGGAAAATCAGATTATTAGGTTCAAGCGGTAAAGCGTAACATGAAAAAACCACTGGTCGTTATTGCACGGAACATACCCAAGGAGGGATTGGAGGAGTTGTACAAGCATTGCAGAGTGCACATGCACCGAGGTTCAATGCCGCCAACACGCGCACAGTTGCTGTCGTATGCGAAAGAGGCTGATGCCTTGGTTACGGTTTTGACGGAAAAGGTTGATGCAGGGCTTTTGTCAGTTGCAAAAAATCTAAAAATCGTTGCCAACTACGCGGTGGGGTATGACAACATTGACCTCAAGGTAGCGCACAGGGCAGGTGTGTATGTTACGAACACGCCCGGTGACCTTGGGGCGAGTGTTGCTGAGCATGCCATGGGGATGATTATGGTTTTGTCAAAGAGGATGCTTGAGGGCGACCGGTTCATGCGCAGGGGGAAGTACCATGCCTGGGACCCGAATTTGCTGCTCGGCAACGACGTGCGGGATAAAACCCTGGGCATCATAGGCAGCGGAAGTATTGGGTCAGCCTTGGTCAAAATCGCGAAAGCTGGGTTTGGGATGCGGATTCTGTATAACGACATCGTCCGCAACAAAAAAATTGAACAAGATTACCACGCAAAGCGCGTTCCGTTGTCGCAGCTTCTGAAGGCTTCGGACGCGGTTTCCCTCCACGTTCCGCTCCTCCCGTCCACGCGCCATTTGATCGGCGCAAAAGAATTAAATCAGATGAAACCAACCGCGGTTCTGGTCAACACCGCGCGCGGGCCCGTTGTTGACGAGCGAGCCCTGGTGGCTGCGCTCAAAGCGAAGAAAATCGCCGGAGCAGCCCTTGACGTGTTTGAGTTTGAGCCGCGGTTGGCGCCCGGGCTTGCCAAGCTTCCGAATGTGGTTTTGACCCCACACATTGCGTCCGCGACCGTAGAGGCGCGCGCGCAGATGGGCAGCATTGCCGCGCAGAACATCCTTGATGTCCTGATTCGTAACAGACATCCGCGGAACGCGCTCGCGTAATTCCATGCTGGCGTTTCTCCATACGTTCCAACCGCAACCGGTCGCGTTTTCCGTCGGAGCGCTCGCCGTCCACTGGTACGGCTTGTTTTTGCTCGCTGGAATTCTCGCCGGGTACTGGCTCTTGGGCCCACTCGCATCGCGCGGCCGGTTGCCGTTGGAAGTCGTGCGCTCGATGTACGTCAATGCGCTCATCGGCGGATTCGTCGGCGCGCGCGCGTACCACGTCGTAACCGACTGGGGGTTCTACGGCAGCAATCTCGATCAAATTATTGCGGTGTGGAACGGGGGGCTGGCCATCCATGGCGCCATACTCGGTGCGGCGCTGGTTGTGGTCTACTACGCGAGAAAGCAGCGCCTCAACTTTTGGAAGCTCGCGGACCTCTTCGCGCTTCCCGCAATCCTCGGCCAGGCAATCGGCAGGTGGGGGAACTACTTTAACCAGGAGCTCTTCGGACGGCCCACGGACGCGAGCTGGGGCATTCCAATCAACCCCTCAAACCGCCCCGTCGGGTACCAGCAGTACGAGTACTTTCACCCCGCATTTTTATACGAGTCCTTGATTAATTTCGCAATTTTTGCGTTTCTCCTCGTCATTTTTCAAAAGAAAAGAAGGCCGGATGGATTGGTATTCTGGTTGTACATCGGATTGTATTCCGCGGGGCGCATTATCGTTGAGTCATTCAGAATCAACGAGGCCGCAATGGTCGGTTCTCTGCGGCTGCCGTTTTTGGTGAGCATGTTGCTCGCTGGCGCGTCAATCCTCATAATTTTAAAGGCCCTGGCCGCGAAGCATAAACCATAGGGACTGCGCCAGAAGCTTAGCGCAAAGTTATGCGGTTTTTGGCTTAAAGTTTAAACACGCGGAATTGATGCAGTACCGTTTGCCCGTGGGGGTGGGGCCGTCGTCAAACAAGTGGCCCAAGTGCCCGCCGCAGGTTTTGCAGAGCACCTCGGTGCGTACCATGCTGTGATTCGTGTCTTCTGCGAGCGTTACGTTCCTTTTTACAGCCACGTCAGAAAAGCTCGGCCAGCCCGTGCCTGAATTAAACTTAGTGCCCGAATCAAACAGGGGAGTGCCGCATGCCGCGCACGCGTACATTCCGTTTTCGTGGTGATTCACGTACTTTCCGGCAAACGGCGCTTCAGTGCCTTTTTCGCGCAAAATTTCGTATTGTTCCGGAGTAAGCCTTTGCTTCCACTCTTCATTGGTTTTGGGCATATTACCTGCCATAATGCTATAAGTATACCGTGTCACACGGCACGCGGCAAGACAAAAAGAAAGCCGCTATGTCCCAAGCTCTGCGATGTTAAACTTCTTTATTTTCAACTTATGGAAATAGAATTAATTTTACTCCAATGACAAACAGAAAAACAGCCACTACCATACGGAATTTGTTTTGCGGGATTTTATCCACGATTTTTTTCGCAATGCGCGCCCCCGCGAACGAAACCGGAATAAAGAGGAGCAACCCGTACCAGAGTTCTTTCGGGAGCATTGCGCCGCCGGCGAAATAAGTGATGATGCGCGTAGAATCAACCAAGATGCCGATTGCTCCGGCCGTGGCGATGTAGATCGCCTTTGGCAAGTTGAACGCGGCTAAAAACATGCTGCGGATGGACCCGCCGATGCCGAACATGCCGGCGAAAAATCCGGACAGCGTTCCGCCGGACAGCGCTGCCGCGTTGTTTGCCGGAATTTTGAACGCGGGTCGGGATATCAGAAACAGCGCGTAGCCCGAAAGGAACGCGCCCAGGAGGCGGAGCAGGGCATGCTCGTTCGCGCCGAACGAGACGAGCGCGCCCAGGTAGCTTGCGGCCAGGCCAGTGGCCCCGAAGAGTGCAATCAGCCGCACGTCAATCCCTTTGCGGAACAGCGCCACTTTCCAGACGTCGCCGAACCAATGGATGATGGCAACCAAAAATATCGCCTCAACCGGCGGGAAGAAGATGGCCAGCACCGGGATCATGATCGTTGACGTGCCAAAGCCGGTGATGGTGCCGATGGCGGCGGCGAGGAGCGTTAGTAATGCGATGGCGAAGATTTCCATTTTTTACAGTCGCCCGAAATCCCTGCCTCGCCGGCAGGCAGGCAAATTCTGAAATTTGGCGGAAGGGGTGGGATTCGAACCCACGGTGACATTGCTGCCACAGTAGTTTTCAAGACTACCCCGTTCGACCGCTCCGGCACCCTTCCGCACGTATGGTAAAATATCACTTTAGAGCGCTTTTGTCCATTTTGGTATTGATTTTTTATGGGTTTTGGTATAGTATTCCATTATTGTATTTTGCAGATTTTTTCTTGGGCTGGCCGAAGGCCAGTTAAGAAAAAATCTGAGAGGAGTAGGCGGGCACAAGGTGGAGTCGGCGCCGATAGGCGCAGACGGAACCTGCAGCCCGACTGCGACGCGGGGGCGTAGCTCAGCTGGTTAGAGCGTCTGCCTGTCACGCAGAAGGTCACGGGTTCGAGTCCCGCCGTCCCCGCCACAGTAATAAAAGCAATATGGACTTTCTCAAACAGTTTGACGTAAAAACATCCACCATCTTTAAGGTGGCTGGTTTGGCTTTGGTGCTCTTGATCCTGCTCGCGCTCATGTTCCGGGTGGTCGGCTCCTCGTTCACCGCGTTGAACCGCGGCGTAGCGCCGCAGGAGGCGTACTATGGGAAGGGCGGCATTGATTATGACAGCGCCGCGACCAAGGAGCAGTCGTTGCTCTCCCCAATCCTGCCTCCACAGCCGGGCGCGCCGAGCGGGGATGATGCTGAAGCGTATGAAGTGACTGACTACTATGCCACGGTGCAGACCCGCAAGCTGGATGAAACGTGCTCCGCGGTTTCCAATCTCAAGGCGTTTGACTACGTCATCTTTGAGAGCTCAAACGAGTATGACCAAGGATGCTCGTACACGTTCAAGGTAAAGAACGAGCATGTGGATGAGATTCTCGGTATCATTGATGATTTGAATCCTGAAAATTTGACCCAGAACACGTACACCATCAAGAGGAAGATAGACGACTACACGAGCGAGGTGGAAGTGCTGGAGAAGAAGCGCGCGTCAATTGACGAAACCCTCGCGAACGCGGTTACCGCGTACGATGAAGTCACGGCCCTCGCAACCGCGGCCCGTGACGTGGAGAGCCTTGCCAAAATCATTGACTCAAAAATCAACCTCATTGAGAAGTTAACACAGGAGCGCATCAGCATCAACGAGCAGCTGGACCGGTTGGAGCGCGCCAAGGCCGAGCAGTTGGATAGGCTCGCGTACACGTTTTTCAACGTGAGCATCTACGAGAGCAAGTACGTGGACGGAAAAGAGATCAAGGATTCGTGGAAGGCCGCGGTGCAGCAGTTCGTGCGCGACCTCAATGACATCCTGCAGGACGTTACCATCAACCTGGTGAACATCGCCTTGCGCATGCTTCAGTTCGTGATTTACTTCTTCATCCTCCTGCTCGCGGCAAAGTATGGGTGGCGCGCCGCCAAGTACCTCTGGAACCGATAACGTCCGGATACGAAAAACAGCCCGGCATTCGCCAGGCTGTTTTGGTGTATGCTATTGGTTTTTCGCGGCTGCTTTTTTCACGATTTCCGCGAACACTTTTGGTTCGTGCTCCGCGATGTTGGCGAGGATTTTGCGGTCAATTTCAACCTTGTTTTTCGCAAGGCCCGCAATCAGTTTGCTGTAGACAGTTCCGTTCGCGCGAGCTGCGGCATTAATCTTAATCTGCCAAAGCGCGCGCGCGGTGCGTTTTTTGACCCTGCGGTCGCGGTGCGCGTGCGCGCCAGCCTTGGTGGCCGCGGTTTTCGCGAGCTTGATCAGTTTTTTGCGGCCCCAGCCAAACCCTTTGGTTCGTTTCAGGATGTTCCTGCGGTGCTTGGTGTGCATCATGCCGCGCTTGACTCTGGGCATATCGTTTCGGACGTGTACGTCCTAGAGTTATGAGTAGGGGAGCAGGGTCTTAATCATCTTGGAGGCGCTTTTGGAAAGCAGAACGTCGCGGCGCTTGTTCATCTTGGTCTTGCCGCGCTCGCGCGCGTTAAAGTGGTCCTGGCCCGCCACCCGCTTGATTTGCTTGCCGGTTTTTGTGGTCAGGATGCGCTTGGCTGCAGCTTTGTTGGTTTTCAGCTTTGGCATGTGAAAACAAATACCATCCCATGCTACCAGAAAGCACGGGTAGTGTCAACGGTTACGATTTTTTTGCCACCACCATGGAGAGCCGTCCGCCCTGCTTGGAGAACGGCTGCTCGACCGCCACCCCCTCTCCCAGGCTTTTGGCAAACGTTTCCATGGTCTGCCGCGCCTCCTCCACGTACGCCTTTTCCCTGCCCCGCAGCACCACGTCGATTTTTACCTTGTTGCCCGCCTTCAAGAATTTCTCCGCCTGCGCCCGCTTGGTTCCCAAGTCGTGCTCGCTGATGCGGAACGAGATGCGCACGGCTTTCACCTCCACTTTTTTCTGGCGCGCCTTTTGCTTGGAGCGCGTCTTCTCCTGCTCGTACTGGAACTGCCCATAGTCGAGGATTTTACAGATCGGCGGCTGCGCTTTCGGCTGCACCTCAACCAGATCGAGCTCGCGTTCGCGCGCGAGCGCGAGCGCGAGCGGCGTGTCCATTTCACCGATGTGTTTGCCGTTTTCGTCAATCACAAGCACGCGCGGAACGCGTATCCGTTCATTGGCCCTGAACCGGAGCGGTTGCTGCCGGGCCAGGCGCTTGCGGTAGAATGATGGCGATCTCCTCTGCATTTTGGAGTTTGGAAAGAAGGCTAAAAGAAGGCTATTGGTGATTCAGAAGCGAATGCCGGGCATGGTGGAGGTGGCGGGCTATTCTCCCGCGTGAAAATGCGTCACTGGCATCGGTCTACAATCATAGCCTGTTTATTGGGTTCGCGGTACGCACTCGCAAGCAGGCAAAACATGCGCACCACTATCCTCTAAGGCTTCACCATGGCGCGAGGATCGCCACGGCTGCGTCCTGAAGTATGACGCCGGGGTCGCCTCATTCAGGCCTAAGGCGGCGGCGGTTGCGAGCTTTGTTAAGCTACAACTGGCGCAAAGCTCGGAACTGCGAACGCTCGCGCGAGCGCAGCCGTTACTCTGCTCAAAATGCGGTTTGCATTTGTGTGGTTGCTTGAGGTATTTGCGTCACATCAAGCAGTGACGGATTGCGAAATGTCAGTGAACGTATCTTTCGATTAGGTATCACCCCCTCGTCAAAGTCGGATTGCAGCTTCCGTGTGCTGCTGTCGCAGCCCACTCCAGCTTCCATCCGCCTTTTCCTCTTCAGATTTTTTCTTAACCGCTACGCGGCCCAAGAAAAAATCTGTAAAGGCAATCTTAAAAATACCGCATTTGGAACGAAATGTCAACCCCGCAATACTGCGGGGCTAGGATTTGAGCTTTCTGCCGAGTTCGCGTTCAATGTCCCGCTTTTTGATTTGCTCGCGCTTTTCGTACTTCTTTTTTCCGCGCACCAGCCCGAGCTCGACTTTGATGATGCCTGATTTCGAGTACGCGGAGAGCGGAACCAGGCTCAAGCGTTTTTCTTTGAGCTTGCCCGCGAGGCTCGCCATTTCTTTCTTGTTCAAGAGGAGCACGCGCGAGCGCTGCGGGTCGTAGCGCGCCTGCGCGCCTGCGGCCGGCTTGTACGGCGAAATATGAGTTCCGGTGAGCCGCAACGCGCCAGTCGCAGGGTTCAGGGAGGCATAGGAGCCCTGGAGCTTGATTTGGCCCGATTTTACGGACTTGACTTCCGGGCCCGTAAGTTTTATACCAGCCTCAAAGGTGTCCAAAATCTCGTATTCCGCGGCTGCCTGCCGGTTTTTGGCAAGGAGTTTCCCCTTCATCATAAGGTTTCCTCGGTTCGTGTTACGCGAATGAGCGGTGGGTACCTACCCCAGTATAGCCCATATCATTGACATTTCAAACCCGGGTGCAGTACAATGAACGAATCCGCATCATTAACGTATAAGGAGATCGTACCCATGCCAGAGCCAACCCCGCAATCGCCCGAGGCCCAAAAACCTGCGGCGCACACCCCAAAGCCGGTCAGCCCCCGCGCTCCGCGAGCGTCGGGAGGGTTGTCGTTCGGCGTCTTCTTGCTGGTTGTCATTTTTGTCGCGGCAGGATTTTTTTTGATACGTGAGACGAGCTTGAGCGGCTACGGCGAAGACTGGCAGGCCGTGTTTCTCACGAACGGCCAGGTCTACTTCGGCCGGGTGGAGAAGCAGAACAAAGTTGAGCTCGTACTCAAGGAGATTTACTACCTGCAGGTTACCCGACCGTTGCAGCAGACCGTGGAAGGCGAACAGCAGGCGAGTCCCCAGGGCGAGCTTTCGCTCGTGAAACTGGGCAACGAGCTGCACGGCCCGACCGACGCCATGGTCATTAACCGCGACCACGTGCTGTTCGTGGAAGACCTGAAAGAGGATTCCAACGTGGTGCAGGCCATCTCCAACTACAAGGCAGGGCAGTAGCGGTCAAACACTCGCGCGTTATGGCGCTCGATATTGCCAAACGAGGGAGAATACCGTACCAGACACTCGAACAGCCGGGGGCGCGTGACGCCTCCGGTGTTCATATCCGCCGCTATTTCAGCGGTTTGTGCGGGCGCCTGTTGGGGGCGCTGCTTTCGGGTAGTGCGTTCTTGACGCTCGCGTGGGCGTGGGGTTTCGGCGCGGACGCGTGGTTTGCGAGGCAGGCGGCGTGGCTTGTCCTCTCGGGCGCGATTTTTGTTGTGTTTGCCTGGCGCGCGCTCTTGCGGCACGAACTTTCGGAACGCGTCCAGAGCCCCGCGCAGTACCGTACGGTTGCGTTGCTCGCCGTTTCCGCGGTTGCGTTTCTCGGCATTGGCTCGTTCGCGAGGATCGGTCTTTCGGGAGCTCTGGGATTTTCTGCGGATTCTCCGCAGCTTTCTTTCCTTAGTGCGGCCCTGGGCGCATCTTGGCTTTTTGCAATCCTGTACGGCCCGCGCACGGTGCGGGCCGTGAAGCAGCTCTTGGTGAGCGTGTTTTTGGGTTCAACCGCGCTCGCTCTTTTCCTCGTGTACACGCTCGTGTTTGCCGGAGGGTACTCGGCCGTTCGGTGGGTGCAGCCGCAGGGAGCGCTCCTCGTCCTTGCGGTGGTGGCGTTTCTGATGGTTGCGTTTGCCATGTTCCAGAAGTCCGGGGTAAAGCTCTTGTGGAGCGCAAGCATTGTGCTCCACCTTGCCGTGCTCTTTGCCTGGGACGCGCCGAGCGCGTGGCTCGTGCTCATTGCCGGCATTTCAGCGCTCCTCGCGTTCCAGATGCTCTACTCAAAAAAACTCTGGCAGCGCAACTTCATCTACCCTTTGCAGGTGTGGGCGCTTTCGGCATTCTTTCTCATCATTCCGGTCAAAACCTTTACTTCCGTTAATGTGCCGCGCGATTCAGTGCTTACCTTTGCAGCTTCCCGCGGAGCAGTTTCAGAGCAGGGATTCAGCTGGTTCGGGCAGGGGCTCGGCAGATCGGATGAGTATGCGCTCGTCTCCGGCATCTCGTTTGACGATTTCGGGACCCTGGATGGCGGGAATGTTCCGGTTGTCGGGTATGGGTATCTGCAGGCGTACCTTGAATCAGGCATCCTCGGCTCGCTCGCGCTCGTTGCATTCCTTGCGGCTCCGCTCCTATTCGGGATCCGGTTTTGGCGCGCCAACGTGCAGGCGTTCAAAGAGGGGACCATGTCCGAGGGCGCGTACCTGGGAGCCATTGTGCTCTCGGCGCTCGCGCTCCTTTCGGTTGGGCTCTGGTTTTCTCCGTTTTCGTTTTTGACGAACTGGATGGGCATGCTGCTGGTGGGTTCTGCCATGGTGCTTATGCACGCTGACAGCCGGGGGCCGGAAGAAGCCAAGCAGCCCGAGGGTGCGGCGCGCCGGCGCACCCTCGGTGCGCATTATCCGTCGCGGCTGGCAGTTGCGCTCGTTACGGTTGCGTACGTTGCTTTTTTCGTTTTCCAGGTGGCTGCTGTGCGCGCCGATGGAGCAGCCCGTGCTGCGGCGAACCAGGCGGATGCGCAAGCGCGCGCGGGCGAGTGGCAGCGCATCGTGAGCCTTGCGCCCTGGAATCCCGACTACCGGCTCGCTGAAGCAGCTTCGCTTGTTGACCTGCTCGCGACTCCGCTTTCCATAGACGCCCAGCGCGCGGCCCTTGAGCGCATCACCTCCATCTTGAGCGGACAGGCGCGCGAGTCAGGCGACCCCATCGCGCACTGGCGCGCCGCAGCGCTGTACGGCCGCCTTGAGGCGTACGCAGAAGGCTCGGCCTTGCTCGGCCGTGAAGAGTATCAGAAAGCGCAGGCCCTCTGGCCCGAGAACGTTGCCCTGCCGGTCGCCTTATCCGAATTTTACCGCGATTCAATTGATGCGCTCCTTTCCGGGCGCATATCCGCGGCCCAGCTGCGCGTTGAAGCGCGCGACGGCCTCGCGCGCTCGCTTGAGATCGCTCCGAACTATCTGCCCGCGCGCCTTGAGCATGCGTTTCTCGCGGAGCAGGAGGAAGGCATTGCCGCAGCGATTATGGAGCTTGAGCCGTGGGAAGACACGAGTCCGCAGATCGCGTACCACCTCGGCAGGCTGTACCTCAACGACGGCAATCCGGAGCGGGCCGCCGAGAAGCTCGTTGCCGTGGTCCGCGAGGTGCCGAACCACTCGAACGCGCACTACTCGCTCGGGGTCGCGTACTTCCGGCTAGGGCGGTACGAAGAGTCTCTGGCCGAGTTTGAGGCCGTGCTTGAGCTGAATCCGGGCAATGAGGACGTGCAGGCCAAGATTGAGCAGGTGCAGGAAAAATTGGGGGAGTGACATCATGCGGGAGGGGGTTTTCTGGTTGAAAAAGCCGATTTTTTTTGGTATACTCCGGGTATGCAGCAGCCGGAAATAGAGAAGAAAATCTTGGAGTTTTGGCGCAAAGACGGTACGTTCAGAAAATCCGTGGAGCGGAAAGCCCCGAAAGGGGACTATGTTTTTTATGACGGCCCGCCGTTTGCGACCGGCACCCCGCACTACGGCCACATCGTGGCATCGCTCATCAAAGACGTGGTGCCGCGGTACTGGACCATGCGCGGGTACCGCGTGGAGCGCAGGTGGGGCTGGGATTGCCACGGCCTCCCCATTGAGAACATCGTGGAGCAGGAGCACGGTTTTAAGCACAAGAAGGATATTCTCGCGTACGGGGTGGACAAGTTCAACGAGGACGCGCGTTCCAAGGTGCTCGTGTATGTTGATGAGTGGCAGAAGGTCATCAACCGCTTCGGCAGGTGGGTTGATTTTGAGCATGACTACAAAACCATGGACCGCGATTACATGGAGAGCGTGTGGTGGGTGTTCAAAGAGTTGTACGACAAGGGATTGTTGTACGAAGCATACCGCTCCATGCACATCTGCCCGCGCTGCGAAACCACGCTGGCGCAGAGCGAAGTTGCGCAGGGGTACCAGGAGGTGACTGATTTGTCGGTCACCGTCAAACTTGAGTTCGTTGACGAGCCGGGCACGTTTTTGCTCGCGTGGACCACGACGCCGTGGACATTGCCCGGGAACATGGCGCTTGCAGTTGGAGAAGATGTTGCATACGTCAAAGTTGAACACGAAGGGTCGCGGTATATCCTTGCCAAAGACCGCCTTGCGGACGTGTTTGCGGAAAAAGAACACGGAAAATGTACGAGCGTTTCCGTCGCGTCATTGTTGGGAAAAGCGTACAAGCCCTTGTTTCCGTATTACGACAACAGCAGTTTGGAAAACCGCGAAAACGCGTTCAAGGTGTATGCGGGGGACTTTGTGAACACCGAAGAGGGGACCGGAATCGTGCACATTGCCCCAGCGTTCGGCGAGGATGACTACGAACTTTCCAAAAAAGAGAACTTGCCCTTTGTGCAGCACGTGGCCATGGACGGCACGTTCAAAGACGAAGTCAAAGACTTTGCCGGCATGTTCGCTAAGCACCAGGACAAGCCAAACACCGAAAGCCATCCGGAATCAGAGAGCGCGGAAAGCGCGGACGTCAACATCGTGAAGTACCTCGCCAAGCACAGCTTGCTTTTTGATAAAAAGAAGTACCCGCACTCGTACCCGCACTGCTGGAGGTGCGATTCTCCGCTTTTGAACTATTCTACGTCTTCGTGGTTTGTTGCGGTGGAGAAAATCAAGAAAAAGCTCTTGAAGAATGCTGAAAAAATCCACTGGATGCCGGGGCACATCAAAGAGGGGCGGTTCGGTCAATGGTTAGAAGGAGCACGGGACTGGTCCATTTCACGTCAAAGATTTTGGGGTTCAGTATTGCCGATTTGGAAGTGTGGAAAGAATGAGAAGCATATTAAAGTTATCGGTTCCATTAAAGAGCTGGAAGACCTCTCCGGCAAAACGGTCAAGGATCTGCACAAGCATTTTATTGACCCCATCACCTTTGCGTGCGAAGAGTGCGGGGGAACTATGCGACGAATTGAGGATGTTCTGGACTGCTGGTTTGAGGCGGGCTCCATGCCGTACGGCCAGGAGCACTACCCGTTTGAGAACGAAAAAAAGTTCAAGGAGAACTTTCCGGCGGAGTTCATTGCCGAGGGCGTGGACCAGACGCGCGCGTGGTTCTACTACCTGCACGTGCTCGCCGCCGCGCTGGAGGGTACGCCGGCGTTCAAGCACGTGGTGGTAAACGGAATCGTGTTAGCGGAAGACGGGAAAAAGATGAGCAAGCGCCTCAAGAATTACCCGGATCCCATGGTCCTGTTCGAAACGTACGGCGCGGACGCGGTGCGCTACTACCTGGCCACGTCTCCGGTCGCGCGCGCGGAAGATTTTAACTTTTCCGAAAAAGGCGTTGATGAAGTCGTGAAAAAAGTTCTCTTGATTCTGTACAACGTGCTGTCGTTCTACCGGATGTACGCGTCCGGTGACGTGAAAGCAAAACCCGGGAACAGGCATGTGTTGGACAAGTGGATTGTCGCGAAGACTCGTGTGTTGGTCAAGGACATAACTGAAGCGTATGACTCGTATGACTTAAACAAAGCAACGCGTCCTATCACAGGGTACATCAGCGAACTTTCAACGTGGTACCTGCGCCGCTCGCGCGGGCGCATCAAAGACGGCGATTCCGAGGCTTTAGAAACGCTCAAATGGTCTTTGGAACAGCTTTCGCTCGTCATGGCGCCAGTAATGCCATTTACGGCAGAGCACGTGTGGCAGGAGCTAAAAGACCCCCTCCTGCCAGAGGAGGGGGTAGGGGGAGGTGGGAGAGAGTCCGTGCATCTTGGAGTGTGGCCGAGGGCCGGAAAGGTTGATAAAAAGGTTTTGTCGGCAATGGACGTTGCCCGCCGGATTGTTGAGCAGGGGCTTGCGGCGCGCGCTGAAGCGGGCATCAAAATCAGGCAGCCGCTTTCCTCGGCGCGCGTTACCGGAGAAACGCTTTCAGATGATTTTTCAAAGCTCATTTCCGACGAGTTGAACGTCAAACGAATCACCTACCTTCCAGGCCTCGAGCGGGGCGTTGCGTTTGATACTGAAATCACCTCCGAACTTGCCGTCGAAGGAAATCTGCGCGAGCTCATCCGTACCATCAACGCCATGCGCAAACAAGCGGGTCTAACCCCGGGCGATACCATCACCTTGACGTACCACACCGAATCCGAGGAATTGAAAAAAGTGTTTCGTCAGTTTGGCGACGAACTAAAAAAATCAGTCATTGCCAAAGCGTTGGTTGAGAAAAAGAATATTGGTGAGCCGGTAAGCATAAATGGAGAAAAAATCAGCTTGGGTATTGGAAATTGATTATTGGTTATTTCCAGTATGGCAACCTATAAAACCAAAGCGATTATTTTATCCTCCCACCCCTACGGCGAGCACGACCGCATCATTTCGTTTTTTTCCGATGCCTTCGGCAGAATCGAGGCGCGGGCGCGCGGGGTGCGCAAAATCGAGTCAAAACTGGCCGGGCACCTGGAGCCGTTCATCAGCACCGAGCTCCTGCTTGCAAACGGCAGGAGATGGGATATACTGGCAGGGAGCAGGATGCGCGATTCGCGGATGGGGATTCGGGTGGACGTGGTAAAGAGCGCGGCAGCCTCGGTGTGCGTGGAAGCGGTCAAGCGCGGCACGCGGCCGTTCTTGCGGGAGCGGGGGGTGTACGAGCTTTTGGACCGCGCGCTCGTGCGCCTGGAGCGCGCCGCGGGGCGGGGGGAAGAAATGCTGGCGGCGCGGTTTGTGTGGGAGCTCGTCGCGCGGGTCGGGTTTGCGCCCGAGATGCGTCGCTGCATCAACTGCAAACAACCGCTCTCATCCGGGCGGTTCAGCCACGAGGGGGGAGGCGTGCTCTGCGAACCGTGCGCTCCGTGCGACGTGTTCGCGGACGAGGTTTCGGAGCGCGCGCTGCGCGCGCTGCGCGCGGGCGTCGAGCCGCTTGACGCGACCGCGCAGGCCATTGTACAACGATTCTGGAACCACGTGTTTGAGCATCCGATCGCCAGTTGGAACTTTTTGAAAACCGTAGCGGGTGTCCCGGTGCGGCGCACCGCTTGGGCACGCGCCTAACTTATGGAAGCGTCACACAACATCGCGAGCACCATGCGCTCAATCTACGGCACCGGGAATTTCAACCCCCGGCGGTTCGAGCACCGGCCGCGCGGGAGCCGCCGCGCGCTCTATGCGTGGGGCGTGGTGCTGTTTTTGATCGCCATCATCGCGGTGGTGCTCGGCGGCATGTACCTCTTCGGCAGGACGCCGGAGAGCTTCACCGGGGCGCGCGTTGCGTTTGAGCTCTCCGGCGAGCGCGCTCCCCAGACCGCGGTGAACACCGACTACACGTTGCGGATTACGAACAACGAGGAAGTTGACCTTGAGGATCTGGAGCTCTACATTGACTGGCCGGACACCGCCGCGCCCGAGGAGGGCATCGCGCAGTTCATCGCCTCCGACCACATCGCAACCAGCGAGGCGAACAACACCTGGAAGCTCGGGAGCATCGCTGCCGGTGAGACGGTTGACTTCGCCTTTACGGCGCGGTTCGGGGGGAGGGCGGGTTCCACGGTTGCCATCCCGTTTTCGCTCTCGTTTAAGCCCCGCTCGTTTACGAGCACGTACACGGCAACACATGAGGAGGCGTTCACCCTCGGGGACCCCACGGTTTCGCTCAACATTTCCGGCCCCTCGCGGGCGGCCGCGGGGTCAGCGGTGACGCTCGTGGTGCGCGCGTCCGGAGATTCCTTGGTCGCGGAGAAGCAGGACGAGGTGTTCGTGGAGCTCTCGCTCCCGGTTGGGCTTTCGGTTTCAAGCGCCACGCCCGAGCCGGCGGAGGAGGGGGTGTACCGGTGGCCGCTCTCCGCGCTCTCAAAAACCGGCGCCGCCTATGAGGTTTCGGTCACCGCCGTGGTGGGCGCTTCTGCGGGAGAAAAAATTGTGGCGACCGCGAAACTCGGCCGCAACAATTCGTCCGAAGCGATCGTATCGGCAGAGAAAGAGGTCAGCGTGCAGGACGCTTCGGTTTCGGTTGCCATCAGCTCCGCGCCCGCGCAAGGGAAAAAGCTGCAGTGGGGTGAGCGCATTGACTACACCGTCACCCTCAAAAACACCGGGACGTACGTGATGCGGAACGTGGTGGTGCGGCTGCAGCTGCCCAACGAGAGCCTGTGGGACGCGGATTCGCTGAACGTCGGGTCAGGCGGGTTTTATGAGTCCGGCAACGTATTCTGGGATGCAACCACCACGGGCGCGCTTGATTCGCTGCGGCCCGAGGGGAGCGTTGAATTTGCGCTCCGCCTCTCGGCGAGCGCGCGGCCGCCGCGCGGGTTCGCGGGCGTACCGCGGCTCGTTTCCGGCGCCGAGGTTACCGCAGCGCTCGGGGACCAGGATGTACGCGTCGTGAGCGAGGAGAACGTCACCAACATTCTCGCGGACCTCACCTTTGAGGTCGCGGGGCGCTACACGACCCCCGAGGGCGCGGTGGTCGGCTCGGGCCCCAACCCGCCCGAGGTTGGGCAGGAAACCGTGTACGTGATGGTGTGGACCATTGGCCCGAGCACGTCCGGCTTGCGGGACTTGGAGCTCTCGGCGCCCTTGCCGGGCTTTGTGTCGTGGAAGGATGAATCGAGCCTTTCCGTGGGTGAGATTCTCTTTGACTCGGCGAGCCGGAACGTTACCTGGCGCGCCTCGCGCGTTCCCGCGTTGGAGCTGCCCTTTGAGGTGCGGTTCAAGGTCGGCGTTACGCCGACGTCGCCGCTTTCCAGCTCCACGCAGCTCCTGGAGCGCAGCGGTTTCAAGGTGGTTGACGACGCGGTCGGGGAGGTAATGGAATTCTTCGGCAACGCCGTAACACTGGGGAACATTGAGTGATGTTCCGGGCGGGCAGACAATCTCATCGCTCATCCGCGCGGCTTGGGACGATCCGGACGCCTCACGGGCGAATAGCGACGCCGGCTTTTTGCACGATTGCAACCTCGGGCGCGGTCAAGTCGTTGACCGGGGACGACCTGCGCAGGCTCAACGCCCAGATTATCCTCTCCAACGCGTACCACCAGCTGCTGCGGCCCGGAATTTCGGTTTTGAAAAAAGCTCACGGCTTGCACGCATTCATGGATTGGCACGGCCCCTTGCTTACGGATTCGGGCGGGTTCCAGGTTTTTTCTTTGGCTCGGATGCGAAAAATTCTCCCGAACGGCGTCAAATTCCAGTCGCACGTGGATGGTAAAGAGTTCTTGCTCACCCCCAAAAAAGCCTTAGAGATTCAGGAGGTGATGGGCTCGGATATCCGGATGGTTTTGGATGTATGTCCTGCGTACCCGTGTTCCCGCAAGGAGGCTGAACGGGCCGTTGCATTGACCACGAAGTGGGCCGCACAAACTCCCCCCTCCTTGCTAAGGAGGGGGTTGGGGGGAGGTCGTGCGTTGCTCTTTGCCATTGTCCAAGGGTCAGTGTATAAAGATCTCCGGCTTACATCCGCCCTCGAATTGGTCAAACTGGATTTTGACGGGTACGCAATCGGCGGCTTGGCGGTCGGGGAGAGCGCAAGCGACATGTTCAAGGTTCTTGCGTACACGGTTCCGGAGCTTCCGAAAGAAAAGCCGCGCTACCTCATGGGCGTGGGAAGACCTGAGCAGATCATGAAAGCCGTCAAAGCTGGCATTGACCTGTTTGACTGCGTGATTCCCACGCGCGAGGCCAGGCACGGCAGGCTGTACTTTTGGAAAGGCGCGGGCTTTGGGTACGAAACCGTTTCCATCACCAACGCGTGTTTCGCGAAAGACCTTTCAAAAATCAACGCGCAATCGTCTGTCCGCGAACTCAAGACGTACACCAAGGCGTACCTGTGCCACCTTTTTAAAACACAGGAGCCGCTCGCCATACGGCTCGCCACGCTCAATAACGTGGATTTCTATCTGGAACTGATGCGCCGCATCCGTACTGCGATTGCCGCGGGCCGTTTGTAACTAAAAAAAGAACCCGGGGGTGATGCACATGCGACCGAAGTCGCCGCATCACCCGCCGGGTAATCAACCCCATCTCTCACGGAGGGCATTTCTTGGAAACGCCCATGGGGTTGGCGAAGAATGCGCCGGGCAAGCCGGGGAAGCTTGCCCGGCGGCTGCCAAGCATCACTGCGCGCTTTGCGCAGTCCTCGAGGGAGGGAGACGCGCTGGCAGAAGAAGCAGGCTCGGCGAGCACGGACACACGGACAGGAGGATTGCGGATCCACCCGAGTCCGTATGGACCGGTGGCCCGCCGAGCCGGTCAGGTTCTTCACTATCATCCGGACGTAGCCCTTTAAACTACCATCGGATGAGGGAAGAGCGCTGACCTAATTAGGGAGGAACAAGGGAGGCGTCGAGGACAAGGAGCGCCGAGACGTGAAAATTATAGACATTCTTGCATATTGATTGATGTTTGTCAAGCTTTCGTGCTATTATAGAGTCATTATATGGCAAAACCGGACCTCATGGAAAAAATTATTTCCCTGGCAAAGCAGCGGGGGTTCATCTATCCAGGCTCCGAGATCTACGGGGGTCTTGCTAATTCCTGGGACTACGGTCCCTTGGGGGTTGAGCTTAAAAATAACATCAAAGCCCTGTGGTGGGACCTGTTTGTGCGCAGGCGGGATGACATAGTCGGCTTGGACGCGGCATTGATTATGAACCCAAAGGTCTGGGAGGCATCTGGCCATGTCAGTAATTTTAATGACCCCATGGTTGAGTGTAAAAAGTGCCACGAGAGGTATCGCGCGGATCACGTCAAGGGCGATTCGTGCGAGAAGTGCGGGGGAGAGCTTACCAAACCCCAACAGTTTAACATGATGTTCCGCACACACTTGGGGCCGGTTGCGAGCGATGAGAATGTCGTGTACCTGCGGCCGGAGACGGCGCAGGCGATTTTCGTTGATTTCAAGAGTGTGGTCAACACCACGCGCAAGACGTTGCCGTTTGGCATTGCGCAAATTGGAAAAGCGTTTCGGAACGAAATCACTCCCGGCAACTTCATTTTCCGCACGCGCGAGTTTGAGCAGATGGAGATTGAGTACTTTATTGACAAACCCCAAGAAGATTCAGACTGGGAACTGGAGTTTGACAATTGGCGAAAGGAGATTCATAAGTGGATTCAGACTTGCGGCATCAATCCAAAGAAGGTGCATGAGTTTGACGTGCCCAAGGATGAGCTCAGCCACTACTCAAAAAAGACCATTGATTTCCAGTTTGAGTTTCCGTTCGGCCATGATGAGTTGTACGGGCTCGCATACCGCACGGACTTTGACCTCAAGAATCACGAGAAGTATTCTGGTCAAGACACCAAGTACCGCGACCCCGAATCCGGCGAGGAATTCTGGCCGCATGTCATAGAACCATCGCTCGGGGTTGACCGCACCATACTTGCCATCCTCGTCAGCGCGTACCATCAAGAAGAAGACAGGGAAGTGCTGCGACTCATTCCAAAGCTCGCGCCCTACAAAGTTGCGGTGTTCCCGCTCATGCGCAACAAGCCCGAGCTCGTTGCGAAAGCGCAGGGCATCTACCAGGACTTGCGCCGGAGGTTCATGGCTGCCTGGGACGACCGCGGCAACATCGGCAAGCGCTACTACTCCCAAGACCAGATCGGCACTCCGTACTGCATCACCATAGATTTTACCACGCTTGAGGACAATACGGTTACGGTCCGGGACCGCGACACTATGGAGCAGGTGCGCGTCAAGGTTGGGGAACTTGCGGCATACGTGGCCGAAAAACTGGCGTAGTTTTCCCTATTTGACTTTTTGTAAGATATTTCTTACAATACTATGAGGAGGGTTGTTCCGTTTGAAATCAAGTACTATATCACTGAAGGAGGCAAAGAGCCGTTCTGGGATTGGTTTGAGACGATTAAGGATGCACGAACGCGCCGTATTGTATCAGACCGGGTGTACCGATTGCAGTCCGGCAACACGGGCGATTGCAGATCGCTCGGCGGCGGGACACATGAACTGCGCATTCACTACGGGCCCGGGTTGCGCGTATATTTTGGAAAAGAGACGAGAGTGATTGTGGTGCTGCTGTGCGGAGGGGAAAAACAAACCCAGGAGACGGACATCAAACAGGCGCATGCATATTGGAAAGATTATCACCAGAGAACATATGGCAACACATAGCAACCCAAAGAAATTAAGCGGAATTACGGCGAGTTTTAACGAGCGCATGGTGGAGATATTAAAAGATTCCGACGAGGCGCAGGCGTTTTTGGAAGTGGTGCTTGAAGAGTACGAGAAGGATCCGAACACGCGGGCGCTCATGCTCGCGTTGCGCGATATCGCGGTCGCCCAGGGCGGCATCGGCAAGTTGGCGCAGCGCACCCGAGTTAGCCGACCGCATCTGTATGAGATACTTGCGAGCAAGCACAGCCCTAGCCTGCATACGGCGTTGGACATTTTTTCGGGCCTCGGGTTCCGTGTCCGTCTGGAGCCGATTCAAAGGCGCACCGCGCGCGCCCGCAAAGAGAAGCGCGCAATCGCGTAATCCCTCCGCCATTCTTCAACCGCCCCACGTTCAAAGTCGCGGAGGAGCTTTTGGGCGGGGTCGGTCTGGGCGGGGAAGAAGTACTATTTTGTGTTGTCAGTTGACAAGCCGTGAGGCTGGTGGTATAAAGAAAGACCGCAATTCTGCGGCAGCAAAAGGAGGGTTGCTCCGTGACCGAGAAAAAAGCAGTGGTTGTTTCCCATGCCGAGCTGATTCCCACCATGAGCCTCACCCAGTTCGTGGTTCGCCAGCTCACCCAGGGGCTGCCCGTCCGGGTGGTGATCAACGGGAAGTCCTACGACGGCTACGTCCACCAGCTGGACTTCAGCCGCGGGGTGGACTCCGTGTTCGCCAACGTGTGGGTGGACATTGATGGAGATGAGGGCAGGGCCGCCAAGGCCAGCATCC
>CAZSGI010000004.1:0-25508 GCA_964606465.1 uncultured Gammaproteobacteria bacterium | reverse complement strand
GCGTTGAACGGGTTGGGGTAGTTGTCGACGGAGTCGCCGGTGTTGTTGATGGCCGTCGTCTGCTGGGTCGCCGTGGTCACGTCGGAGTCCAAAGTCACCAGGGAGTCGCTGATGGTAGCGACGTCGCCCGAGATCTCGTTGGTGCCGAGAACCGACCTCCAGGCGGTAGCCGTGTTGTCAGCAGGCGCGAAGGTCTTGACGACGCCCTGGTTGAGCATATCGGAGGCGAGGGTGTTGTCCATGGCCGCGAGTGCGGTCATGGGCGGGCCATGGGTCATCGGGGGCGCAGTGATGGCCGTGATGTCCTGGTTGTCGTTCGTGGTCATCGCGGACGTCGGAACCGCGACGATCGCCAGAGCCAGGACCAGCAGGGCAACGCCCCCCAGGAACAGGCGGGTGAATCGCATTGCGGTCCTCCTCAAGGTCGGGAGTTCGGAGCGGCAGGGCATCTCCTTCGCTATCTCCTTTCTGGAGATTTGGTTGTGGAATGTTCGATACTACGCGGTGCGTTCAGTATAGCATGCCGTGCGTTACGCAGTCAAGCTGGCAATGCTTTTCTCCAGCTTTTCCTTCCAGTCGCTCCCCAGGTCAGCTTTTTTAACGCGCAGCTCTTCCTTGGCGTAGAGCCAGTGGCTGCTCGCGTCGAGCATCTTGGCGAACCGCTCGGGTTCAACGGGTTTTTCGATCGTTACTATGAACACCTGTTCGGACGAGGTCGGGTTTGCGACTGCCGTATCAATAGCTCGTACGCCCGCGGCCCTGCCCAAGAGTTTCAGTTTTAAGATGTAGAACAGGTCCTGGATTGCCTGCGGCAGCGCGCCCTGCTTCTGCAGTTCGTCGCGAACGTTCGCGAGTTCTTCCAAAGAATCAATCAGCGCCCACTCGTGGTACAACTCAATGCGCTTTTCGCGGTTGGGTTCAAAGAACTGGGGGATGCGCGCTTCCAGGGGTAAATCAACTGAAATGTCAGCGAGCACATCCTTCGGTTTGCCTGATTTGATTTCTTCGACTGCGCTTGAGAGGAGCCTGACGTAGAGCCCTAAACCGATTGATTTCACGTGCCCGTGCTGCGCCTTTCCAAGTACGTTCCCAACCCCGCGGATCTCCATGTCCCGCTGCGCCAGATCAAAGCCCGAGCCCAAGGCGCGCGCTTCCTCCAGCGCTTGCAGCCGTTTTTCCGCCTCTCCGGTCAGCTTTTGGCGTTTGAAAAAGAGGTACGCGTACGCCTGGCGGTTGCCGCGTCCGATCCTTCCGCGTATCTGGTGCAGCTGCGAGAGCCCGAACTGGACCGCGTTGTCCACAATCAAGGTGTTCACGTTCGGAAGGTCCAGGCCGTTTTCAATAATCGTGGAGCACACCAAGACGTCAATCTCTCTTTGGTCGAATCGGTGCATCACGTTCGCGATTGCCTCCTCCGGAAGCTGGCCGTGGAGCATGCCGAACCGCACCTTTGGCATCAAGGCTTGCAGCTCCTGCAATTTGACTTGCATGGTTTCCACGTTGTTGTAGAGGTAGTAGACTTGCCCGGCTCTTTTGAGCTCGGCCTCAATGGCCGATTGCACGTGCTTCTGGTTGTGCGGCTCAATGATGGTTTCAATGGGTTTCCTGCCGTGGGGGGGAGTGGTAATCACGGAAACCGCTCGTATGCCCGAGAGCCCCAGGTGTAGCGTTCTCGGAATCGGGGTCGCGGTGAGCGTCAGCACGTGCGCTTGGGCGCGCAGCTTTTTCAACTGTTCTTTGTGTGATACCCCGAACCGTTGCTCTTCGTCGATGATCACCAGCCCGAGGTTTGAAAACCGAACGTCGCTGGAGAGCAGCCGGTGCGTGCCGATGACGATATCAATTGTCCCTTTTTCCAATCCATCCAGCGTTTTGGTCTGCTCCCGCGCGGACTGGAAGCGCGAGAGCGGTGCGGTGGTGATGGGAAAGCCTTTGAGCCGCTCGGTGAACGTGTCCAGGTGCTGTTGCGTTAAAATCGTGGTGGGTGAGAGCACCGCCACCTGGAATCCGGACAGCGCGGCCTTGGCCGCGGCCCGGATCGCGACCTCGGTTTTGCCGAAGCCCACGTCCCCGCAGATGAGCCGGTCCATGGGCGTCTCTTGGCTTAGGTCTTGGTAGATGGTTTGGATAACCTGTTTTTGGTCCTCGGTCTCTTTGTACGGAAAGCTCTTGGCGAGCTCTTTTTGCACTCTGGTTGCGTTGGGGATGCTCGGCGCGCGCGCGAGCTGGCGGCGGGCCTGGGTGTTCAAGAGTTCGCGCGCATGGGAGAGCGTTTCCAGGCTCGCCTTTTGCAGGATGCGGCTCCAGCTTGAGCCCGAGAGCCGCGAGAGCGCGGGGCGCGCCTCGCCGATGTACTTTTCCATTTTCTCGGCAGCGGTTACCGGCAGAAATAGCGTATCGCCTTCGGCGTAGGAGAGCTTGAAGTACTCGCGCATGATGCCGTCCAGCGACCGCTGCACCATGCCGGAAAACTTGGCAATGCCGTGGTCCACGTGCACCACGTAGTCGCCCGGAGAGAGGCGCTTCAAAAATGACGGTTTCGGCTTTTTGGTTTCCTCTCCGGGGATGATTTTTGTTGAGAGCTCTTGGATTTCGCGGTTCGAAAGCGGGAGCGACACGTCCGGCTGCGCGGGAAACGCGTCAAACAGTATTTGTTTCAGTTCCGGGTTGTAGTCAAACAGGGTTGCGCGAGCTTCCAGGTGGGAAAGCGAGTAGGGGATGATGCGGGTGGTTTTGGTCTTGGTCTCCGCGGCAATGGATTCAATCATTTCGTCATCAAAATCAACGCGCACCGCGCGGTTCTGGTCCGGCGGGAAGATGTCAACAACGCCTCCGCGGGTCGCGACAAGTCCGTGCGCGCTCGCGGTGCGCTCCTTGGTGTACCCGGCCTCAATCAGTTTTTTGAGCAGCGCTTCGCGCGCAATGGTTTGTCCGGCAGAGAGCGTGATGCTGTATTTTCTGAAGTCGGAGGGAGCCGGGAGCAGCGTGTTTATGTGCTCTGGCGTCAGGAGGAGGAGGCAGGGCCGTTTCTCCAACGCGTCGCGCAGGGCGCTCGGGCCGGTGTCCGTATGCATGACCGCTCTTGCCCGGTAGTGCGCGAGCCACAGCCGCAGGGTCTGCACCAGCGAGAGTTGCGCGAACGAGTCGCGCGCCACGACTAAAACCGGCGACGCGGGGAAACCGCCCTCTCTGACGAGATTCGCGAGCACCCAGCTCTGTCCAACCGGGTTCGTGGAGGTCTTCACCACCACGGTTTGCGCGCGTTTGAGTTTTTCTCCAATACGACCAATATCCTCTGGCTTCAGCCGAGGCTCTGCATCCTTCCCCATACATTTTAGGGCTCGTGTTGGGTTATCATTTATAGAGAGCCCTTCGTGGTTTCAAGCGTATGGTAGCGTATTTTCTCAAGCTTGACAAGAGGAACGCGCTGTGCTAAGGTTCTCTCCTGTTCTTCCCACCAGTCTGCTTGTAGTCCGTTTGCGGCGGGAACCCCTCCTAACCTGCCGTGGACATTCAAGTAAGGATTCGGGCCTTGTGCCCGGACCCTTCGCTACAAGCAGGCTCGTGGGAAGAATTTTTTTATTAGCGACGTAGAGCGAGTGAAATGAAAAGTAATCTTTTCATTTCCGATGCCCGCGAGCGTAACATAGGGTTTAATACCCTTTATAGGCTGACCGTGGTGGTCATAGCGCCGCCAATCCAGCTTTCCACAAGCTCTGGAACTAGTTTCAGGGATTTTTTGATGGTTGCTTCCGCTTGTTTGCTTGGGGATTTAAGCACGTAGTCTTCTGATGCAAGTTTTTGTTTGCCGCCTTTTTTTTCCGCAATGCCGATTTTGAGGCGCGCTACGTTGTCGCTCTTGAGTGACGAAAGCACCGACTGCATGCCCTGGTGCCCGCCGCTTGAGCCAACTGGCCGCAACCGAAGCGTGCCCGCAACCAAATCAATGTCATCGTGGATGACGAGGATGTCTTCTCTCTTGATTTTGTAGAATCTCGCGAGCTTGCTTGCGGCAAGGCCTGAGTTGTTCATGAACGTCTGTGGCTTGGCGAGGGTGACTTTGGTTTTGCCGATTTTCGTTTCTGTGATTTCCGCGTTGAGTTTGTCAGACAGTTTCCATTTGTTTTTGCCTGCTAAAACGTCAACCGCGTGGAAACCGGTATTGTGCCTCGTCTTTTCGTATGGTGCGCCCGGGTTTCCTAATCCGATGATGAGTTTCATATTAGTAACGTCTTTGTCTATGGGTTACGCGTTTTTTCTTGGGTCTGGGTTCCTGCTGTTCGTCTTTTTTCAATTCACGCGGCCGCACCGTAAGTTTAATGGGAACGCCCCCAAAGTCAAATTTTTCCCGCAAGCTGTTGGTCACGTACCGCTGGTAGGACTGCGCGAGGTCGGTCTTGGTCGGAATCTCGAGGATGAACGACGGGGGGTTGGTCGCGGTCTGTATGAGGGAGAGCAGCCGGGGACGGCGCGTGCCGCGGCCGATGGTTGGCTTGCGTTTGGCAAGGAGGGTTTTGAGAAATTTTGAGAGCGCGTTGTCTGTGATGTTGCGGTCAAGGTTCTGCTTGATGTCTTTCGCCAGCGAGAGCATTTCCTTGGTGCGTTGGTTGCCGGTTGCGGACGTGAAGATAATGGGCACCCACGAGAGATTGGGGAGTTCGCTCGCGAGGTACTCGGTGTATTTCGTGATGGTTCGTTGGTCTTTTTCCGGAATCTTGTCCCACTTGTTCGCGACAATGAACAATCCTTTGTTCGCGTCTTCAATCTCGCGCGCCAAGCGGTGGTCCTGGCTGGTCAATTTCTCGGAAATATCAACCACCAGGGCAACCACGTCCGCGCGGTTAATCGCGGCAATGGATTTGTTGATGGAGAGGTGCTCAACCTCATCACCCCCGTGCGTTCTGCGCCTGATGCCTGCGGTGTCAATCACCGTGTACGTTGCGTCCCGGTACGTCACGGTGACGTCTTGCGAATCGCGCGTGGTGTGCGGGGTTTCGGAAACGATCATGCGTTCAAATCCCACGATGCTGTTTAAGAGGTTCGATTTGCCCACGTTGGGTTTGCCGACGAGCGCGAGCGTTACGTCGCCCGTGCGTGCCGGGCTGCCCGATTCCGGAAGTTCCTGCGCTACGGCATCAAGCAAATCGCCGATGCCTGACCCGTTTGACGCGGAAACAAGGAAGCTCGGAAGGCGTAACCGCGCAAACGCTCCAGCTCTCTTGCGGCGGGACGCGTTGTCGCACTTATTGATGACGAGCAGTACCGGCACGCCCAACGTGCGCAGACCCCTTACGATGCGCGTTTCTTCATCCAGCGGCCCCACGGTCACGTCAACGAGAAACAGAACGATCGCCGCCTGCGCTTGCGCGGCCTGCGCGTGCTGAATGATCGCCTCACGGTACACGTCATGCCTGGCGGGGTCGAGCCCGCCCGTGTCAACGAGCGTGAACGTTTTCCCGCGCCAGGCGACCGGAGCCTCGAGCACGTCGCGCGTGGTGCCTGCTTCGGGCAGTACCAATGCGCGCCGCTGCTCTGCAATGGCGTTGAACAGCGTTGATTTTCCGACGTTACTTCGTCCGACAATTACCACGCGCGGAAGCTGCATAGCGCTACGCGGCGCCGTCTGCGCCCACAATGATCAAGACGTCAGCGTCAATTCCTTGGATGAACTCCGGGACCGCGGGAGCTACGTTCGCGTTCAGGGTTTGCCGGATGAGCTGCACGTCCTCATCGCTCGGGAGGCTGGAGAGCTTGTAGATGACGGTGCGCTCATAATCCCGCCGGTTCGCGTTCGACACCTGGGTGATGCGAAAGGGGAGCGTTTGCAGCCGCAACGATGCGGACGCCGCCAGACCCTCGCGCCACGTTCCGTTTTGGATGGCGATCCGCACGAGCGGCGTGCCGACTGGTTGGGTTGCGATTGACGCCGCGTCCGCGAGGATGCTCCGGGCGATTGATTGGATTTCCGAAAAGTCCCCGCTCCCGGCGCGCGGACGGAGCAGGTAGGCGCCCGTTTCATCGGTGTCCGCCGAAAGCAGCCCGCCCGGATCCGTGCTCAAAACCACCTGGGTGATTGCGCTTTGGTCAATGCTCTTTCCGATGTCGTAGAGCCGCACGAGCTGCCAGAGCTCCATGTCCGTCTCGATGTGCGTGCCGATGATGTCCGAGAGCGCGAGCAGCTTGTTTGGGTTCAGGAGCGTCGAGAGCGCGGATACGCGCGCGAGCAGCGCCTCGAGCACCTGCTGCTGCCGGCTCGCTCGCGCGAAGTCCGTTCCCTGCTCCGCCGTGCCGTGCCGCGAGCGAACGTACTGCAGCGCCCGCGCGCCGGTGAGGTTCTGCCAGCCCGCGTCAAAGCGCACGGGTTCATAGCCGAAGTTTTCGTCGGGGTACTCGTAGTCAGTGAACGAAACCGGGACGTTGACCCGAACCCCGCCGAGCGCGTCAACGGTTTTCACGAAACCCTCAAAGTCAAGCTTGATGTAGTAGTGCAGCGCAAGAGCGGTGATGTTCTGTACGGTTTCTCTCGCGAGGCGCGCGCCCGCTCCCTGGGTTTCGGGCAAGGCGAGCGCGCCGTAGGCGTGCGCGGCGTTTACCTTCTGCCACCCCACGCCCGGGATGGGCACCACCAGGTCGCGGGGGATGGAGAGCAACGCGAGCGCGCGTTCGTTCGGATCAATGCTCGCCACGATAATCGTGTCCGAGAGCTGCCCGCCCTCGTGCTGCGCTCCGCCGATTCCCAAGAGCAGGATGTTGATCCGGCCCTCGGGTTCGCCCGCGAGCGGGCGATCTCCGGCGGTGGCGAGGTGCGCGAGCTGCTCAAGCACGTTCGTGGATCCGAGCTGCTGCGCGAGGCCGTTGCTTGAAATGACTGCTTTGGTGGTGTAGGCGAGCGAGAGGAGCAGCAGGAAGGCGAGTGCGGTCGGCGCCGCGGTTTTCCATCTAAAAAATTTTCTCCGCTTTTCGGGGGAGGAAAATTCTCGCACCAGCTCGCGTGCGTCCAAAAAATCAATATGGTTGCGTTTGTCCATGGATGCTGCTAGTATGTACTGGAATTCGCGCCTGGGCAATGGTAGTATTATACAAGATTAGTCGGGGTTAGTAAACGCGTGGACGATTAGCTCAGCTGGTTAGAGCGCTGCGTTCACATCGCAGAGGTCGCTGGTTCGAGCCCAGCATCGTCCACCAGATTGCAATCATTGGAATATCTGGTATAATCACGGGGTTATGGATAGGAATGATTCGGAGAACCAAGAGCTTTCGGAGATGGATAAGATGATGCGGGAAGACGCCCGAGAGTCCTCGGGTACCGCGGTGTTGGGGTTTATCGGGGAGCTCATCAAGATCACCCTGATTGCGCTCGCCATCATCGTTCCGGTCCGGTACTTTTTGGTCAAGCCGTTCTACGTCAATGGCGCTTCCATGGAGCCGACGTACTACAACCGCGAGTACCTGATCATCGACGAGCTCTCGTACCGGTTCAATCCCCCGGAGCGCGGGGATGTGGTGGTGTTTCGGTACCCGCAAGACGAGAGCCAGTTTTTCATCAAGCGCGTCATCGCGCTGCCCGGCGAGCGCGTGGCGGTGCGGAACGGTTCGGTTACCATCTACAGCGAAATGTTCCCGGACGGCGTTGCGCTCGAAGAGCCGTACCTCGCCGAGGGCACGGTGACGGCCGGGGAGGCGGAGGTTGCGCTCGGCGAGGACGAGTACTTTGTGCTGGGCGACAACCGCGCCGCGAGCTTGGATTCGCGCCGGTTCGGTCCGCTCCCGCTTACGGACATCGTGGGTCGCGCCTGGCTCCGGGGTTGGCCGTTCGACCGCGCGGGCGTTCTGGAGAGCTACCAGTTTTCTTTTTAACCGGCACGCGTATGGCAGACCACGCCTCAAAAAAGAAGAAGCGCGTCCCCAAGACCCCCGAGCTCTTGCGGGGTTTCCGCGACATTCTCCCCGAGGAAGCGTGGTATTGGCAGCACGTCCGCGAGCGCTCATCCGCGCTGCTTGGGGATTACGGGTACGGCGAAATCGGGCTGCCCATCCTCGAGGCGACCTCCTTGTTTAAGCGCACCATCGGCGAGCACACGGACATCGTCTCCAAAGAGATGTTCACGTTCGAGGATCAAGGCGGTGATTCCGTCAGCCTGCGGCCGGAGCTCACCGCCAGCATGGCGCGCGCGTACGTTGAACACGGCATGTTCAACCGCCCGCAGCCCGTGAAGCTCTACAGCGCGGGCCCGGCGTTCCGGTACGAGCGCCCGCAGGCGGGAAGGTACCGCCAGCACCACCAGCTCTCAATAGAGCTTTTCGGGAACGAGCAGCCCGTCGCGGACGCGGAAGTGATTTTTGTCGCGTACCTCTTGTGCCGGGAGCTGGGGCTGGATGTTACGGTTCACATCAACAGCCTGGGGTCGGCCGTCGCTCGCGAGGAGTACCTCCAGCTCCTGAAAGAGTACACCAAGCCCAAGCGCAGCCTCTTGTGCGAGGATTGCAAAAAGCGTCTGACCCGCAATCCGCTCCGGATGCTGGATTGCAAGGAAGCGGGATGCCGCGCGCTCTTCGCCGAAGCGCCGCTTTTGGTTGACCATTTGGATGAAGAATCAAAAAAGCATTTCGTTGCCGTGCTCGAGCACCTGGACGAGAGCGAGGTGCCGTACGAGCTTGATCCGTACATTGTCCGCGGGCTCGATTACTACAACCGGACCGCGTTTGAAATCGTGGCGAACGTGCCGGCGGGAGGCGGCGAGGAAGACGCCGCGGAATCGAACCTTGCCGCGGGCGGCGGCGGGCGGTACGACGGTTTGATTGAAACGCTCGGCGGCAGGAGCACGCCGGCCGTGGGCATGGCGTTCGGTTTGGAGCGTTTGGTGTCCGCGTTTAAAAAAACCAAGCCGCAAGCTGGTTCCGAGAAAAAGCCGCAGGTGTTCTTGGCTCAGCTCGGGGAAGCGGCCACCAAGCGCACGTTCACGCTCTTTGAAACGATCCGCTCGAGCGGGCTTCGGGTCCGCGCCAACTTCGGTAAATCAGGCCTCAAATCACAGCTTGAGCTCGCCGACAAACTGGGGGTCGTGTACGCGGTCATCCTGGGACAGAAGGAGCTCTTGGACCAGACCGTGATCATCCGGGACATGGAGAACGGAATCCAGGAGGTGGTTGACAGCGCTAAAATCGTGGATGAGCTCAAGAAGCGCCTTAAGAAAAGTCGTTAAGCGCGTTGACAGCGCGAAAGCAGTTGTGGTACCATAGCGGTACGATTTAGGTACCTATGCCGATAACGTTGAAGCGAAGAGAGAACGAGTCCAACGAGCGCTTAATCCGCCGTTTTTCGCGCAGGATTCAGACGAGCGGCTTGCTGCTGCGGACCAAACGACGCCAGTACTTTGAGCGTCCGAAGAACGAAAGCCAGAAGAAAAAAGATGCCCTCCGGCGGCTCGGAATGCGCGCTCGCGAGGAGTATTTGCGCAAAATCGGCGAGCTTTCGGAAGAGACGTTCGGCCGCAGCCGGAGCGGGCGCGGGAGCGCCAACCGGAAGCGCCGCGGTGCGGTGAAGGTCAAGCGGGCGAGGCCATAGGCTATGAGCCTGCTCGAACAACTTGATACGGATTTCAAGCGAGCGCTCAAGGCTCGCGAAGCCGAGAGACTTTCCGTACTCCGCCTGGTGCGCTCAAGCATCAAGAACCTTGAAATCGCAAAGCAGGGTAATGCGTCGGACGAAGACGTGGTTGAGATCTTGCAGCGCGAAATCAAGCAGCACAAGGAATCCATTGCGGCGAACGTCTTAGCCGGGAGGAGCGAGGAGGTGGCGCGCCTGCAGCGGGAGGTCGCCGTGCTTTCCGCCTACCTCCCCAAACAGCTTTCGTCCGACGAACTGAAAGACGTCATCGAGAGCGTGATTGCGGAGACCAGCGCCGAGGGTTTGTCCGATGTGGGGAAGGTCATGGGTCGCGTGATGCCGCAGGTGAAAGGTCGCGCGAGCGGGGACGCGGTTGGACAGATGGTTCGTGAACTTCTCGCGCCGAACGAAACTAATTAGTGCCGTAAGCGCACACGTAAGACAAAAACACCATGGTCGCATCCAAAAAGTTTCTGGCTGGCGCCTTGGTCGGCGCCGCCGCCGCGGCGCTTTTGACCCCCCTCACCGGAAAAAAAGCCCGCAAGAAAGTCGCCGAAGCCGCAAACAGAGCAGGCCTGGACCGCGAAAAACTCGAGGGCGCTCTCGGTGCGGTCGTCGAAAAGAGCTCAGAGCTCTTGCGGACGGTCCGCGAAGAGGCGGCGGAAAAGAGGAGTGGTTCCAAGACAAAAACGAAAAGCAAATAGGCGGCATGCGCACATTCCTCCCAGCTAACGTTCGATTCCAATCGAAGGCGCGTTTTGCGCGCATCATGTTACGTGCGTGCCTTCTTGCGGCCGCTTTTTTGTTTGTTTCTCCCCCTGTTTCGTTCGCGCAAACTGCCGGGGATTCCACTCAAAATTTCGGGCTCTCTTCCGAGTTTTCAGAGGTCGCGGTGCAGAGCGACCGCGACCTCAAGAGCACCATCACCACCATCGTCAACATCACGCTCGGATTTTTGGGAATCGTGGCGGTGGTTATCATTCTGTACGCGGGATATTTGTGGATGACCGCGTCCGGCAACGAGGAGCGAATCGCGCGCGCCAAGAGCATCCTGCGCAACGCGGTGATCGGGCTCGTGATTATCATGTCGTCCTGGGCCATTGCCGCGTTCGTCATTAACCGGATCGGAGGGGCAATCGGCGGGAGAGGAGGCGATGCGCCCGGCTCCGACGCCTCGTTGTTTCCGGGCAGCGGCAGCACTGCCGCGTTTCGGGTTGATTCTTTTGAAACGGCCCACAACGGCTCGGATTCAAGCCAGGACGTGCAGCTGTGCTCCAGTATTCAGGCGCAGTTCAACCACTGGCTCAATACTGAAGTGGTTGAGAACCTCAAGAACGGGGACACGCTCACCATCAAGCGCAACCGCTCCGGAACGTTCATTGATGAGGGAACCATCGCGATTGAGAAGCGCAACAACGTGATTTCCTTTCAGCGCGTTGATGAACGCGGCGCGCGGGTGGATTGGACCCCGAACGCGACGTACGAGGTGCGGTTGGATGAAACCCTCAAAGACACCCGCGGATTGGCGCTCTCGGACTGTGCCGACTGCGACGGGGCGCGGGACGGGTACCACTACTGGATCTTTACCACCGGCACCACCAGGGACTCAGTCGCCCCAACGCTCGCGGTTGCGTACCCGGGCAACGGAGAAACCAACGTGCCACGGAGTACGATATTCAGCGTTGCGTTTTCCGAATCCATTGACGTCGCGAGCGTCATCGCCGCCGCCGGAGAGCTGGTGGCGGCGAACGTTGCGCTCGAGCGCAAACTTCCTGACGGCACGTACGCGCCTGCGCTCGGGGGTGAGGTATTTGACGCAACGCTGCGCGGCAAAACACTGCTGTTTTCTTTGAACGAAAACTATACCGCCTCTTTTGACGGCCGTTTTGGTTTGCTTGAGCCGTACACCGAATACCGCCTCACCATCCAGAACGTTTCCGACCTGTGCGGTAATACCCTCTCACCTCCAGTTGAAATTACGTTCACCACGGGCGCTGATTTACCCGGCGTATCGTTCGTGCGCCCCAGCGACGGGTACGGCTACTCCTGCCCGCAAACTCCCGCGTTCGTCCAGTTCCGGACTTCCATGTACAACGTCCGCACCCAGAGCTGCGGCGTGCATCCTTCCGGAAACGCGGGGTTGGTGCTCACGGGAACGCTTGCTCCGGCGGGCGTTGGGTTGCGCCCGCTTCCGGAAGACAACTTTTCCAGAACCGGCAACCCGAATGATTTTTGCAGGCAGTACTCTTTTGATCTCAATCCGGATGACGCGGCAGATGATTTGATTCCCGGCACCGCGTACCATGCTCGGGTGAGCTTTTTGGAGCCGGGCCGCGATGTTGCGGATGCCGAGAACCATGCGTGGTCATTCACTGCCGCAGAAGCGTCCGCGTGCGCGCAGGAGCCGTACATCAGCTACGTATCCGGCTTGCGGCGCAACGCGGGCCGGTGGCAGCAGTGTTTGACCATCCAGGGCGCCTACTTTGGGAATCCCAAGGCGTCCGGAAGCAGGGCGCACACCGCGCTCTCTCTCGATTCGCCGCTCAATACGGCCGGTCTCACTCCGGACATTGAGGCCGCCTGGCGTGGTCACCGCGGGCTCACGGTGTCGGACCAGGCGTGGAGCGATGCCTCAATCGCCGGGGATTTTATCGGACGACCCACCGAGCCGCTGCCCGCAGGATTGAACGTTGACTTTGACATTGCGGTGAGCGTTGACCACGGCGCTCCCATTGGCGCGCTCCAGAGCAACGCGGTTCGCTTTACGGTTGACACGACGAGGACGTTCACCGGGCCGTGCCTGTACGCAATCAGCCCTTTGAGCGGGTACTGGGGGGACGGCGTGACGCTTTCCGGCTCAAGGCTCGGCCTCGCTCCGGCCGGGCAGCTTGAGTTCTACAACCAGAAAGTGCAGAGCGGCGCCTCGGCCGGTTCGTGGACCAATACGCGGATTCAATCGCGCGTGCCCGAGCAAGCGCAGAACAACCCGTCGGACGGGGAGGTCTCGGTGACCGTTTCCGGGGTGCAATCAAACAAGCTTGAGTTCAGCCTCCGGGCGGGAGTGGGCCAGTCATGTTCCGCAGTTGCCAACACTTGTTCTCCGGATCCTGGACTGTGTTCGGCCGGGCTTGAATGCGCGCCGTCATCGTGTGCGTGCCAGGTTCCGGATACGTTCCGCATCATCAGCACCCAGCCGAGCGCGTCATGCACGGATTCATGCACCAGGGCGGTGATTAGCTTTGAGGCGTCAAAGCCGGTTGCGGACGTAGGCGGGAACCGCGTGCAGCTCAAAAAGTGTCCGGCAGCGAGCCGGTGCGCATGGAATGACGCCCAAGCTTCGCCCGTGGGCGCCTCGGTTGCGCTCGATGGCAGCGAGCGAGTCGTGGTTACCCCGCAGACACCCGGCACCGCGTTGGATGCTGGCGTCTGGTACCTGGTGCGCGTTGCCGGCGGCGCGGACGGCGTGGTATCGCAAGACGGCAAGGTGATTGCCAACCCCAACGCCTCGACCGACGCTCTGCCCGGCAACGATGCGTACGTATGGTCGTTTAAGACCGGCACGGCCGCGTGCGCGGTAAACCGGATTGAGCAGAATCTTTCAAACGTCGGTTTCTATGAGGGCGAAACCGCGAACCTCGCGGTCCGCTCATACGGCCCGTCCAATTCGTGCTCGAGCGTGGGCCAGGAAATCGTTGCCCCGAATAACTTTTCCTGGCGGCCGTGCGAGTACGTTTCCGGGGATTTCTCGTTTGAGTGCCGCCAGTCCTGCAACGCGCCTACCGTTGGCGGTGCGCCTATCATTACGGTTGCTGCCGGAAGTTCCAGCCAGAGCGCGGTTACCGGGGTCACGGGATCAAGCGACGGTTCTGTTCGCGCGCTCGCGTGCGCGTTTTACGATGAAGGGAGCACGCATCTGAAAGACGGGGCATCCGCGACCGTGTACGCCGCGTGCAGTACGAATGCAGATTGCACCCGAGGCAGCGCCTGTACCGGATCGGTATGCCTGCAAGATGGTCCAAACAAAGGACGGTGCAGCCCGACCGTTACCAGTTTTTCGCCCGCGGGCGGGGTGAGCGGAACGTGGACGACGATCAGCGGGTGCTACTTCGGCAGTACCCGTGGAGAGGTGTCGATCGGTGCGAATCCGGACGGTTCGCCGGCGCGGGCGGCCGAACCTCTCGCCTCCTGGTGCGGTGCAACCTGGGGTGATTCGCAGATTATCGCGGAGGTCGCGCCCGGCGCGGTTCATCCGGGTCCGGTGCGCGTTACCCGGCCTACGTTTGACTCGGTCGCCTCGTCTGGATCATTCACCCCGAGCGGAGAGAGCCACCCCGGCATCTGCCGCCTCACCCCGGTCCAGGGCAGGCCCGGGGACATCACAGACATCCGCGGCCAGGGCTTTGGCGCAGCCTTGGGTTCGGTTGTGTTTCGCGTAGGCGAATCATCCTATACGACAACTGACGTGGTCGCTCGGGCCGCACGTTCAAGCTGCCCGGAAGACGGGTGGGAAAACGGCGAGGTGTGCATCCGGGTGGCTTCGGCTCCCGCGGGTGGGGGAACGGTCAGAGTCGCGCGCGGCGGAGCGGAGAGTAATGCGGTTTCGTTTACCGTGCTCGGGACCATACCCCGGGGTTCGGGAAATCCGAATAATTTGTCGGTCAGGTCATACCAGCCCGGAGACGGGGCGTTTGCATGCCTCAATATGGTTGTGGAGGTCGTGCTCCGCGGGGAAGTGGTGCCCGAAAGCGTGGGGTTTGCGCCCGGAACCCATCTGGATGCGGCGAATGTTGCGGGAGCGAACTTTTACGTGCGCCGGACAAGCAATAATTCCGCGGTTTCGGGTGTTGCGGACGTAGTGACGCGCGGCAGCCAGACTACCCTGCGGCTGTACCCGGATTCAGGTCAGCTCGCGATACGGAACAGCGCGCCACCCCCTGATTACCAGATCGTGCTCAAAGGCGGTTTGACCGGGTTGCGCAGCGCCACGGGCGGCATTTTGGCAACTGACGCGGTCTGCGATGGGCTTCCTACGGACGAGGATTGTGTCATTAATTTTGACACCGTCAATAATGCCCAGGACACCCAGTGCAGAGTTACGCATTTTGAGATTGAGCCGGTTGCCCCGATTTTCACCTGCGCTCGCGACGGCTGCGAGGGAGATGAAGATGAACAAGCAGGGCACCAGCGTATTTTTGAGGCGTTTCCAATCAACCGCGCAGGCCAGCTGACCGTCACCACTCAAGCGCTTGCATGGTCATCAAGCGACCCGTCAATTCTTTCGTCAACAGATCGCCTTTCTGGCCCTCTTTCGGATTCAGAACAGCTGTTTGGCATCCACCCGCAGGACGGGTCAACCGATATTTCGGTGCGCGCGGATATCGCAGGCGCGGATATTTCCGGCTCCACCGAGGCGCGCGTGTTCTTGTGCGAGAACCCGTGGCCGCCTGACATGGCTCGCGACGGGCTGCCGTTTTCCGATAAAACCGGAGACGATTCGTTCACCCAGGAGCCCATTAAAACAAACTTTTCCACGTTCTACTGCCTGGATCGCGGTTCGCCCGGAATTGCGGGCGACCTCCCCAAGATTCCCAAGCGCTGCTATGATCCGAGCGAGCCGAATCCGAATCAGCAGTACAGCACTGCAGCGTGCGCTTCTCACACGGACTGTGGCACCGGGGAGCGGTGCAAGTACATTGAGTACGGGTACAATGATCCCGCCAAGTCCGATGTGCGGCTCCTCAAAGAGATATTCCTCTCCAATCCCGAGATCGACGACGTTATCATCATCCAATCACTCACCAACCACGAGAACGATTCCGTTGCCGGCTGGTACGCTCGTCAGGAAAATCTTACGGGCAGCCCGCAGCCAATCGCGCCGATTGACGGGTTTGACGCGATTCAGGACCGCCGGACCATTTACGTCGGCGCGTTGAACGACACGAAAGGAGGAGCACCTTCCATCTACCACAACGTGTATTTGATTTCCATCAACAACAATGCGCGTCCGGAGTCTAATGAAATATTCAACCAACTGGTTTCCAACTGGAGATTTTTAGTGAACCTTGAGGATGACAACCAGAAAGAGGCGATCCGGCGGGATGCGCAGCGCATCAAGGACGCGCACACGCTCGCGCGCGTGCTCGATAGCGCCAAGGCGCTCCCAACACTTGCTTCGGGGTCGTTTGAACCGGGGCTCTCCCTCTCGGTGTGGCCGTCGTGGGACTCGAACCTCTCGTCTGATTTCGGAGCGGCGCTGCCGCACGACCCGGCCGAGCGCATCCAGTGCGACGCAGCCGCGGGCGTGGTAGACCGCGAGACGTGCCGGACCGGAAATCCGAACCCCGGGTACGCGTGCGACGGGGAAGCGTACCTGTACGTGTACCGCAACCAGGACGGAACCGCGTCGTTCTCCGTGAATTTGGAGTATGCTGAAGCCTCAAGCTGGAACTGGATCACCGGAGCTGCGTGGGATTGGACAGAGCAGTTGTGCATGGATAAGGCGTTGCGGTACCGCAGGCAGTAATTGCGCTCTTTTTCGTCCGAGGATTTTGTGGTATAGTGGGTATATGTTTGAAGGGCAAAACCAAAATCAAAACAGTTCCGCGCAGCCCCGCGCCGGGTCTGTCGCTCCCCGGGGGGTTGAAGATATTTTTTCGGGTACGGACGCATCCGCGGGCACGCCGCTCCAAGAGCAGCCACCTGCAGCGTTGGTTGTTCCCGGCCCGCCGACTGCGCTCGCTTCCGGCAGGCTCAAGCCGCTCGCCGCAAGCGGAGGAACCGCCACGCCGGGAAGCCAGGTTTCAGGGCAGGAACGCGTGGGGTTTCCGTTCGCAAAAATTTTTATCATTGTTTTGGTGAGCGTGGGCGTGATCGGCGCCGGAGCCGCCGCTTTTACGTTGCTCCAACGAAAGCTTGCCGCTCCGCTTGAGGGTACCCCTTCTCTCGGGCAGCCGCAGGATACCGATGGTGCGGCCGTTGAACCGGGAATCCAGGAATCGCCCGCTCCGGCGCCAGACGGCTCGGCGCCTGGGTCCGGCGCTTCGGGAGAGGTACGGGACGTGAATAAAATTTTACAAGACTTCCAGCAGGGGCAAATTGACCGCGCGCTCAACCCGATTCCGCAGGATCCGGCGTCCCTTGATACGGACCAGGACGGGCTCTCGGACGCGCAGGAGTTTGCGCAGGGCACGAACCCGCGGTTGGTTGACAGCGACAACGACGGGCTCTCTGACTGGGAAGAGTCCGCCATCTTCGGGACCAACCCGTTGCACGTTGACTCTGACGGAGACTCGTACCTGGACGGGGAAGAGGTGCAGAACGGGTACAATCCGCTGGGGCCCGGCAAGCTGCTTAATTTTGAGAAAGCGAAGGAAGGCGCAGAGTAAAACAGTATGTTTGGTTTCAGAAAGAAGAACGTACCAGCGGACAAGGGCGCTCCCGGCGAGAAGCCGCTGAGCGCCGCAGAGATTTCTGACGACAAATTTACGGTCATGCCCGCGTCGTACCTGCCAACAGAGCGCGCCCAAGCCGTGCCCGCGCACCGCTTTCCCAAGAAGGTGGTGGTGCTCGGCGGCGGTGCCGTGGTGGTGCTCGGCGGGCTCTTTGCGGTGCTGTACGCGGTTTTTCTTTCTCCGGAGCGCTCAAGCGCTCCGGAGAAGACAACGTTGCGCACGAGTGTTTCACCGCAGGCCTCGGGTGTCCAGCCGGACGAAACCGCCCGCGTTTCTGAAATTGCCGAACAAGTGATCAGCACGCAGGCGTTCGACGCGAACAACATACTCACCGGTTCGCTTTCGGTAACCGTTCCCGCGACCGTGGCGCAACAGTACGGTTCTGGTATCGGGGTTACCGTGCTTTCGGAGGGTGACGTATCGTTGCCCGAGGAAGGTACCGTGCTCGGCGGCCTCTACTCGGTGTACCCGGCTGGCGTTACGTTTGAGGAGCCGCTCTCGGTTGAGCTTTCGGTTGCGAACATTCCGGAGGGGTACCGGCCCGCGGACGTTGTGCCGGCGTACCTGCGGGGGGTGCGCTGGGAAGAGTTTCCGGATTACCAGGTAACGGTCGGGGGGTACTCGTTCGTGCTCGAGAAGGTTCCGAGCGGCCCGATTGCCGTCATCCACCGCCCTGCCGAGGAGGCGCCATCCGCCCGAGAGGAGCTCTCGTTCGCGCGCCTTCTCCCCACCACTGATACGGACCAGGACGGGCTCACGGATGCCGAAGAAGACCTGCTCGGCTTGGAGAGCGGCGCGCCGGATTCGGACGGCGACTCGTACGGTGACCTGGAAGAGATAAAGAACAATTACAGCCCGCTTGCCGGGGAGGGGGCGAAGCTCTCTTCGTCCGGGCTGTTTGCGACCTATACCAACGCGACGTACGGGTACCGCGTGGACTACCCGGCGGCCTGGCTCGCGGACGCGCTTGACCAAACCAACAAGCAGCTGCTGTTCATTTCCAGCACCGAAGAATTTTTCGAAATCCTCATCATAGAGAATCCGCTCTCTACCCCGATTGTGGACTGGTTCAGGGGGCAGTCGCCGTCTTTGGCGAACGTTGAGCTCGCGGTTACGGTGCTCGACGGCCGCCCGGCCGTATGGAGCCCGGATGGCCGGACGCTGTACGCGGGGGGAACCGGGCTCATCTACGTGGTTACCTACAACAGCGGCACGCGCGGCGACATCAACTGGCCGAACATCTTTGAGCACTTCTACGGGAGTTTCCGTTTCGGGACGACCGTCGCCGGGAGCGCGGGTGAGCCCGCCGCCGCGCCGTAACGCAGAGGAGCGTGAAGGGGCGAAAGGGTATGCGACTTCTGTGCGTCAACCAGGTAAGCAGAACCGCCCGAATTCCCCGGGCGGTTTTGTTGCGCCTGGCCGCTCGCGCGCAAGCGCGGTTTGGGCGCCTTGCGCGCAACCGTTCGGTGAGCGTGGTGTTCGTCAGCCCGGCCGCGTCGAAAAAGCTCAATGCCGCCTACCGGCTCAAGCCTCACCCGGCCAGCGTGCTCTCGTTTGCTTCCGTGGAGCGCGATGAGCTCGGCGACATCGTGATTTGCCCCGAGCTCGCCCGCGCGCACGCCAGGGCGGCAGGCGTGGGGTTTTGGGAGTACGTTGCGCGCCTGTTTGTGCACGGGCTCTTGCACCTGCTCGGATTCGAGCACCACTCCGAAAGGGAGGAGCGGCGTATGGAGGAGGTAGCCGGAAAAATGCTGAACACAAAATGAATACAGCTCTGCGTTGAGTGTACACAAAATTTGTTCAATCTGTGGACAAGTAAATCCATTGCAGAAAATTGGATTTTTTTGTATAGTGGAAGTACCTATGCCCCGTGCAGAATTAATAACCGGCATTGATGTCGGCACCGCCACCACACGTATTGCCGTTGGGGAGGTTTCCCCTGAAACAGGTGATTTGAACATCATCGGCCTCGCGGAGGGCGAGTCGCGCGGAATGTCAAAGGGGACCATCCGCAGCATCGAAGAGGTGGTTGAATCCATCGTTGGGGTGAAGGCGCGCGCCGAGAAAATGGTGGGTGCGAGTTTAACGAGCGCGGTTGCGGCCATCTCCGGCAGCCACATAACCGCGCAAGAATCCAAGGGGGTTATTGCGGTCGCGCGCGCGGACGGCGAAATTCGCGAGGATGACGTGGAGCGCGTGCTGGAAGCCGCGCAGGCCGTGAGCGTGCCGCCGAATTACGAAATCATACACGTGCTGCCCCGGCGTTTCAGCATTGATAACCAGACGGACATCAAGGATCCCATCGGCATGAACGGGGTGCGGCTCGAGGTGGAGGCGCAGATTATCGAAGGTCAGTCCAGCCACATCAAGAACCTCACCAAGGCGGTCACGCTCGCCGGTTTCGGGATCGACGACCTGGTGGTGGCGATGCTCGCCTCCGCCGAGGCGACGCTCTCTGAACGGCAGAAGGATTTGGGGGTGGCGCTCACGAACATCGGCGCCGCCACCACCAGCATCCTCGTTTTTGAGGAGGGGGATATCATGCTGGTGAAGGTGCTCCCGGTCGGGGCTTCGCACATCACGAACGACATCGCCATAGGGCTTAGGACCAACATTGACGTCGCGGAGACCATAAAGGTGCAGTACGGTTCAACGCTCTCCGCGCTGGGCCGCAGCGCGGACGAAATCCAGCTTTCGCAGATAGACGAGCGAGAAGAGGGGTCGTTTTCCCGGAAGTACCTCGCGGAAATCATCGAGGCGCGCGTGGAAGAAATTTTCAGCATGGTGGATAAGGAGTTGCGCTCCGTCGGTCGTTCGGGTAAGCTGCCCGCGGGCGTTATCCTCTCCGGAGCGGGCGCCGAACTGCCGGGGCTTACGGAGATCGCGAAACGGGTGTTCCGGCTCCCGGCGGGGATCGGGGTCCCGCAGGGGGTGCGCTCCGCGATTGACAAGCTTTCCAATCCCGCGTACACCACGGCCGTCGGGCTCGTGCGGTGGGGGCACGCGAACGAGGAACTTTCGAATCGGCCGTTCGGATCCTCAAGCATCAGGGGTTTGCGGGGCTTGCGCGCCATCACCGAACAGGTGCGCTCCATCGTGCGCATTTTTAAATCGTAGACACCCGGAGGTCATCTAAAAAATTCCGTTTCTACTCGCAAACAAAATTCGGCAAGTAAGCCCCCCCGCGCACGGACAAGGCTCAAAGCGCGAAAGCGGGGGTAAGCCCCCTACCTGATAGGGGGTAAACGAAGAGAACCATATGGAGATCAAACCAGACATCGAAACCTTTGCCAAGATAAAGGTGATTGGTGTGGGGGGAGGAGGGAGTTCGGCCGTGAACCGGATGATTGAAGAGCGGATCCGCGGTGTCGAGTTTGTTGCGGTCAACACCGACGCGCAGGCGCTGCACCACAACCGGGCGCAGACCAAGGTGCACATCGGCCAGACCGTCACCCGCGGTTTGGGAGCCGGCATGAACCCGGATTTGGGGCGCAAGAGCGCAGAGGAGAGCCAGGACGAGCTCAAGGATATTCTGAAAGATACGGACATGGTGTTCATCACCTGCGGTTTGGGCGGGGGCACCGGCACCGGCGCCGCGCCCGTGGTTGCGGACATCGCCCAAGATCTGGGCGCGCTCACCGTTGCCATCGTGACCAAGCCGTTTCTGTTCGAAGGACAGCAGCGCCGGAACATCGCCGAGGCCGGTTTGGAAGAGCTGGTTGAAAAAGTCGACACCATCATTACCATTCCGAACGACCGCCTGCTGCAGGTGATTGACAAGAAGACGTCGCTCTTGGACGCGTTTCGGGTGGTGGATGACGTGCTGCGGCAGGGCGTGCAGGGGATCTCGGAGTTGATTACGGTGCCGGGCTTGATCAACGTTGACTTTGCGGACGTGAAGGCCATCATGAGCGGATCCGGTTCGGCCCTGATGGGCATCGGTCGCGGCTCCGGCGAGAATCGCGCGGTGGACGCGGCAAAAGCCGCCATCGACAGCCCGCTCCTGGAGCTCTCCATCGACGGCGCCCGGGGAATCCTGTTCACCATCACCGGGTCGAGCGATTTGGGAATGTACGAAATCAATGAGGCCGCAAAGATCATTACCGGGGCCGCGGACGACGATGCGAAGGTCATCTTTGGAGCCGTTATCAACGACGACCTCAAGGACGAGGTCAAAATCACGGTCGTGGCAACCGGGTTTGAGGGGGTGAGCCGGGCCCGCGAGCGAGCGAGCGCGGAAGCGGTCGGGGTCCGTGAGCTGGAACGCATGGAAGAGCTCGATAAGAAGCGCGCCATCTTTTTTGAACGCGAGGTTCCTTCCCCAACCGCTCCGTCCGCACCCTACCCCCGGGAGCGCTCTCGGGCGGACGACGCTGGTGAAGACGAACAGGAAGAGCTCGAGATCCCGGCGTTCATTCGCAAGAAGATGCACTGAAGTTCCCGCGCCTGCTCCGGATTCCTTTTCGATTTTTTAACCGTGCGGCAGTATGAAATGTCCTGCGTGCGATCACCAGGAAACGCGCGTGCTTGACTCGCGGCTTTCCGAACAGGATAATACCATCAGGAGACGCCGCGAGTGCGCACAGTGCGGATTTCGGTTTTCAACGCGCGAGGAAACGGAGATCCTGAACCTCTCGGTCGTCAAGCGCGACGGCACCGTGGAGGCGTACTCCCGTGAGAAGCTCGCGGCCGGGCTCTCGCGCGCGCTCCAGAAGCGCCCCGTCACCACACAGGAGTTTCGGACGCTGGTGGCGCGCATCGAGCGGGACATCTACGTGCTGAACCGGTCTGAAATCAAGGCTTCTCAAATCGGGGACATCGCCATGCGGCACCTCAAGAAGCTGGATAAGGTCGCCTACATCAGGTTCGCGTCCGTGTACCGCGAATTCCGCGACGTGCATACCTTCTACGACGAAATCAACAAGCTCGTGGGGAGAAAGCGAAAAAATAGAAAAAACCGCACCCCCTATGCCAAACAGAGAACCAAATCAAGAAAGTAACCCGCCTCCCCCCGGGCAGCCCGGCCTTGAGACGCTCGAGCAGCTCGTGCGCGAAAACCTGGAACTCTCGCGGGAAATCGTCGAGCACACCCGCAAGACGAGGAAGTACATCTTGTTCGCACAGGTACTCGGCGTCGTTAAGGTCGTCTTGATAGTCGGGCCCATCATCATTGCCCTGATTTACCTGCCGCCGCTCCTTTCGCAGTGGTTCGGCGCGTACACCGAGCTTTTGGGGAGCGGAACCGGACAGACGATTCTTGAGGGCAACAGCTTCATCAATACGCTGTTTGACCAAAACCGTTCCAGGTAACGAGTGTATGTTCTCCAAACTTCCCCCTCCAATCAGGTCTCTCGTCGTACTCATCATCATCGTCTCCGGCATCACCGGCGGCTTGGTTGGCGCCGTGTTCGGAGTGGTTGCCTCCGGGGTTGCCGGAGAAAACCTCTGGCCGTTCGTAGCGCAGTCGCTCGGCATCTCCGCACCCGACGGGGTGATGGGGGGCGGGGGGCGAGGCGAGCCGCAGGTCGTGGTGGAAGATTCAGCCACCGTTGACGTGGTCGCCCAAGCTACGCGGGCCGTGGTGAGCATCGTGGTGACGCAGGACCTCTCAAAACTCTACAACCAAACCGGCCCGGGGAGTCCGTTCGGGGACCCGTTCTTTTTTTCGTTCCCGTTCGGCTTCCAGACGCCTCCCTCGGGCAAGCAGGAGGTGGGCGGCGGAACCGGATTCATCATTACCACGGACGGCTTAATCGTCACGAACCGGCACGTGGTTGACCAGGCCGAGGCCGAGTACACGGTGATCACGAACGACGGCACGCAGTACGAGGCCGAGGTGCTGGCCCGCGATACCGTAAACGACGTCGCCATTCTCAAAATCCAGGCCGACAACCTGCCGGTTCTAGACCTCGGGGACTCCGAGAGCGTCAAAATCGGTCAGACCGTGATCGCGATCGGCAACTCCTTGGGCGAATTTTCCAACACCGTCACCAAGGGCGTGGTCTCGGGCATTAACCGGCGGGTGGTTGCCGGGAATTCGAGGGGTAGCTCGGAGGTGATTGAAGAAGCAATCCAGACCGATGCTGCCATCAATCCGGGCAACTCGGGCGGCCCGCTCTTGGATCTCTTCGGCAAGGTGATCGGCGTCAACACCGCGGTTTCGCAGGAGGGTCAGCTCATCGGGTTCGCGATTCCCATCAACGAGGTCAAGAGCGCCATTGCGAGCGTGCGCGAGTTCGGACGCATCGTGCGGCCGTTCCTCGGGGTTCGGTACGTTATCATCTCTCCGGAATTTGCCGAAGCAAACAACATCGCGGGTGTTGACCACGGCGCGCTTATCGTGCGCGGAGACTCAAGGACCGACCTCGCCGTGATTCCGGGTTCTCCGGCCGACAAAGCGGGTTTGGTTGAGAACGATATCATCTTGGAAGTGAACGGAGAGAAGGTAACACAAGAACGGGGTTTGGCAAAAATATTGAGCCGCTACAAGCCTTCTGATACCGTCACGCTCAAGGTTTTCCGCAAGAGCGAGGAGATTGAGGTGAGCGCGACTTTAGTTGAGCAGCAGTAAGAAGTCCACGGAAATTCAAGAAATGCGCGAAATCATCACACAATTACGAGAGCTTTCGGACAAGGTTTCCGAAACAGAGGGGTTACTTTGACCTTGCGGAAAAACGGCGAACCGTTCAGGAACTGGAGCGCTCCGTGCAGGATTCGTCTCTGTGGGAGGACCGCGAGCGCGCGGGGCGGCTAACGCGCGAGCTCGCGTCGCTCCGCGGCGAGCTTGCGCAGTGGGAGGGCCTTGAGCGCGACGTCACCTCCACGCTTGAGCTCGCCGGAGAGCTTGAGCGCGAGGGGGACGCCGAGCTCGAAGCCGAGATCGTGAAAAAAGCGAACGAGCTCGCCGCGGAGTTCGAACGGCTGGAGCTGTCTGTCTTTTTTTCTCAAAAATTCGACGAGCGCGGGGCCATTGTTTCCATCAGCGCCGGCGCGGGCGGCACGGATGCGCAGGACTGGGCCGAGATGCTCGAACGCATGCTCGTGCGCTTTGCGGAACGCAAAGGATTCTCGGTGCGCGTGGTGGATCGGCAACTTGGAGGGGAGGCAGGCTTGAAGAGCGCGACTTTGGAAGTCGCGGGCGGCTACGCGTACGGGTGGCTCAAGAGCGAGGCAGGCGTGCACCGCCTGGTGCGCATTTCGCCGTTTGACGCGGAGGCCATGCGCCACACGTCATTCGCGCTTGTGGATGTCATACCTGATTTGGGTGACTTATCAGACGTTGTCATCCGCGATGAGGATATCCGCGTGGACGTGTTCCGCTCCTCGGGCCACGGCGGGCAAAGTGTGAACACCACGGATTCGGCCGTCAGGGTCGTTCATATTCCCTCGGGCATTACCGTGTCTGTTCAGAACGAGCGGAGCCAGCACCAGAACAAGGCGACTGCTTTGAAGATTTTGAAGTCGCGGCTCGCGCTGCGGCAGGCCCGGGAGCGGGAAGCCGAGGAGCGCCGTATCCGCGGCTCGGTCAAATCCGCGGAGTGGGGTTCGCAGATTCGGTCATACGTTCTGCACCCCTACAAGCTGGTCAAAGACCACCGAACCGGGCTTGAAACCTCGGATGTTGATGCGGTATTGCGCGGCGAGCTTGATGAGTTTGCGGAAAGGTATGTAAGATGGTTGGCTACCGAAAATCGGTAAATCGTTGTTTCCACATTTCACGGAGGGAGTGCCATGAGCATCGGTACCGTGCACAGTGCAAACCCGGCGGTTCCACTCGGTTTGCAGGCGAGAGATATGGATGATGCCGAGAGGATCCTCCGGACATTGCTTGATCGGGACGCTCGGAAGGAGCTTACGCACCCTCTGGAGGAGGCCCAGCGGGATAGGATCGCGCATGACCTTGAGAACATCCGCGTGCTGTGGCAGAGCGCCAGCGGGCGCCAGACCCTCATGCTGGACATCAGCTTTTCCCGAGGGCACGGGATTCGGTGATGCTGACGGGATGTCCGCCACCAGCGCGTGCGAGGCTTTGGATCCCTGCCGGATTCAAAGCCTCGTTTTTTTGCGCTACAATCAATATATGGGGCTTTCGCAGTCAAAAATATTTTTGGTTTGTTTGCTGTCGTTTGTGATGGGTGTAGGTACAGCGTCATTCGCGAGTATTCCGTTTGTGTACGTGTATGGCGCTCTGTTGGCGATGGTGGTGCTGCTCGTCATCTTCTGGTCAAAGCGTCAGTATCGGCTTGCGGCCCTGTGGGGGGTCTTTTTTATTTTGGGCGCGGCGCGTTTGGTTTTGTCACAACCGAACGTCAGCGATCCCGGGCACATTGCGTACTACAACGGCCAAGACGTGGTCATCCAGGGTGTGGTTAGCCAAGAGCCGGATGTGCGGCTTGACCACCAGAAACTCACCTTACGCGCGCGTCGTGTTGGTCAATCGGACGTCAAGG
>CAZSGI010000003.1:0-26276 GCA_964606465.1 uncultured Gammaproteobacteria bacterium | reverse complement strand
ACCCGCGACCTTTAGTATGCCATACTAACGCTCTAGCCAGCTGAGCTACGGGCCCGTATCATTGAAGGCCATTTGTTAAATTTTTGCTAATGTTAGCCAATTTTATAACAAATCAGCTAAGCGGGGGTAGGCTAAGTATAGCGCAAAAAAATGTTTTTACAATGGAAATTTACTCCAAACGTCTATTCTAGTATACTATACTAATCACTTGATAATTAAATAGCGAACACTATGGCAATGTTCAATGGAAAAGACAGGGGAGAAAAACAAAAAGGATTTGAGATGAAAGAGGGGGAAGCTGAAACCGTCATTGGATCAAGCGTCAAGGTGGAGGGTGACTTTAAGAGCGAGGGTGATGTGTTGGTTCAAGGAATCGTAAACGGGAGCCTGAAGACTAAGGGTAACCTTAAAGTCGAAAAAATGGCTAAGATTAAAGCAAATGTGGAGGCCGCGAACGCAGTTGTATACGGCGAAATCTCGGGGAACGTGACCACGAAAGACAGCCTCCAGCTCGGCACGAGCGCCAAAATCGCGGGCGACATCATCACCAAGATACTCTCCATTGAGCCGGGCGCCGTGCTGCATGGCCACTGTTCAGTTTCGGCAATTGAGGTTGAGTCCTCGAGCGAGCCGGCAATAGTGCAAAAACCAAAAAAAGAAACCTAAGGTATGTATGCGTACTTCATTGATGATTGGGTGTATGATAAATACCGCCGGACACTCGATAGGCTGGATTTGCTCTTAACGGAGCAGGGAGTTTCTGGGAGAAAGGTGCGGCTCTCCCGGCTTTCTGATCTCGGGGGGAGCATTCGCGACTGCATCTCGAGCGGCATCAAGACCTTGGTTGCGGTTGGAAATGATGCCACCGCGAGCCGCCTATTGAACCACGCACTCGCCCTGAAGCAAAAAGAGCACTTTTCATTTATTTTTTGCGTGATTCCGGTTGGCGAGCCTGGAGAGGTGGCGCGCCTGCTCGGCATCCAAAACCCGTCAGAAGCGCCCGCCGTGCTCGCGGCTCACCAGACGCGGAGGTTTGATCTCGGGCTTTTAAACCAGCGCCACTACTTTGTCACCGCCGCCGTATTTCCCAAAAAGAGCGCCCTGCGGTTCCGTTCGTACACCGTCAGCTCCTTGCGCCAGGATCACCACATCAGCGTCTGCAACTGCGACATTTACCGCACGAGCGCGCAGGGCGCACCTTCGAAAAAGTTTACCCCGGACGACGGCATACTCGAGGCCGTCATCGCGTACCGCCCGGTGCGCTCACTGTGGGACCGGCTCCGCGGCAGCCCGGATGGCGGGCAGTACCAGCCGGAGAGCTTTTTCCCCATAAAAAGAATCACCATCAAAGGCGCTTCAAAAGTAGTCTCTGTTTTCGCGGACACCGAAAAGCAGCTCACCTCCCCCGTAGACGTAGAGGTGGTTACCGGTGAGCTGGAAGTGGTTGTGCACCCGGCGCGCTCCGCGGGGCGGTAGGGGAGCGCTACGGCCTACTCGTGCGTTACCACCCCCCGGTCCAGGGCCGGGGTTTGTTTTTTTATCACCGCTCCCGCGCGCTCGGCTTCGCGGTACGCGCCGTCTTCCACAACCACCCTACTTCTGGTAATTGAAATGACCTGGTCGCGGTGGATCAAGAGCTCTGCCTTGCCGAACAGGCGGGAGATGCTCCCGCGCCTGACCTGGTATTGGTACAGGCGCTGGGTTTCAGTTTCAACCACCACGCCTTCCACCTTTCCGAGGTGTTGCCCGGATTGCGTTTCTACGGGAAGATTGAGGATGTCGCGGATAGAGAGGAGCATACAGGTTACGCCGCGGAAGAGAGCGGCGGGGGAGGGGTAGCGTGCCTTTGTAAGACGATTACCTGTTGGATGAGCGTGGCGAGCGTGTTGACGGTCCAGTAGAGGGTGAGCCCGCTCGGTAGCGTGGCGCCGAACACCACGGTGATGATCGGCGCGATGTACAGCATCTGCTTGTTCATCATACTGGTGATGCTCTCGTCGGCAGCGCCGGGCACCGCGGGCTGCCGACGGTGCACGAGCATCTTGGTTTGCAAAAACTGCAGGACGCCCGCGACGAGCGCGACGGCGATACTCGGGCTTTCCAAGTCAATGGTGCCGAGGAACATGGTGTCAAGAGCGGGAGGAGAGGCAACAAACGGGTACAGCCGGTCCAGGCTCCCGGAAGCAACTTCGTCGCTGAGCACCTGGTAGATGGCGAGCAAGAACGGCAGCTGAATCAGGAGCGGCAGGCACGAGGAGAAGGGGCTGACCCTCTCCTCCCGGTAGAGCCGCATGAGCTCTCGACCCTGCTGCTGCCGGTCGTCTTTGTATTTTTTGCGCAGCTCGTCAACTTTCGGCTGCAGATCCTGCAGCGCCTTTTGCGAGTGCAGCGCGCGCGCGGACAGGGGAAGCAGGATGATTTTTATAAGCACCGTGAGCGCAATGATGGCCCACCCGAAATCGTCGCCCGGAATGGCGTTGTGGAGCCAGATGAGCAGGTTTAAAATCGGTTGGTAGAACAGGATGACGAACGGGTTCATACGGAATCTACGGGATCATACCCCCCAGCGGCCCACGGGTGGCAGCGCAGGATGCGCCTGGCTCCGAGCGTACCCCCTTTTAGTATACCAAACACGCTGATGGCGTCATAGGTGTACTGCGAGCAGGTCGGTTGGTACTTGCACGCGCCGTACGGGAAAAATCCCCGGAGCAAACCGTGGTCCGGGGACAGGGTTTTTTGGTAGAGCGCGATGATGGAGAGTGCTGCACGTTTCATGTGAGGCGTGTTTTTTTGAATAGTTTGATGACGAGTTCGCGCAGCTCGCCGAACGAGAGGTCAAGCAGCGGTTTTTTGGTGAGGATAATTCCGTCAAATCCCGGATTGACCTTGGGTAGGATGTCTCTGCGGACGATTTCCCGCAACCGGCGCTTGAGCCTGTTTCGTTCAACCGCTTTTTTGGAAATCTTGAGCGAAACAATCACCGTAAAGCGAGAGGTCTTCAGGTTGTTTTTGGCGAGCCGCACGCCGAGGTTGCCAACAAAAAAAGATCTGCCGCGCGCGTGGACGGCCTGAATGTCAGACCGTTTGGTAAGGCGGTTGGCCGCGTGGAGCATACAGGTTACGCCGGGGTCAATCGCTTTCTGCCTTTTGCCCTCCGTCTTTTCAGCACGTTGCGGCCGCCGGGAGTCGCGCTGCGTTTCCGGAACCCGTGCACCCGGCTGCGCTTTTTCTTTTTTGGCTGGTAGGTTCGTTTGGTGGACATAGTGGTTGCAAAATAAGTGGCAGATACAGCGTATCACGTGTACGCTCCTTACACCAGCGTCACGTTCGCCACGCGGTCGCCGGGCTGCTTGAAGCGCATGATGCGAACGCCCTGCGTGGCGCGCCCGAGCTTGGAGATGGACTTGAGCGGCAGGCGGATGGTCTGGCCCTTGGAAGAGATGGCGAGCACGTCGGTCTTCTCGTTCGTGGTTCCCGGGTCTAAGATGCGCGCGCCAACAACCTCTCCTGTTTTTGCGGTTACGTTTGCGGTTTTGATGCCCGAGCCTCCGCGGGACTGCACCTTGTACTCGCTCGCGGGGGACTGCTTGCCATATCCCTGGCTCATTACCACCAGGAGCGTGGTATCCCGCTGCTTTTTGGGGTCAAAGATGTCCATGCCAACCACGCGGTCGCCTTTTTTGAGGCGGATGCCGCGCACGCCGGAGGCGGCGCGGCCCATGGGCCGCACGTCCGTTTCTTTGAACCGAATCGCCTGCCCGGCCTGGGACACGAGCACGATGTTGTCGTCTCCGCGCGAGGGTTTGACCCAGCGCAAGGAGTCGCCCTCTCTGAGCTTGATGGCGACAAGCCCGCTCCGCCGCACGTGGCTAAAGTCGTTGATGTCAACTTTCTTGATGGTGCCGTCCCGCGTTACCATCACCAGGAATTTGGAGTCCTTGATGTCGTCCAGCGAGAGCACCACGTTCACGCGTTCTTCTCCCGCAATCTGCAAAAAGTTTACGAGCGACGAGCCCTTGGCGGTCCGGGAGGCAACCGGGATGTCGTAGCCCTTGAGTTGGAACACGCGTCCGCGCGTGGTAAAGAAGAGGATGTTCGAGTGGGTCATGCCCGTAAAGAAAATGGACACCTCGTCCTCTTCTTTGGTGGTGAGCCCCACCACACCCTTGCCGCCGCGGCCTTGCGTCTTGAACGTGTCCGGGGCCATGCGTTTGATGTAACCGTCGCGCGTGATCATCACCACCGTGCCCTCGTTCGGGATCAGGTCCTCCTGCGAGAACTTATCAACCCCGCCGACCACAATCTTGGTTCGGCGTTCTTCGCCGAAGCGGGCCTTGAGGTCTGAGAGCTCGTCTTTGATGATGGAGGCGACTTTTTTGGGGCTTGCGAGAATGCCCTCCAGCTCCCTGATCCATGCCCGTTTCTCTTTGAGTTCGTCTTCCAGTTTTTTTCGTTCAAGGTTCGCGAGCTGCGCGAGCCGCATGTCCAAAATCGCGTTTGCCTGCAGTTCCGTGAACCTGAACGTCCTCATGAGTCCGGCCTTTGCTCCATCGCGGTCTTTGGATTTTTTGATCAACGCAATCACCGTATCAATGACATTGATTGCCTTCACCAAACCTTCCAGAATGTGCGCCCGCGCCTTTGCGCGCGCCAGATCAAACTCGGTCCTGCGGCGGATGACCGTTTTGCGGTGCTTGATGAACTCTTCAAAGATGCTTTTCAAGGTCAGCACGCGGGGCTGGATGCCATCCACCAGGGCGAGCATATTCACGTGGAACGTGGTCTGCAGCGCCGTGAGTTTGAACAGGCGGTTTAAGATTTTTTGCGGGTACGTGTCGCGCTTGAGCTCAACCACCACACGCACCCCCTCTTTGTCGGATTCGTCGCGCAAATCTTTGATACCTTCGATCTTTTTATCCTTAACGAGCTCCGCAATCTTGGCGATCAGGTCAGCCTTGTTCACCTGGTACGGAATTTCGGTGATGATGATGTCGTGCGTGCCGCCCTTTGATTCCACAATGTCCGTGACCGCGCGCATCACAATGCCGCCGCGGCCGGTTGCGTAGGAAGCCACGATGTCATCTCTGTTGTAGATGATGCCGCCCGTTGGGAAGTCCGGACCCCGTACGATTTTGGCAAGCTCGCTTACGTTAACGTCGGGGCGATCGAGCACCGCCGCAATGCCGTCGCAGAGTTCGCCCAGATTGTGCGGAGGCACGTTGGTTGCCATGCCTACGGCAATGCCGAGCGTTCCGTTTAAGAGCAGGTTCGGCAGCTTTGCCGGGAGCACGGTCGGCTCCTTTTGGGTGCCGTCGTAGTTGTCGGCAAAATCAACGGTTTCTTTCTCAATGTCGTTGAGGAGCTCTTCTGCGACTCTGGCGAGCTTGGTCTCGGTGTAGCGCATGGCCGCGGCGCCATCGCCGTCCATGGAGCCGAAGTTGCCCTGCCCGTGCACGAGCGGCTGCCGCATGGAAAAGTCCTGGGCCATGCGCACCAAGGCGTCGTACACCGCCACGTCGCCGTGGGGGTGGTACTTGCCGAGCACCTCGCCCACGACGGTCGCGCTCTTGCGAAAGCGCGCGCCGGATTTCAACCCCAGCGTCCACATGGCGTAGAGAATCCTGCGGTGCACGGGCTTCAGGCCGTCCCGCACATCCGGCAGCGCGCGCGAAACAATCACGGACATGGCGTAGTCCAGGTAGGATTGCTGCATCTCATCAACGATGGGTTGCGGCACTACGGTGCCGACGGCGCTGGGTTTGGGCTGCTCTTCCTTTTTTGGCATAGGCGCATTGCGCGGCCGGTGCGGTTAGGGTCGCCGCGCGGAATCTCCGAACACCCGGGCCCGCAGGTCGTCGATGTTGATTTTGTCGCCGGCGTCATCGGCGGCTGGTCGCTCGGGCGCGAGAACGGAGAATGACTTCAGCACGTCGCGCGTGAAGCTTTCGAACGCGGTCTCGCCCGCGCCGGGTGTGTTGGCCCTGGGAAAGAACCAGATGCTCCAGGCGGAGACGATGAGCGCCATGGCAACGATGGTGACGAGGAGCATGCGGGTCGCATGCTTTGAGCGTTTTCGTTTCATACTACGGCGTGAGGTACACAATGTTCATGGTATCAGCGGGCAGGTCTTTCTTGAGCACCTTGATGCGTTCCTGCGGCTTTGGGGACGCGCCCAACTCCTTGAAGAATTTGGCAGCATCGTCGTACGCGGTTTTGAGCCCCTTTTGGGAGAAGTGCATGGGAATGACCACGCGCGGTTCAACGCTCTCCACCACGCCCTTGGCGCCCTTGGCGTCCAAGACGTTTTTGCCGCCGACGGGAAGGAGGAGTATGTCAACGCCCTCGAAGAGCTCGAGCTCCGAACCGGAGAGCGGCTGCGAGAGAGCGCCCAGGTGCGCGACGGTGATCCCCTCAACCGTTATTCTGCTCAAGAGCGAGACGGTTTGGCCGCGCGGGGGGTTGGAGAGGCAGTACACGAAAACGCCGCTCGCCTCAAACTCGCCGGGCGCGGATACGACGAGCAGCTTTTCGGCCCGTTGCTCCACGTTGGTTGCGTCAGCCGGATTGCCGAGCACCACCACGTCGGCTTTCATGTGGCTCGCGCGGAGTTCGGATTTCGCGGACGGAGGGGCGAGCAGGATGACGGTGTCGCCGGATTGGATTTTTACGCCCGAGAGCCCGAGTAGTTCAATAAACATGCAGTAAGAAAAAAGTGCCCGAACGGCACCTGTATACTACACAAAAAGGGGGTAAAAGTAAAGCCGCAAAACGCGGGAATTGCTACCTTCCCGCTACGTCCATAGGGAGCCTCGGGCCGCGTGGCGTTGCGCCGGGCGAAGAGAGGCTCGCTCCCGGGGCGAGCGGCTTGGCGCTGTTTAAACTGATGGAGGCGTTCTTGTTTTGGTTGACTGGTATACTGATGCTTGGGACGTTTGATTCGGCATCCGAAACGTCAACGCGCGCACGGCCAGGGCGCGCGCTTTTGGGCGCACCTTTCATACCGGGCGCGTTTGTGACATCTCGCACGCGCTTAAGAATCGTCTGCCGCTGGCCGTACCCGCCGCTGCTTGAGCCCTGAAACGAACCGCTGGCTTGGTTGACTTTTTTTATCACTTTGTCGAGGAAGTTTTTCTGCTGCGTTGGGTTGAGCTTGCGGGATGGAAAGGCGGTTCCGCCGGACGCCTGAAAGGCGTCGTTCACCATTTTTGGGGAAGTGCCCTTGGTTCGCGCCAACTTTGCGGCGCGCAGTAAATCTCCGTATGATTCGTGCGGTGCCATAGGTACCTAGTATACCACGCACCGCAAGGTGCTTGCAAAAATCGTGGTTTTTGTATATAATAAGCTCTGTTCCAAAAAAGCCCCGTTTTTACCATTAACGTTACTCGTAACCCCCTTGCTGCTACCTTGAGAGGCGTTACGGGGCGCAAGGGTAACCATTCACTATGCTGATTGACACGAACGCGCGCGCCGAGGGGGACGCTTTTGGCGCACCGGTAAAACAGAACGATCCGAACGTCAGAAGCCACAATGCCGTTATCGCCTACCCGCACGCATCAGAGGCAACCGGTCGCGCGCTCCACGCTCAAGAGCGTTTTGCTATCCCAAAAACAGGAGAGTTGGTGGAGGGCTCGGTACTAGATATTTCCAAGAACGGTATTGTGGTGACGCTCGGAGGAACGTTGACCGGCCTGGTTCGCGGCAGGGAGTTGGACGACGAGTCCGGGCAGTACTCAAAGCTTTCGGTCGGAGACCGGGTTGAGGCCACGGTGCTTGAGCTCGAAAACGAGCAGGGCATGCTCGAGCTTTCATTCCGGCAGGCCGGACATCGCAAGGCGTGGGATTTGTTGATTGAACTCGCGAAGAGCGGAGAGGTCGTTGACGCAAAAATTATTGACGCCAACAAAGGAGGCCTGATGGTGCGCGTGGGAAACGTGGAAGGGTTTTTGCCGGTTTCCCAGCTTACGGTTGAGCACTACCCGCGCGTGGAGGGTGGGGACAAGAACCGGATCTTGGATAGGCTGCGCGCGTACATCAACCAGGCGTTCCGCGTGAAGGTGATCACTGTGCGCGAGCGCGAAGAAAAGCTGATTGTTTCGGAGAAAGCGGCTTGGGAGCGTGAGCAGTACGCGCAGCTTTCCAAGTTCCAGGTGGGAGACGAGGTTTCGGGGCGCGTCACGGGGGTGGTCGATTTTGGGGTATTCGTGGAGTTCGGCGAGGGACTTGAGGGGCTGGTGCACATTTCCGAGCTCGCGTGGCAGCGCATCGACAACCCGGCCAACCTGGTAAAAGTCGGCGATACCCTACGCGCCAAAATTATCGCCATTGAGGACGGTAAGGTTTCCCTGTCCGTCAAAAAGCTGGTTCCGGACCCCTGGAAGCAGGCGGCGGAAAAGTACCGGGTGGGCGACGAGGTGGAGGGCAGGGTGCTCAAGCTCAACCCGTACGGCGCGTTCGTGGAGCTTGATCCGGAAATCCACGGCTTGGCGCACATTTCCGAGCTTACCCGCTCCGGGGAGCAGGAAATCGCCAAGGTGCTTACGATTGGCGACGTCCGGAGGTTCAAAATTCTCTCGCTTGAACCCGCCGCGCACCGCCTCGGCTTGGGGCTCGTTGGATAGCGTATGCGCTCGGTACTCAAAAATTTCATTATCTTTTTTGCCGCATTTTTGATCATCGCGGGATTTTTGAGTTCGTTTTCGTCCCCCTTCCGTTCGGACGAAGAGGCGTTGTTTGGGTCCGTTGTTTCCTCGATAAAGAAAGGAGAGGTGCAGAGCATCGTGGTGGAAGGAGACTCGTTGTACGTCACCTACGTGGACGGGAGCGAGAAGAAATCTCGCAAAGAATCCGGGGAGTCACTCGCGAGCCTGCTTGAGATTTACGGCGTGGGCAAAGATGAAATCGCCGCGGTGAACATTGGGAGCAAGGAGCCCGGGGGCGCGGGGCTGTGGCTTGCAGCCGTTGCCCCGTTCGTGATCCCCCTGTTTTTAATCGGGTTTTTTGTCTGGTTCATGATGCGCCAGGTGCAGAGCAGCAACAACCGAGCCATGATGTTCGGGCAGAGCACGGCGCGCGAGCAGCGCGACGAACGGCGCAAGCAGGGGAAGCGGGTCACGTTCGCGGACGTTGCTGGCTCGAGTGAGGCAAAGCAGGAGCTCGAAGAGGTGGTTGAGTTTTTGCGCCAGCCGCAGAAGTTCGCCAAGCTCGGCGCGCGCATCCCGCGCGGGGTACTCTTGGTGGGGCCTCCGGGAACCGGAAAGACGCTGCTCGCCAAGGCGGTTTCAGGGGAAGCCGGGGTGCCATTTTTCCACATGTCCGGTTCCGAGTTTGTTGAGATGTTCGTGGGCGTGGGCGCTTCCCGCGTGCGAGATTTGTTTCGCCGAGCAAAAAAGAGCGCGCCGGCGATCGTATTCATTGACGAGATGGACGCGGTGGGCCGGCAGCGCGGCGCGGGGTTGGGCGGATCTCACGACGAGCGCGAGCAGACCTTAAACCAGATACTCGTGGAGATGGACGGGTTTGAGACCGGCACGAACGTGATTGTCATGGCGGCCACCAACCGGCCCGACGTTTTGGATCCAGCGCTGTTGCGACCGGGCAGGTTCGACCGGAGGGTCGCCATTGATTTGCCGGACATCAGGGAGCGGGAGGCCATTCTGACGCTGCACGCCGCCGGGAAGCCGCTCGGGAAAGACGTTGATTTGCGTAAAGTTGCGGAGCGCACGCCTGGATTTTCCGGAGCTGATCTATACAACCTCTTGAACGAGGCCGCCATTCTCGCGGCGCGCAAGAACAGGGCCTCCATCCCGCAGGAGTACATCCTCACGAGCATTGAGAAAGTGTTGCTGGGGCCGGAGCGCACCTCCCACGTACTTTCGGAGAAGGAGAAGAAGGTTACTGCCTACCACGAGGCGGGGCATGCCGTGGTTGCGCACCTGCTACCTGACGCGGATCCCGTGCACAAGATTTCGATCGTGTCGCGCGGCCGGGCGGGCGGGTACACGCTGAAGCTGCCCACCGAGGACAAACGGTTCCACACGCGCTCGGAGTTTATCGCGGATCTCTCGGTGCTGCTCGCCGGGCACGTGATTGAAGACGCGGTGTTCGGCGACGTTACCACCGGCGCCTCGAGCGATTTGAAGAAAGCCACGCAGCTCGCGCGCGCCATGGTTACCGAGTACGGCATGAGCGAAAAGATGGGCGCGCGCACCTTCGGGGACAGAGAGGAGCTCATCTTTTTGGGTAAAGAGCTTGGAGCCGAGCGGGATTACGGCGAGACGTTCGCCCAAATGATTGACGAAGAAATTTCACGCCTGCTCCGCGAGGCGTACCACCGCGCGCAAAAACTCATTGCCGCGAATACGGAACGCATCGAGCGCGTGGTCCGCGCGCTGCTCCGTGATGAAACCATCGAACGAGAAGCGTTCCTGCAGCTCGTGGCGTAAGGGGTGGCGCTCTGTTTCCGGGTGTGGTATACTACCTCTTGCCGCACGCACACAAAAACAAAACGACTATGCAACCCACTTCCCTCTACCGCAGTACGCTCGCGCGAGCGTGGCGCACCACCCGAACCCACCCGCACCTGTGGGTGCTTGGACTGTTGGCCGCGCTTTTTGGCAACGGCGGAGAGTTGGAGTTTATCGTAACGCAATTTAACCGTTTTTCAACCGGTGCGGTGTACCTCGGCGACGCGCTTTTGACCATGTTTGGCACCGGGGGGAGTACGGTGGCAAACGCCGCGGTCGCCCTCCTCGCCCGCGCGGCAGACGATTACCTCCTGTTGGGTGCGGCCACGTTTGTGACCCTCTCGGTCATCCTTCTCGTGGTTTCGGCCCAAGGCGGGCTCATCCGGGCAGCGGCAACGCCAGGCAGCGGGAGCCTCGCATCGCACTTTGCCGCAGGCACCAGATCGTTCTGGCAGCTCTTCGGGATCATCGTGAGCACCCGGTTTTTGGCGTTTTTCGTGCTCGGCGTGGTGGGTATGCCGCTCTTTTCCCTCCTCTTGTATTTTATGGACCCGCTCCGCGCGCTGACCTTGGTGAGTTTTGTGCTGGGTGTTCCGCTCTTGATGGTTGCTTCGCTGATCAGCAAGTACGCCATCGCGTACCGCATGCTCGAACACCGGAAGACGCGCGCTTCGGTCGCCCGCGGATTTTCGCTGTTTTTTGACCACTGGCTGGTTTCCATTGAGCTCGTCCTGACGCTGTTTGCGATTAACGTCGCCATCGGCGGATTGATGATTGTTTTGGTGCTCGTCTTTTCAGCGCCGTTTTTGATGCTCTCAAGTGTGCTCACCTTGGGCACAACCGGCGCGGCGGTGTTTATGGTTGCTGGTCGGGTGCTCGCGTTTCTGCTGCTCGTCGCGCTCGGCAGCGTTCTCGCGACCTTCCAGTACGCTTCGTGGACCGAACTGTTTTTACGCATCAGCCAGCGTAAGCACACCAGCAAAATTGTGCGTATCATCACCGCGTGGCGCCAGAAGTACGGGTAACGTAGGCTCTTTTCGTCCCTTGGGGATAGTTTGTGGAATGCGTGTGCGTTCCTCTTTTTACCCGGATACGGTACCATGAGAGCATGAAGCTCTCGTGTACCCAAGAGAATTTGGCGCACGCGCTGTCCGTGGTCGCGCCTATCGCAACCAGAGGGGGTACGTTGCCGATTCTTTCCAACGTGCTCATGGAAGCCCGCGAGGGGCTGCTCAAGCTTTGCGCCACCAACCTCGAGATTGGCGTAACCACGCGCGTTCGCGGCAAAATTGAGCACGAGGGGACGTTCACGGTGAATGGACGTCTGTTTTCGGATTACGTCGCGCTGTTAGGCAGCAATGCAGTCGCACTCGAGCTCTCCGGAGAACACCTTGAGATCCGCTCCGGAAATGCGCGCACCAAAATCCACGGCCAAGCCGCGGAAGAGTTTCCCGTCATCCCGGCGCTCGCAAGCGCCGCTACATCCGTGGCTGCTTCGCGCGAGTTCGGGGAGGCGCTCTCACAGGTTTTGTTCGCGGTTTCCCCAAGCGATGCCCGGCCCGAGCTCGCCGGGGTACTCTTTGCCTTTGATGGAAAAGCCGCCACACTGGTGGGAACTGACTCCTACCGGTTGGCGGAGCGGAAGCTCGAAATGGCTTCACCCGCCTCATCCGCCCACAGCATGATTGTGCCGCTGCGCGCCGCGCACGAGCTCGCCCGTATCCTCACGCACGCCGAGGGAGAGCTCTCCATCGGCTCGAGCGAGAACCAGGTGCTGTTTTCGGTTGGCGATACCGAGCTCTTAAGCCGCCTCGTCTCGGGCACGTTCCCGAACTACCAGGAGATCATCCCCAAGAGCAGCACCACCACGGTGGTGCTCGACAAAGATCCGCTCGTGCGCGCTATAAAGTCCGCGTCTCTCTTCTGCCGGCAGGGTTTAAACCACGTGAGCTTCCAGTTTTCATCGGACCGGATTCTGGTTTCCGCATCTGCCGCGGTACTCGGGGAGAACACCATTGAGCTTCCCGCGAAGATCGAAGGAGCTGACGTTGACATTGTCTTCGACTACCGCTACGTGCTGGACGGGCTCTCTGCCATCCGCTCTTCCGAGGTGGGGATCAGGCTTTCGGGCAGCGCGAGTCCGGGAGTGTTCGCCCCTGCGGCGGGGGACGCGTACGTGTACCTGGTGATGCCGATTAAGCAGTAGGAGGAGTGTAGCGGCGCCGTATGTGGCAGCCTCTCTCATCGCTCGTACCCAGAGCCATACAAAAAGCCGGCATCGAGAAGTCCGTCAGCGACGCGCTGGTGTGCGAGGAGTTTGACACCATCGCGCAGCACATCCTGGGTTCATCCGCGAGCAAGTGCCGCGCCGTGTACGTGAAAGACCGCACCCTCTGGGTGGCGGTTCTTTCGAACGCGGTCTCGAACGAACTCAAGCTCTACGAGCAGGACATTCTGCGGGCGCTCAAAGAGCGCGTTGGCGCGGGCCGCGTCAGCGCGTTACGATTTATGGCGTAGCGACTACTCGCCCGGCACGTCAATGACAACCTCCACCCCCCCTACGCGGTGCGGGGTGTTGCTTCGGTCCCAGAGCACGGCGTAGAGCTCGTACGTGCCGGCCTCCTTTGGTGCTTCGTCCCAGGACGTTTTGACGGTTGCGCTGTTTGGGGAGAGGGTGCGGATGAGCGTGTACTGGCTCGGCTTTTCTTTGGGCGCGACAAAGAGCTCCACGCTGGCAGTGTCAGCATTCGGCAGCACGAGCTCAAGCTGGACCGGAAAGTCAAACTCATTGAACACTTCACCCTCTCTCGGCGCCCGCCAGTCCACGGACAGCGCGTTTTTTTCCTGAAACAGGTTGAAGCTGGTTATCACCGCCTCGCTGTTGTCGATGTCGTCGTACGCAACCGCCCGCAAGGTGTGGAACCCGTTTGCAATGGAGGGGTTCGGGATGTACCGACCCGTGTACGGCTCATTTCGTGATTCGGCAGAGAGCTCGTCGTCCACGTAGAACTCCACCCGGGAGATCCCGCGCGGCGCGGAGGCGCTCACCTTGAAGAAGACGATGTCGCCGGAGAGCGTTTGCCCTTCTTGGGGTTCAAGCAGCGTGATGGACGGTTTGTTTTCAAAGACGTGCAGGTTGTCGTACGCTGTGGGGACTTCCCCCTCATCCACCTTCCAGCCGTTCTCTTGCATCCACCGCTGTACCGCCTCTTCCCATTTGGGGTAGGCGCCGTCGCGGTCGCCCTCGCTCGGCTCAGGTCCTAAGGGGTCGCTCACCTTGACGTAATGGAGGATGCTGTGCCCGGTGCGGAGCGCCCTCTCTTCAATGAACGATTCCGGCGTCAGCTCGGTTGCGAGCAAGCCGGAGGCGCGGTCAATCTTGACGGGCGTGCCCCCCTCGAGGTCTCCGCGGAGCACGGGCTTCTCCGGGTACGTGATGTCGGGTTTGGGGAACGATTCAACCGGCTTACCAGTGAGCGCTTCGCGCATGAAGCGGTTCCAGATGGGAGCTGCCACCACCGAGCCGTCCGCTCCGCGCTTCATTTCCGAGAAGTCGCTGTTTCCCACCCACACGCCGGCGGCGAGCGAGGGCGTGTAGCCCATAGTCCAGGCATCCCGGTAGTCGTTCGTGGTTCCGGTTTTTGCGGCAACCGGACGTCCGCCCAGCGTGAGGTAGTTGCTTGCGCCGAAGACGAAGGCGCGCGCGCCGTTGTCCGAGAGCACGTCAGAGAGGAGCCGGACCACCTGCGCCTCCATCACTCGCTTCCCGATTTCTTCTTGGTACTCCTCGAGCACCTTGGCGCGTGCGTCTTCCACCTTGAGTATGGAAACGCTCGGTCGCGTTACTCCGTCATTGGCAAGCATGGCAAATGCCGCAGTGTGCTCTACGAGCTTCACCTCGGCACCTCCGAGCACCAACGAAAGCCCGTACCGGTCCGGGTCTTCAAACGTGGTGTACCCAATAGAGCGGGCTTTTTCAATCACGGTGCGCGGTCCGACTAAGTACAGCATTTTTACGGCCGGAATGTTGATGGAGCCCGCGAGCGCAGCGCGGACGGACATCGGGCCGCGCTCTTTCTGATCGTAGTTGTGGGGCACGTACTCTCTGCCGTCCGCGCCCCTGCCGAACTTGGTGACCACGTCCCAGAGCGTGGTTCTGTCGGTGTACCCTTTCTCAAACCCCACGGCGTACACGAACGGCTTGAACGACGAGCCCGGCTGGCGTTTCCCCTGTACCGCCACGTTGAAGTTGCCGTCGATTTCTTCGTTCGCGTAGTCGCGCGATCCCACCATGGCGAGTATCTGCCCGGTTTTCGGGTCAATCGCGACCAGGGAAGCGTTCGTCGCGTTGTACTGCTCGCTGTTGCGCTCCGCGAACTCCGCGACCGCGGCTTCGGCGGAGCGCTGCATGTCCCAATCGAGGGTGGTCGCAACCCGCAACCCGCCCTGCTCCACCTCGCGCTCCCCGTATTTTTCCGCGAGCTGTTCACGCACCCAGATGACAAAGTGCGGGGCGCTCAAAAGGTTCGATTTTTCGGAAAACGTGAGCGTTTCAGCGCGCGCCGCGTCTGCCTGCTCCCCGGTAATGTCCCCGGCTTCCTCGAGCAATCTGATGATGTAATCTTTTCTCCTCGTAAGCTCGTCGGTGTGCGAACCGTACGGGGAGTAGTAGGTGGGCGCCTTCGGGAGCGCGGCGAGCGTGGCTCCTTCGGCAACGGTCAGGTCTTTCGCGCTCTTTCCGAAGTAGAACTGCGACGCGGATTCAATGCCGTAGGCGCTCGAGCCGTAGGGGATTTCGTTGAAGTAGAGCTGCAGGATTTGGTCTTTGGAAAACTTGCGCTCGATCTGGTACGCGAGCACCAGCTCTTTCGTCTTGCGCGAGATGGCTTTCTCGTTCGTAAGCAGCGCGTTTTTAACCAGCTGCTGGGTCAGCGTGGAGCCGCCCTCGGCTTTGGACAGGGTGAGGATGTCGCGCAGGAGGGCGCGGGCGATGCCACGCACGTCAAACCCCCCGTGCGCGTAGAAGTTTTTGTCTTCAATCAGGATGGTTGACCGCTTTACGTACTTCGGAATCTCTTCGAGCGGGATGATGGTTCGGCGCTGGGTGTCGAATGCCTCGTACAGGAGGTGCTCGCCGGTGCGGTCGTAAATTTTGGTTGACTGCGCGACCGAGCGGTCAATGATTTTATCCGGCGTCGGCAAATTCCTCGAGTACCAGGCGAACAAGGTCAGTCCGAAGAGGATCGCGAGCGCCGATGAAATCAGGGCGTAGGGCAAGAGGGCAGTGACGAATCCCCTGAACCCTCGTCCGAAGAATTGGGGGCGCCTCCGGCGCGGCGGACCGCCCGCCCGGTTTCCCCGCGACGCGCCGCGGCGGTCCAAAAAGGCGCGGCGGTTGTGCTGGTCGCCCCACGAGCGGCTGTGTTGGAAGTGCGGTATGGGCATGGACTATTTTTGCTCCAGAGCTTTCTGTTTTTCTGCTTTTGCGCTTCGTACGATTCTCCTGATGGCGCTGATTTTTTTGAGCGCTTGGTACGGAGTCAATCGTTCCGTTGCCTTTTCGTCTTCTTCCTGTATTTCCAGCATTCGCTCCATGATTTCGGTTACCTCGTCTTGGTCAAAGCTCCTCGCGGCCCGGTGGGCGGGCGCCGGCAAATGACGGACAATGTCAATGAGACGCTCCAGATCACGCTGAAACCTGGGCGGGACGTCTTTGAAGTCACGGAAATTGTGCAGGATGCGAATGACGTGCTCGGTCATTTGGGTTTCTACCTGATTGAGGAGATCAATCCGGACGGGGTCTTCAGCCATTTTTTGGTTGGCGCCCTTCTTTTTTTCCAGAATGTCGTACTGGAGTTCGGTAATGCGCTTGAGCGCTTCCGGCGAGACGTAGATGATCGCGCGCGGAATGCTGTGTAACGATTGCTGTGGAGGTTCGGTGTCTGCCTGGGATTCAAAGTACTTGATTGAAGCGAGCTTGCCGGTGTCCACTTCTTGGTCAATGCGCTCACGTTTTTTGATACGTACGCTTTCGTCCTGTGCAGTGGTGACGTCAATAGCAAGGTATTGTGCGCCTTCGGGGCGCTCAAACTCAATTACCAAATCAGCGTGATTTATCCGGTCGTCGAATTCTGTGGTTTGGAACGTATACGCATCACCACCCATCCATTCCGACTGCTCAACATGCTCTGCGAGTATGGCCTCAAGTATCACCGCGCGTTCTGTTTTTTCCATTTCCGAAGCCCGTCGTTTGAGGTCCGCGACCTTTTGCTTGTCGCGCTGCCGGTCGAGAGCGTCAGGATTGAGCTCTTGAAAGTCATCAATAGTAGGCTCTCCTTTTCGGTATGGCTGCGCGAATCGTACATTGACCTCCCACTCTCTTTCCGAGAGTTCCGGTTCCCGTATTGAGTGCTCTCGTGCGAACATTTGTTCCGGGTTGAGCGTCATAGTATTTTCGCGGTTTGTTTGCTAGAATAAAGGCTGCACCTGTGTTGGCTCCTCGGCTCGGAAATGCTCAAGCTTTCAGCTTGGCATTTCGCTCGCTCTACGTCGCCAATAAATCCATTAAGGATATATATACCATACGTATTTTATGCCAAAAAAGCAAGACAAAGTGTCAGAACTGTTGGAGCGGGGGGTTGTGGAAGTGGTGGTCAGAAAGGATTTGGAAAAGCTCTTGCGCTCCAAAAAGAAGCTCAAGGTGTATTTGGGCGTTGACGTGACATCACCCCAGATCCACATCGGCAATGCCATACCCCTGCGCAAACTGGCTGCGTTCCAAGCGTTCGGGCACCACGCCATTTTCGTCGTTGGCAGTTTTACCACGCTCATCGGCGATACGTCTGACAAGGATGCAACGAGGCCCGTGCGCACGCTCTCCGACATCAAGGCGGACATGAAGACCTACCAGGAGCAGGCGTCTAAGATTCTGGATTTTTCCAAAGCAGAGATTCTCTACAACGGGGACTGGCTCTCCAAACTTTCGTTTGAAGACATCGTCAAATTGGCGCAGCACTTTACCGTGCAGCAGATGATTGAGCGGGACAGGTACCAGAAGCGGCTGGCTGAGGGCAAGCCCATCGGCTTGCACGAATTTTTGTACCCCTTGATGCAGGGGTATGACTCCGTGTACCTGGGAGTTGATGTGGAGCTCGGCGGAAGCGATCAGCTCTTTAACATGCTCGCGGGCCGTACGCTCCTTCGGGCGTACAAAAACAGAGAGAAGCACATTGTCGCCACGGAACTTTTGGAGGGTCTGGACGGCCGCAAGATGTCGAAGTCATACGGCAATACGGTCAACATTACGGATGAGCCCAATGACCTGTTCGGAAAAATCATGTCACTGCGGGATGACCTCATCATCAGGTACTTTGAACTGTGTACCGATGTCCCGGTGGCTGAAATTGGTGGCATCAAAAAAGGCTTGGAAGCGGGCGGCAATCCGCGAGACGCGAAAGCTCGTTTGGCTCGCGAAATCGTGGAACTGTATCACGGCGCAAAAGCGGCGCGCGCGGCAGAGCGAGAGTTCAATGCAGTGTTTCGGTCCAAAGGGTTGCCCATGGACATTCCGAAAAAGAAAGTTTCCGGAAAGCAAAAGCGAGCAGATGAACTGCTTGTCGTACTCGGATTTACTCAATCCCGGTCAGAAGCCCAGCGCCTCATCAAACAGGGCGGCGTGCGCATAGATGACGCGGTAGTGGGCGATTGGAAGCAGGGCGTGGACATCAAGAAAGGCACCATTGTCCAGGTGGGCAAGCGCAGGTTCGTGGAGATTACCTGATGTCATTGCGAGTCCTTGTACTCAAGGACGAAGCAATCCCGTCGTTTACGGGATCGCCACGCGAGCTTACGCTCGCTCGCGATGACAATCAGAGCTTGTCCGCGCCTTTGCGGTAGAATTTGGCCGCGTGCTCCGGCGAAATGGTGTTGATGATAATGCCGGAGCCGATTTCAACCCCGGCCCAGAACGAGCCGCGCGGGGTGATTTTCATGTACAGGTGCTGGTTCTCGTCGTGCACCACCTGGTGGAAGTAGTAGTTGTACGACAAGCCCAGTTCGTTGATGCGGCGCAGGATGTGCTGTAAGATTTTCGCGAATGATTCAAGCTCCGCGCCTTTGAGCTGCGTGATGTTGTCCGCGTGCCGCTTGGGCATAATCCAGCACTCGTAGTTGTGCATGGACGCGTAGGGGGCGAAAGCCGCAATGTGCTTGTCCTGCCACACCGAGCGGGGCCCGTCTTTTTCTTTTTTAATCACGTCGCAGTACACCTCGCTGCCGTTTCTGACCGTGTACTCGTGTGCTTTTTGGGCTTTGTCCAGGAGGTGCGGCGGGATGAAGTTGGTCGCGAAAATTTGGGAGTGCGAATGCCGGATAGAAGCACCTGCCCGGCCGCCCTCGTTTTTGAAGATGATGATGTACTGGATATTTTTTATCTTCTGGATTTCGCTGGTGCGCTTTGCGTACACCTCCAAGAGCTCCACAATATGGGAAAGCGGCAAATCTTCCAGTTCCGGCTCCGGGTCCGGCGTTTCAATCACCACTTCCTGCATGCCATAGGCTTTGGGGTTGTCCAAGGTCACTGCCGGAAAGTCGTTCGGAATCACCTTAATGCGCCACTTTGATTCGCGTCCCACGGTCAGAGTCGCTTTCTTGTGCTTGACGTTTTTTGGGTGGAATATGGAATCTTCCGGATTTTCGTAGGACTTTATCTTCTGCGGCACTTCCAAATCATGGGGCCTGCCTTCCCTTTGGCTTGCGATGATGACGTACTTGTCCTGGATGTAGTCCTTACGAAGCTCTGACGCGGGCATGTTTCTTTGTGTGCTTACTTTATGATGCTATAGTACAACGATTCGTAATTTTCCGCCATGCGTTCTATTGAAAAGTTTTTTTCCACGTGCGCACGGCACGCCCGGCGCATCGTCAAATACTCGTCGGGCGGCATGGCGTAGATTCTTTTGACTGCGGCAATCATTTCGCTCTCGTTCTTGACCACGAATCCTGTTGTTCCGTGCTTGATGATTTCGAGGGGCGACCCGCAGTCAAACGCCACGACCGGCGTGCCGGCTGCCATGGATTCGGTCATCACCAGGCCGAATGATTCCGAAAGACTAATCGGCATGAGCGTGACCTTGGCGTTGCCGTAGAGCTTGGGCATTTTTTTGCGGGGCTGCATGCCGATGAACTGAATTTTTTTTGAAAGGCGGGGCGCGATTTCCCGGTTCCAGAAAGCTGCTTCGTCCGGGTATGATTCTCCGGCAAGCTTGAGCGGCAGGCCAAGCTTTTTGGCGATATGAACGGCGATGTGGGGCCCTTTAATTTTGCGCATCCGTCCCGCAAAAAAGAGACTCGGTCCGCCCCTTGCGTAAAACGGATGTCCCGTAAGTTCCATGCCATTGTACACTACGCCGTCATACCTGAACGAGGGGAAAAGCGATTGCTGTGCGCGGCTTATGCTGTTGAAGTAGAGGTGCCTGGTGCGCGCGTAGTGCGCGAGCGCGAGCGCCTTATGCTCTACAATCGGATCGTGGAACGTGAAGAGTACGGGCGTTTGGGCATCGCGCGCTGCGATCGGCAGAAATTCAGGCGCAAAAACTGCGTGCACCAGATCAAATAACTGGAACGAGTCAGCGAAACGGGCGTACGCAATTTCGTTGTACGTGGCTTTGTAGAGCTTTACGACTGCCATGGTTTTGTCGGTTCGGTACACCCTCTGGTATTCCGGATTTTTTGAGAGCGGAGGCAGGTTTTTGGATGGTTTACTGGCTTTCGTTTTTGACCCCTGTGGCGCAAACAGCACGACGCGGTGGCCGCGCGCGACCAGTTCATCCGCGAGGCGCGCCCACAGCTCCTGCGGGGCCCGTATGACGGAAGGGGGCGGGGGGGCCGTGTGCTCGTAGGGGGTTACCAGGGCGATGGAGAGTTTTTTCATACGCTATTTTTTCTTTTGCGCGGTTCCGTTTCCGCTGCCGTTTTGATAAATAGTTATGAACCGTTCGGCAATGATGTCCCAGGTAAAGCGTTCTTCAACTACGCGCTTTGCATTTTCGCCGAGCCGTTTGGCTTTTTCGGGGTCAGTAAAGAGTGCGTTCACCTTTTCCGCGATGTCCGTGCTGTTGCGCGGCTTAACAAAGAGCCCGGTTTCGTTTTCCTTCACCGCGAGCGGAATGCCGCCCTTGCGCGTCGCTATCACGGGTTTTGCATAGTACATGGCCTCCAGGATGACGAGTCCGAGCGCTTCGTCAATCACGGACGGCGCGATGATTACATCCGCCCTCGTATAGAGCTTTTTGAGCTTTTCGGACTTTTCGCGTCCGATGTAGCCGAGTATGTGGACGTTGCCAAGACCCAACTCGCGTTTGAGGTTCTGGAGCTTTTTCATTTCCGGTCCATCCCCGACGATGAGCACGTCCCCGTTGATTTTGGCGGCCGCGCGGACAATGTACTCAACTCCTTTTTCCGCGGTGAGGCGCCCCACAAAGAGTGCGACCTTTTTTCCGGAAAGGCCGTAACGCCAGTCAATGGATTTGGTGCGCTGCTTCTTTTTGTGTTCCTCAATGTTGATGCCGCCCGGGATGATGTTTGTTTTTCGCTTGAGCTCGTAGCGTGATTGGCCTTCAAACATATCCAAGAACCACCGGCGCGTGTGGCTAGAGACCGCGGTGATTCGCTTGGCGTCGCGAACCGAGTGTACGGTCATGTTGTAGAACCGCCGGTCTTCTTTCATGTGCTTGAGGTCGCTGCCGTGGGTGGTGGCGATGTAGTCAACATTGGTAAGGTCGTGGAGGTAGCGCGCGAGCATGGAAAGGAGCCCGAGGTGGTGAAAATGGATGATGTCCGGCTGAAAGTGCTCAACCGCCCGGATTGCGGTGGCAAGGTGTGCGCGGTACAGCTTGGTTATTTCCCCGGCCGTAAGGTCTTTGTAGAGTTTTGAGCCCTTGAGTTCGGGGTGGCCGATGAACACCGGCAGCGGAAACGGCGGCTTAACGTAAAACTGCCGGATTTTTGGAATCTGCCTGCGCTCGGGCGCAACGAGCGCCACTGTGTGTTTTTTTACGACCTTTGCCATGAGGTTGCGCAAAAAAGTTCCGGACCCGTTGCCCCACAGCGGAAAATCGTACAAGTAGAGTATCCTCATAATTACATCTTATGATATAGCTGCTGCAGGCCATTCGCGTGCCGCGCGGCTTGGGCAAGCGCGGTTTGCGCCTCTCTCTTCTCAATGGGTTTTTTCGTCAGGAAGTAGATGGCGCTCCGCAGCGCGGCCCAGGCCCGATAGAGCGCGATGCGGCGTCGAGCTTCCGAATCAAGGGTTCTGCCGGACGCGCGCACGTACGCGTTGAGGAAGGTTCGCTGTTCGGCTACCGTCTGTTCGGAATTCCTGAAACCGAGCGACATGAACCCAAGTTGCTGCAGGAAGGTTCCGACGTCTTTTGTCCAGCCGCCGAGCGATACGTCCGTGAAGTCGGTCACTGATACGTGTCCGGTTTTTTCGTTGACAATGACGTTTTCCGGGTGCAGGTCTCCGTGGATGACCCAGCGCTCCTTGCGCTGTTTCATCAGCCGTTCCTCTTCGCGAGCAAGCTCCCGGAAGAGCCGCACGGTTTCGGCAACGTGTTCGGGTGAGCGTTCGCGGATGACGCGCTCAAAGAAACCGGGCCCAGGGCTTGTAGTTGCGATGCGCTCATCTTTGAGGTCGTGCGGGGCATGCGCAACCGGCGTCCGGTGCAGCTCCGCAAGCCATTGGGCGACCGCTTCAAGGTACGGGCTGATATCGGTTGCCGGACTCTCCAGAATGGCGCGCAAATTTCGGCCGTCCATCCCCTGGTAGAAGAACGCTTTCAGCTCGCGGTCAAAAAAGAGTGGTTTTGGCAGGAACAGTTCGCGGTTTTTGAACCCGTACCGTTTGAGGAACGAGAGCGCCTTGAAGGCGTGCTCACGGCTTTGGTCGTCGCTTTCAGCGGTTCCCTTTGAGTAGGCCGTCGCGAACACCGGATACTCGCCGAACGACGGGGCATCGTACCGCGCGACCAGGTGGTGGAACCCCTCTCCCACGGTTCTCGTGATGATCTGTTTGAGCGGCGTTACGGAGATGCCCTCAAGCGAGTGCTTCCGGGCAAAGGAAGGGGCGCGCGCGGCCAGGTACTCGCGCACGAACGAGGGGTCAAGCAGGTTTTTGACGGGTTGCGGTTCGCTCTGCGTCATGGCGCGGACTCCTTTCGGACGCGGATGGCGCGCCGGAACAAGGTGAGGTATTTTTTTGCGGGGATTTCCCAGGAGTGGGACTGCTGCATGCCGCGCTTTACGAGCCTTCTCCAGTCATCAGCGTGCCGGAAGGCCTCCAGCGCCCGCACGGTTGCGACCAAGAACTCTTGGGAGCTGTACTTTTTGAACACAAACCCATTTCCTTTGCCGGTTTTCGGGTTGTAGTCAGTGATGGTGTCAACCAAACCCCCAACGGCGTGCACCACCGGAATGGAGCCGTACCGCAAACTGATGAGCTGGCCCAAGCCGCAGGGCTCAAAGCGCGAGGGCATGAGGAAGATGTCTGAGCCCGCGTAAATGTGCGCCGCTTTCTTGGTGTCAAACGCAAGGTGCGCGCCGACTTTTTCGGGGTACTTTTTTGTGAGCTTCTTGAAGAAGTCTTCGTACTCTTTGGCCCCTGACCCTGCGATGACGAGCTGGGTGTCCTGTTCCAGCAAGGTGTCCGCAATTTTCATCAGCAAATCAAACCCCTTCTGCTCGGTGATGCGCGTTACCATTCCCAGCACGGGCACGTCGCGGTTGGGAGGCAACCCGAATGTTTTTTGGAGGTGGAGCTTATTCGCGACCTTGTTATCAAGCGTCCGCGAGTCGTAGTGTTCGCGGATGTCTGGATCTGTTTTTGGGTTGAAGATGTTGTAGTCAATGCCGTTTACGATTCCGAACACGCGGTCAGCCCGATTTTTAAGGATGCGGTGCAAGTCCTCTCCGAACTTGGGAGTCATGATTTCTTCGGCGTACTGCTCAGATACCGTGTTGATAATATCGCTCGTGATGATGGCGCGCTTCGCAAAGTTGACGCATTCCATGCCGCGCTGGCTGGTAAAACGGGGGAGGCGCGAGTAGCCGTCGTCTTTTTTTCCGTTCAGGTGGCCGGACTGGTACGCCAAGTTGTGGATGGTGTACACGTACGCGGCCCGGGAGAGCGTTTCTGAACCCTTGAATCGTTTTTTCGCAAAGTAGGGGATGAGGCCCGTGTGCCAGTCGTTGCAGTGGATGATGTCGGGTTTGAGACCCAAGAGCTCAATGAGCTTCAGGGCTGCCATGTCAAAAAAGAAAAACCGCTCATTGTTGTTCTGGCTTGCGTAGATGGTTTTGTGGTTTGAAAAGTACTCGGGCCGGTCTATAAAGTACACGGCTAAGCCGTCCATCAGGTACCCTCGCCAGTAATCAAACAACAGGGTTTTTGTTTCATCCATCGCAACTTCAATGCCCGCGCCCAGTTTTTTGAGGCCGTGCTTTTTGGCGTCAACCACGCCGTGGAGCGGAGTGATGACTGCCACCTTGTGCCCGGCGCGTTTGAGCGCTTTTGGCAGTGAGCGCGCCACATCGCCCAAACCGCCCGCCTTGGAGAACGGAGCTACCTCTGCGGCGATGCTTACGATGGAAAGCTTACTGGCCATAGCGTTTGGTTTGGCCGCAACAGATGGCGATTGCCAAAGCGTCTGCCGCGTCATCGGGCTTGGGGATGGTTTTAAGCGAGAGTATGGTCTTTACCATGCGCTGCACCTGTAATTTGCTCGCCGCGCCGTAGCCGGTGAGCGCCTGCTTGACCTGCAGCGGCGTGTACTCTTCCACGGCGCAGTTCGCGCTGCGCGCCGCGAGCAGGATTACGCCCCGGGCGTGGGCCACGGTAATGGCGGTTTTTACGTTCTTGGCAAAGAAGAGTTGCTCCACCGCAATGCGGCTCGGCTTGTGTTTCTTGATGAGTTGCACCACAGCGCGAAAGAGCTCATGCAGCCGTTCTGGCAGGGGCTTTGCTTTTTTAGTCGCAATGGTTCCATACGCAACGGTACGGAATCCGTCATTCGTTTTTTTGATTACGCCAAAGCCGGTATCAGCGATTCCTGGGTCTATGCCGAGGATAATCATACCGCATTGTCGTAGAAATCATTCACGTCTTCCAAACCTTCCAGCTCGCCCGCGAACGCCTCAAATTTTTTGGCCTCCGCGCCGAGCGGAACCGTGCTCTTGGGAACGTACTCGCCGTTTTTGAACTCAAAGTTCCACATCACTGATCCGGATTTTCCCAAACTGCCGCCATGCTTTGCGAGCGTGCGCCGCAGGTCCGAAACCGCACGGTTGGTGTTGTCCGTGACCACTTTGATGATGAGCGCCACGCCTGCGGGGCCGTAGCCCTCATACAGAGTTTCCGTAAGCTGTGCCTCGTTGCCCTTGCCGATTCCCCGGTCAATGGCGCGCTGGATGTTGTCTTTGGGCATGTTCACGCCGCGCGCCTGCTCAATGGCCATGCGCAGTTTGGCGTTGGTTTCCGGGTCCCCTCCGGACTCGCGCGAGGCAATGGTGATGTTGCGGCTTATGCGCGTGAAAACAGCGCCCTTTTTGGCGTCAGTAGCTGCTTTTTGGTGCTTGATTGAGTGCCATTTTGAGTGGCCGGACATAGGGAAATACTATCAGAATACCGCAAAAAAATCAATACAAAACAGCCCGCTGATTAGGTGGGCTGTTTTTGGTGGGTTATTACTCGTTGCATCTTCTGTCGTTGAGCGTACCCCCGAGGCTTCGGCATCTGTTTTCAGTCATAATAAGGCAGTTTGCGGCCCCGCATCCGCTCGTGCACCTGCAGTAGGTTTGCTTTTCGCACGGCGCGTTATAGGTACCGCCTACGGCTCGGCATTCTGCTTCGGATCGAGGTACGCAGAACAAAAGCCCGCCGCCAACATCAAACTGACAAAGTCCGCTTGACCCCCCTCCGCCTCCACTGCCCACGGTGTCGGAGAGCTGGTTTACGGTAAAGTTGACGATCACGAACGCGAGCATAATGACGGCGATTCCGATAACCGCGTTTCTGATGTTTCCGCGCGCTTCTTTGACCTGCTCCTCATTGCCGGAGGCCGTCATCCAGCGGAAACCCGCGTAGATGATCATGATCACCCCAATGAGCGCCACAAATCCGAGTACTATGTTTATAATGCCCGCGATTTTTTCCGGAAGGCTTGCGTCCCCCGGGCTGCCGAGCCCGGTTTCGGTTCCAATGATACCCAGGTTGTTCTTGAGCTGGTTGATGCCGGATACCGCATGCGCCGGAGCAGCGGCCGTGAACAGGGAAATGAGGGCAATGGTTGCGAGCAGGATTTTCATGGGGAAGTTTTTAGCGTCAGCCGCCGATGACGTCAATGAGTGATTTGGTGACAAAGTTGGTGATAACGAACGCGAGGAATATCACGACCAAGCCGATGACCGCGTTTCTGATGTTTCCGCGCGCTTCTTTGACCTGCTCCTCGTTGCCGGAGGCAGTTATCCACCTGAAACCCGCGTAGATGATGAAGATGACCGCCACCACGCCCGCGAATCCGAGCAAAATGTTGATGACTGCCGCAATTTTTTCGTATAAACCAACGTCTCCGCCCCTCGTTTCGCCAAAGCCAGTAATGCCGCCGATGGTATTGAGCTTGCCAAGTGCACTATCAACTGCGGCCGCGTGAGCCAACGGCGCAATAGTCAAAATGAAGCCAGATATAAGTATGGTGCTGATTATGGTGGCGGTTTTCATGGTTTTGGCGTCCATGCGTAGTTCGGATTTGGGCTGCA
>CAZSGI010000002.1:0-28490 GCA_964606465.1 uncultured Gammaproteobacteria bacterium | reverse complement strand
GCGTTGACCAGATTGACAACTCTCCGGAAGAGCGCGAGCGCGGCATTACCATTGCCACGTCGCACGTGGAGTACCAGACCGAGAAGCGCCACTACGCGCACGTGGACTGTCCTGGGCACGCCGACTACATCAAGAACATGATCACCGGAGCCGCGCAGATGGACGGCGCCATTTTGGTGGTTTCAGCGACCGACGGCCCCATGCCGCAGACGCGCGAGCACATTCTGCTCGCCCGCCAGGTGGGGGTGCCGTACATCGTGGTGTTCATCAACAAAGTGGACCAGGTGAGCGATCCAGAGCTCGTTGATTTGGTGGAAGAGGAGATTCGCGATTTGCTCAAGAAGTACGAGTTCCCGGGCGCCGACGTTCCGGTGATCCGCGGCAGCGCCCTGAAGGCGCTCGAGAATCCGAGCGACGAAGCGGCGGTCAAGCCGGTCGTGGATCTCTTGACCGCGCTCGATGAAAAGATTCCCCAACCGGTCCGTGATACCGAAAAGCCGTTCCTGATGCCGATTGAGGACATCTTCTCCATCGAAGGTCGCGGCACCGTGGTGACGGGCCGCATCGAACGCGGCGTCATCAAGCTGAACGAGGAGGTGGAAATCGTGGGCATCCACGCCACGCAGAAGACCGTGGTCACGGGTATTGAGATGTTCAACAAGCAGCTGGATGAGGGCCGCGCCGGCGACAACGCGGGGCTCTTGCTGCGCGGAACCAAGAAGGAAGACGTGGAGCGCGGGCAGGTGCTCGCGAAACCCGGCTCGATCACGCCGCACATGGAATTTGACGCAGAAGTGTACGTCCTCTCCAAAGAGGAAGGCGGCCGCCACACCCCGTTCTTCAAGGGGTATAAGCCGCAGTTCTACATCCGCACCACGGACGTGACCGGAGAGGTTGAGATCCCGGAGGGAACCGAAATGATCATGCCGGGCGATACGGTTTCGCTCAAGGTCAAGCTCGGCGCTCCGATTGCGCTTGAAGAGCAGCAGCGGTTTGCCATCCGCGAAGGCGGCAAGACCGTTGGCGCGGGAGTGGTGACCAAAATCAATAAGTAATCGGGTTGCGCGTGGGAATGGGTGAGAGGGCCCGTTCCCACGTTGTGTAGTTAAAAATCCATGGCACAGAAACCCACCGCTACCGCGACACCGGCGCGGGGTAAGCAGCACGAAGCTCCCGCGGCTCCGGAGAGCGCGCGCCAGCGAATCCGCATCAAGATTCGCGCGTACGACAGCAAGATTATCGACCAGTCAACGCGCACGATCATCGACACCGCGGAGCGGAGCGGCGCCGAGATTTCCGGGCCCATTCCGCTGCCGACCGAGAAAACCAAGTACACCGTGGGTTCCTCGACGTTCGTGCACAAGAACGCGCGCGATCAGTACGAGATGCGCGTGCACAAGCGCCTGATTGACATTCTGGATCCAACACCAAAGACCGTTGATTCGCTGATGAACTTGAATCTACCCTCGGGGGTAGACATTGAAATCAAGATGTAGGGGTTGATACGTTTGCGAATTTCTGCGTCAAAAGTATCAACCCTTTGGTAGATGTTCTCAAACCAATGATGTCCCAATAACCATCCAAAAAATTCCGTATGAATTTTTTGGGAACAGAGGTTGGGTGACAGTTGGCTGAAAGAGCATCTCTACAGGAGTTCAAACGTTTCTTAGCACAGACTGCAAAATCCGCGATCACGCGTTGATCGAAGTATGCATTTGTCTTAAGAAACATTTGGGCTTCTGCCCAGATGTTTTTATATGAAGCTTCTCGTCGGACGAAAACTCAATATGACCCAGCTCTACGGAGAGAGCGGAGACGTGATTCCGGTTACCGCGATTCGCGTCCGCGGCGCCGTGGCCGTGCAGGTCAAGACGCCCTCCCGCGACGGGTACGCCGCCGTGCAGCTGGGGTTTGCCGAGGGCGGAAAGCACACGGCGAAACCCGTTGCCGGGCACGTCAAGGAGCTCGTGGAGCGCCCCGTACTGCGCGAGCTTCGTGTTTCTGATCCGGGCGCGTTTGCGGTGGGGAACCGGTACGACCTTTCCAGCTTTTCCGTGGGTGAAAAAGTTTCGGTGAGCGGCATCTCCAAGGGCCGCGGGTTCCAGGGGGTGGTCAAGCGCCACCACTTTTCGGGCAGCCCGGCAACGCACGGCCACAAGCACGATCTGCGCGCGCCCGGCTCCATCGGTTCAACCGACGCCCAGCGCGTGTTTCCGGGCAAGCGCATGGCCGGCAGGATGGGTGGGGAGCGGGTGACCACCGCCAACCTCACCATTGCTTCCATTGACGCTCGAGGCGGGTTGCTGTACGTGCGGGGCGCGGTTCCGGGCGCGCGCAACGGCCTGCTTGAGATTCGCGGTGAGGGAGATATGAAAGCGCTCCAGCCCACCCCCGCCCGTCCGGACGCACCGCGAGAGGACGCGGCGGACGCACCGTCGGTTCAACGAGAGGGAGAAGGCGCGGCAAACGTCGCGTAACACGTATGGCAACCGCGAAAACCTACAACCTCGACGGCGCCGAAACCGGCTCGATCGAACTCCCTGATTCGGTGTTTGATCAAACCGCGCACCCGAGCCTTATGTACCAGGCGGTTCGCGTGGCGAGGGTAAACGCGCGCAGACCCTTGGCCAATACCCGCGACCGGAGCGAGGTGCGCGGCGGCGGTAGGAAGCCGTGGGCGCAGAAGGGAACCGGCCGCGCGCGGCACGGTTCCATCCGATCTCCGCTCTGGCGGGGCGGAGGCGTAACTTTCGGTCCCCGGATTGAGTCCATCACCAAGCGTTCCATTCCGGCAAAGATGCGGAAGCAGGCCCTGCGCGCTGCGTTTTCGGACCGCGTCCGCGCGCACCGCTTCATCGTGGTGGACGATCTGGCGAACCTCGCGAAACCGCAGACCAAAAAGTTTACCTCCCTGCTGAAGGCGCTCAAGCTTGAGTCGAAGAAGGTGCTGTTCATCTCGGACGAGGGGTTGGAGCATGCGATCCTCTCCGCGCGCAACCTCCCGAACGTACGGGCAATCCGGCTCGAGAACGTCAACATCTTGGACGTGCTCGCGTTCGGAACCGTCATGGTTGGCCGGGGAACGGTTGAGAAGCTCGAGAGGCAACTCTCGTAACGCGCGGTTATGTTTAACTTTTTGAAAAATCCATTTTCTAAAAAAGAGGCGGCGCTCCCGAGGAGGTCCGCGCAGAAAGAGCTGGAAGCGCACCGCCGAGCGGACCGCGCGGCCGAAAAAGAGCTCTCCGCCCCCGCCGCGTCCGGGACGCGTTCTCCAAAGCAGCCGGACGCGCTGAAGCGCTTGGAAGCCGGGTTTGGCATCATCCTGCGGCCGCACGTTTCGGAGAAGACCGCGCACGCGGGAACGTACGACACGTACGCGTTTGTGGTTTCGCGGAGCGCGAACAAGGTTGAAATTAAAAAGGCGTTCTGGAAGATGTACGGCGTCAAACCCGTAGGCGTCCGGATTTCGAACGTTTCGCCCCGCTTCACCTATTTCCGGAGGATTCCGGGATTCAAATCGGCGTGGAAGAAAGCGTACGTTCGCGTTCCCAAGGGGAGCAACATTTTAGTGTATGAAGGAGTGTAGGGTGCGGTAGCACCGCACCCGCTTTCGAGGTATGCCCATCAAGCGTTACAAACCAACGACTCCCGGCCGGCGCGGCGCGTCCGTGTTGCGGCACGAAAAGGCAGGCGAACAGAGGCGGGTGCGGAGCTTGCTTACCGTTTTGCGCGCCCGCGCGGGCAGGAACGCAAGCGGCAGAATTACCGTGCGCCACCAGGGCGGCGGAAGTCGGCGGAAGTACCGCGTGATTGATTTCGTCAATCCGATTCTGGATGCGAAGGCGACGGTTGCGGGCATCCAATACGATCCGAACCGCAGCGCAGCCATCGCGCTGCTTACCTACGAAGACGGCTCCAAAGCCTACACGCTCGCGGTTGACGGGCTCTCGGTTGGGGACACGGTTACCGCGAGCCGGACCAGGGGTTTGGAAATCAAGCCGGGCAACCGCATGGCGCTCAAGCACATTCCGGGCGGTATCACCGTTTGCAACATAGAGCTCGCGCCCGAGCGCGCGGCGACCGTGGTTCGCAGCGCCGGAACGAGCGCAACCACGCTCTCGAGCGAAGGGGGCCGGGTGCAACTTAAAATGCCGAGCGGGGAAGTGCGCGCGTTCAGCGAAGCGTGCCTCGCGACCGTTGGCCGGGTGGGTAACCCCGAGTGGAACCTCGTCCGGCTCGGGAAAGCCGGGAGAATGCGCCACCGCGGCGTGCGGCCGCGGGTCCGCGGGAAAGCGATGAACGCGGTTGACCACCCGCACGGCGGGGGAGAGGGGCGATCCCCGATTGGGATGAAGCACCCGAAGACCGCGTGGGGTAAGCCGGCTCGCGGCGTTCCAACCCGCAGAAAGCACAAGGCGAGTGACACGCTGATTATCCGTCGGCGCAAGAAGAAGTAACCGCAGCGTACCCCTATGTCTCGAAGCGCAAAAAAAGGACCCTACGTCGATGAACGCCTCCTGAAAAAGGTCAGGGCGTTACTTGACAAAAAGACTGTCATCAAAACCTGGGCGCGCCGCAGCACGATCACCCCGGAGATGGTTGGCTACACCTTTGGCGTGCACAACGGGCGTCAGCACGTGCCGGTCGCGGTGGTTGAGAACATGGTTGGGCACAAGCTCGGCGAGTTTGCGCCGACGAGAAAGTTTACCAAGCACGGCGGGCGCCTCTCTCGCGAGCAGGAGCAAGCCTCCGTGGCAAAGAGCGCCCCGCAGATCCCCGCAGCAACGTCGGCGTAACGTATTGAACGAGCTATGGAAGCCAGAGCACAAGCACGATTCCAGAGGATTGCGCCCCGCAAGGTGCGGCTCGTGGTCGGTTTGCTCCGCAACCGCCGCGTCTCTGACGCGCGCGAGGAGCTCTCCGTGCTGCCGAAGCGCGCGGCGCTTACCGTACGCAAGGTTTTGGAGAGCGCCGTGGCGAACGCGAAGCAGAACGGCAAGATGAACGTGGATGACCTGGTGATCACCCGGGCGTACGTGGATGAGGGTCCGGCGCTCAAGCGGTGGCGACCCCGGGCGTTCGGGCGCGCTTCCGAGATTCGCAAGCGCACGAGCCACATTACGATTGTGGTGGGAGCGAAGCGAGAAAAAAGGCACAAGAAACAAGATACAAACAAATTAAAGGATACACATTCAAAGGATAAACCGACCGCAGAGAAGAGAAAGGAAACGGAAAAGAAGGACGCGTAGTTTTGAATACGTACGATCATATGGGACAGAAGATTCATCCAAAAAATCATCGCCTGGGCATCATCGAGGATTGGGAGTCCGCGTGGTTTGCGCCGCGCAACCGGTACCGGGTGAGCCTGAAGCAGGACGTGATGATTCGGCAGTTTTTGCAAAAGAAGCTCGCCGCCGCGCGGGTTGCGGCGATCAACATTGAGCGGAGCGGAAAGGGCGACGAGTTGGCGGTGAACATCCACACCGCAAAGCCGGGCATGGTCATCGGGAGGGGGGGCGAGGGCATTGAGCAGCTCAAGCGCGATGTTGAACAGCGCGTGCTCTTGGGCGGGACAAAGGTGAAGATCAACATCCACGAGGTCAGGCAGAGCGGCCTCTCGGCTCCGGTGGTTGCGCAGAACATCGCGTCGGACCTTGAGCGCAGAATTCCGTTCCGGCGCGCGGCAAAGCAGGCGCTCGAATCCGTCAAGAAGGCGGGCGCGAAAGGGGTTAAGATCCGGGTGAAAGGCCGCCTGAACGGCGCGGAGATTGCGCGTTCCGAAACCATTAGCTGGGGTTCAATCCCGCTGCACACCTTGCGCGCGGACATTGATTACGCGCTCGCCGAAGCGCACACCACCTACGGGGCTATCGGCGTTTCAGTGTGGGTGTACAAGGGCGAGGTGCTCGATCCGGAAGATCGGGAGGTCAAAACCGGCACGGACGTGATTTTGAAGCAGATTAAGAAAATAACCGACAAGAAGTCGGAGGCAGCGTGAGTATGCTCATACCCAAGCGGGTAAAGTATCGGAAAGCGCAGAAAGGCCGTTTGCGCGGCGCGGCCGTCCGCAAGACCAAGCTGCATTTTGGCACGTACGGATTGCGCGCCATTACTTCGAGCTGGGTTTCGAGCCGGCAGATCGAGGCTGCCCGGCGCGCCATGACGCGCTCCGTGCAGCGCGGCGGGAAGATTTGGATTCGCATTTTTCCGGACAAGCCCGTGACCGCGAAGGGCGCGGAGGTTCCCATGGGCGCGGGCAAGGGGAGCGTTGATCGCTACGTGGCGCAGGTGAAGCGCGGCACCGTGCTGTTTGAAATGGACGGCACCAGCCGCGACACTGCGGAGAAAGCCATGCGCCTGGCCGCGTACAAGCTGCCGCTCCGTACGAAGTTCATCGAGGTAGAGAAAGAGACGGTATGAAGTGGCCCGAGATCAGAACAAAACCGCTCGAGACGCTCTCAAACGACCTCGCCGCCGCCCGCGCGCGGCTCCTGGATTTGCGCTTTAAGGCGCACTCCGGAGCGCTCAAGCAGGTGCACGAGATCAGAAAGGCGAGAAAAGAGGTATGCCGCATCTTGACACGGATGCACCAATTGCGGCATACTAACGGTTCGTCTGTTGCGTCAAAAGACGCGCAAGACCACGTATAACCTATGCCACAAGAAGGTACTCCGAACAGAAGCAAGCGTCGATTTTCAGGAACCGTGGTACGCTGTGCCATGCGGCATACGGTGGTGGTTCGCGTTGACCGGGTTACGATTCATCCCCGTTACCACAAGCGCTACACGGTGAGCAAGCGGTACGCGTGCGACCACCGAGCCGGCGACCTTGCGGTGGGGGATCGTGTGGTTATCGAAGAGACGCGCCCGATGTCGAAAACAAAGCGGTGGCGCGTGATCAGCAAGGAGCGAGCGGGAGCGTAGCGTATGGTACCCTTCATGGCCATGGTAAATTCAGCGGACAACACGGGCGCGAAAAAGCTGCGGTGCGTTACCGTGCTCGGCGGCAACCGCAAGCGGTACGCGCGGATCGGGGATGTGATGACCTTGGTGGTCAAAGAAGCGCAGCCCCACTCGATGGTAAAAAAGGGCGACGTGGTGGTTGGCGTGTTGGTCCGGCAGAAGAAAGAGTTGCGCCGAGCCGACGGCTCGTACCTCCGGTTCGATGAAAACGCGGCAGTGCTCCTCGCGGACAAGAAGTCAAAGGATCCGCGCGGCACGCGCATCTTCGGGCCCGTGGCGCGGGAGCTCCGGCAGAAGGGGTTTACCAAAATTATCTCGCTGGCACCGGAAGTGCTGTAGTATGCGCATCAAGAAAGGCGATACCATCACCGTGATTGCGGGGAAGGATAAGGGGAAGCGGGGAAAAGTCCTGCAGACGCTCCCCACACTGAACCGCGTTTCGGTTCTCGGCGTCAACGTGCTCACCAAGCACCTGCGTTCCAACAAGCGGGGGGCGGCTGGCCAGAAGATTGAGTTCCCGTCGCCCATCCACCTCTCGAACGTGATGCTCGTGTGCCCGCAGTGCGGCAAGGGAACGCGCGTGGGCGCGCGCCGGTCGCAGGAGTCAGGCGCCAAAACGCGCGTGTGCAAGAAATGCAAGGCGGCGATCTAACTATGCCCAAACCGATAGCAGCAAGGTACCGGGAGGATGTCGTGCCCAAGCGGGAGTCGCTCTTTGGGGTTCAAAACGTTCATGCGACTCCTCGGATCGAAAAGGTGGTGCTGAACGCGCGCGTTCCGCGCGGTGGAGGAGTTGGCGAGGAAAAGGTGCTCTCTACCCTCGCCAAGATTAGCGGCCAGCGAGCTGTCCCCACGAGAGCGCGGCTCTCCATTTCCAATTTTAAAATCCGTCAGGGCCAAATCCTCGGCGCAAAGGTGACGCTGCGCGGAACGCGCGCGTACGACTTTCTGGATAGGCTCATCAACGTCACGTTCCCCCGCACGCGCGATTTCAGCGGGCTTTCCGCAAAGGGGTTCGACGGCCGCGGCAACTACACGGTTGGCTTTGGCGAGCATAACGCGTTCCCGGAGGTTGCCGGCGACGACGTATCGCAGCTGCACGGGCTCGAAGTGACGATCGCGACCAGCGCTCCGTCCGACCGCGACGCGCTGACGCTCCTCACCGCGCTCGGATTCCCATTCAAAAAGTAATCGTATGGCTCGAACCGCATTAATAGTGAAAGCGAACCGCACCCCCAAGTTTTCCACCCGCCGCATTCGTCGGTGCTGGAAGTGCGGCAGGAACCGCGGGTACATGAGGGATTTTGACCTGTGCAGGATTTGTTTTCGGGAGCTCGCACGAAAGGGAGAAATCCCGGGGGTGCGAAAATCCAGCTGGTAAGGACGTACCCCCAATTTTTGTAGCATTTTGAGGGACCCCATAACCGTATGATGACTGACCCAATCGCAGACATGCTCACCCGGATTCGGAACGCGGCGGCTTCCAAGCACGCGACGGTTGAGATTCCGTTTTCAAAGCTGAAGCTTACGCTCGCGAACCTCCTTTCAAAGGAGCGGTACGTTGGAGCGGTTTCCGAGGCCACCAAGAACGGCGCGCCCGTCATTGTGGTAGAGCTTGCGTACTCGCGCGACGGCAAAGCAGCCATCGAGCACCTCTCCCGCGTGAGTAAACCCGGCCGGCGTGTGTACAGAACCGCAGACAAGCTCCCGGTGGTGCTTGACGGGTACGGCATTGCCGTCATTTCAACGCCGGCGGGGCTCTTGACGAACCGCCAGGCCAAGAAAGCGGGCCTCGGGGGAGAAGTGGTGTGTACCGTGTACTAAATTGAGCGTTATGTCCAGAATCGGAAAACAACCCATCCCGTTGCCCGAAGGCGTCACCGTCTCCGTTGAAGCGCGCTCGCTTTCGGTTGCGGGCCCCAGAGGCGCGCTCTCGGTTTCGCTCCCGCCGAAAGCGAGGGTTACTGAGCGCGATCGCGCACTGCACGTTTCGGTTCCCGACCCCTCGGATGGCCGGCAGGCCGCGTTCTGGGGGTTGGCGCGGAGCCTCGCGGCGAACGCGGTGCGCGGCGTAACCGAAGGTTTCGAAAAGAAGCTCGAGGTGAACGGCGTGGGGTACAAGGTGCAGCTTACCGGGAACACGCTGGTTTTGAACGTTGGCTACTCGCACCCGATTGAATTTCGTCTCCCCGAAGGCATTGCCGGTTCAGTGGAAGGGAACGTCATCACGGTGCGCGGCATTGATCGGGAGCTTTTGGGCGAGACTGCGGCCAGAATCAGGAACGTTCGAAAGCCAGAGCCCTACAAAGGGAAGGGCATCAGGTACACCGGCGAGGTCATTCGTCGGAAGGTTGGTAAGGTCGTGAAAGGCGTGGAGTAACCGTATGAAGAAATACCAGAAACAGGTGCATGCCAAGCGGCGCGCCGCGCGGGTCCGCCGCGCCATCGTGGGACGCCGCGCGGCCGTCCGACTCTCGCTTTTTGTGAGCGCTCGCGGCGCGTTCGCGCAGTTTATCAACGACGCGAAAGGGGTAACCCTCGTTTCGGGACGGGATACGGGATTGAGCGGAAACAAGACCGAGCGCGCCCGCGCGCTCGGCGAGCTGCTCGGAAAACAGGCGGTTCGCCGCGGAATTGCCCGTGTCGTGTTTGACCGCGGTCCAAAGCGGTACCACGGCCGCGTACGCGCGTTCGCGGAGGGAGTGCGCGCGGCCGGAGTAGCCGTGTAACCATTTTTCAGGTATGGCAACAGCGAGACCACAACGCAGCCGGGAACGGAGGAGGGGGGGCGGGAGCCGGTCCGGCTCACCGGGCGCGGAGGAGTTTGACCAGGTCATCTTGGATTTGTCGCGCGTGACGCGCGTGATGGCCGGCGGCAAGCGCATGCGGTTTCGGGCCTGCGTTGCCATTGGCGACAAGAAGGGCAGGGTGGGCATCGGCATCGCCAAGGGTGCGGACGTTCAGCTCGCCATCAGCAAGGCCACGAACGACGCAAAGAAGCATTTGATTTCCGTCCTTACCACCGAATCGGGAACCATCCCGCACCAGCTTCGCATCCGCAACCACAGCGCCCGGCTTTTTCTCAAACCAGCGCCGGTCGGCACCGGGGTGATTGCGGGCAGCGTGGTGCGCCAGATTTTGGAGCTCGCGGGCGTGCGCGACGTGGTCGCGAAGATGCTGGGCACGAGCAACAAGGTGAACAACGCAAAGACCCTCATTGAAGCGCTCCAGCGACTGCGCAAGCCGAGAAACGCGAAAGGCGCCGCAAAAGAGGAGCCGGAGCACTCACCCGAGCCAAAGCTCGCGGCTCGCCGGGAAGGGTCCTCTCGCCAGGAAGAAGGGGGAGAGGAGTAGCGTATGGAGCACTCACAGAGCCAGCTACAGCGCCCGCCGTCGCAGAAACGGCGCAAGAAGCGCGTCGGCAGGGGAACGGGATCGGGCAAGGGGACGTACTCCACGCGCGGTTTGAAAGGCCAGACCGCGCGCAGCGGAGGAACGCGCGGCATCGCGCGCCGGAGCGCATTCAAGCAGCTCTTGATCCGCACGCCCAAGCTGCGCGGATTTAAGCGCGCCTCGCCGCACGTCGCAACGGTGAACCTCGCCGCGCTCAACGAGCACTTCGCGGACGGCGACACCGTCACTCCCAAATCGCTCGCAAGTCGCGGGCTCGTCGGGCGCGCGCCGGGTGGCGTCAAGGTGCTCGGAAATGGTACACTGGAAAAGAAGCTCACCGTGCGCGTGCCGTACGTTTCCCGTTCCGCCAGAGCCGCGATCGAGCGGGCGGGCGGCACGTGCGAGGTAGGAGAGGCCCATGATAGCGCAAAAGATTAAACAACTGCTGACCACGCGGGATATCAGGAACGATATCCTGTTCGTGCTCTTCATTTTCGTGGTGTTCCGCGCGCTCGCGCACGTGCCCGTTCCCGGAGTCGACGTGTCCGGCTTGCAGACCTTTTTCAATTCCAATCAGATTCTGGGCTTGCTGAACATTCTCACCGGCGGCGGGCTTGAGAACTTTTCCGTCGTGATGCTCGGCGTGGGGCCGTACATCACCTCATCCATCATCTTTCAACTTTTGGGCATGATCGTGCCGCAGCTTGAGGAGATGCAGAAAGAGAGCGAGCAGGGCAGGCAGAGAATCAACCAGTGGACCAGGCTCGCGACGGTTCCACTCGCGTTCATCCAGGCATACGGCACGATCGTGTTCCTGCAGCGCGCGGGGAGCGCGGGCGGGGCCTCGCTCTTGGGGTCCATGGATCCGTTTTCGATTGCCATGGCCATGCTCGTGGTGAGCGCTGGAACCATATTCCTGATGTGGCTCGGGGAGCTCATCAGCGAGCGGAGGGTGGGCAACGGCATCTCGCTCCTGATTTTTGCGGGCATTGTGGCCGGGCTGCCCACCGCGCTCCTGCGCGTGTTCTCGACCTACGACCAGTCCCAGCTCATCAACGTCATCCTGTTTACCATCATCGCCCTGGTGACGGTTGCGGGGGTGGTGTTCATCACCGAGGGCCAGCGGAACATTCCGGTTACGTACGCCAAGTTCGCCCGGGGAGGCGCTCCGGGGGGCGGCGTGCACAGCCACCTCCCATTGCGCGTGAACCAAGCCGGCGTGATCCCCATCATTTTTGCGATTTCAATCGTGCTCTTTCCTCCGCTCCTCGCGCAGTTTTTCACGGAGTCAACCCTGCCGTTCCTCCGGCAGGCCGCGAACGTGGTCATAGAGCTCTTTAACCCGAACGGTATCGTGTACGCGGTGGTGTACTTCTTACTGGTGTTCGCCTTCACCTACTTTTACACGGCAGTCATCTTCAAGCCGGATCAGATTGCCGAAAACCTCCAGCGCCAGGGCGGGTTCATTCCGGGCACGAGGCCCGGGGCCGAAACCAGCCACTACCTCGCCACGGTTTCAAACCGCATCCTGTTGGCCGGCGCGCTCTTTTTGGGCGTGATTGCGATCCTCCCCATCATCCTGCAGAACTTCACGGGCGCGAACCTGGTCATCGGCGGCACGTCGCTCTTGATCGTGGTGTCCGTGGTCATTGAGACAGTCAAGCAAATCAATTCCCAACTTATCATGCGTGATTACGAGCGGTTTTAGTCATGCAAGAAAACAAACCAGTCATCATCCTGCTCGGACCGCAAGGTTCAGGCAAAGGAACCCAGGGCAAGCGGTTGGCCGTAAAACTTGCTATACCGTATTTGGAGACGGGGCAGCTTTTGCGCGACGAGGCCGCAACCGGCAGCGATGAGGGCATGCACATTGGTTCGTTTCTTAATGCAGGCAAACTAGTTCCGGCGCCAGCTGTGATTGCATTGATGAGTAAAAAAATCAGGGATGCCGTGTCTCAAACCGGTGGCGCGGCAATTGATAGTTTTCCCCGCAACGCGGAACAGGCGCTTGGATTTCCCAAGGAAGTAATGCCGACTCACGTGCTTTTTTTTGATATTCCAAACGAAGAATCAATCAAACGTTTGAGCGCGCGGCGCGTATGCCCCAACGATAAAAGGATATATAATTTGATTTCCCAGCCTCCGGCGCACGACGAATCGTGCGATGATTGCGGCACGAAATTGGTCCAGCGAGAGGATGATACCCCGGCGGCAATTCAAGAGCGGCTGGATATTTACCGCCGGGACACGGCACCACTCCTAGATCGGTACGAAGCGCAAGGCGTTCTACACCGCATTGACGGCACACCGTCCATTCCCGACGTTGAGAAGGCGGTGTGGGAGATTTTTTCATGAAGCCAAAAACTCCCCGAGAGATTGAGATTCTTGCGGAGGGCGGGCACATCCTCGCCCGCATCATGAAAGACCTGGTGGCCAGGTGCGTCCCGGGCGCAACAGCCGCCCGCTTGGACGCGTACGCGGAAGCGGAAATCCGTACGGCGGGTGGCACGCCGTCGTTCAAGGGGTTCGGCAAGGCCGGCGAGGAGTTTCCGAACGCGCTGTGCATTTCCCCGAACGACATGCTGGTGCACGGCATCCCGAGCGAGGAGCTCGTGTTCAAAGAAGGCGATTTGATTGGCTTGGACCTCGGGATGGAGTACAAAGGTTTCTACACGGACCACGCCGTGACCGTGCCCGTGGGAGACGTTTCCGAAGAAGACGAGCGCCTGCTCGTCGTAACGCGCGAGTGCCTGGAACGGGGCATTGCGCAGGCCCGAGTCGGCAACCGCATCGGGGACATCGGGCACGCGGTGCAATCATACGCTGAACCGTTGGGGTACGGCGTCATCCGAAAGCTCACCGGGCACGCGGTGGGGTACGGCGTGCACGAAGAGCCGCGGGTTCCGAACTACGGGGAGGAGGGGGAGGGCGAGGAGATTCCCGAGGGAGCGGTGTTCGCCATTGAGCCCATGATTGCCATCGGAGCGCACGACGTCAAGACAGCTCCGGACGGCTGGGGCGTGGTGACGGCGGACGGAACGCGCGCGGCGCACTTTGAGCACACGGTTGCGGTTACCAAGAACGGACCGAGAATACTGACGCAATAGCAGTGATAACCAACATGAACTACCTCGGCATTGACTACGGAGAATCAAGAATCGGGCTCGCCAAAGCCGCGGATGGAACACGCGTTTCCATCCCGTTTCGGATCGTCCTCAACGCGCCGGACGTCATCGAGGAGCTGGAGCGGATCATCCTCGCCGAGGGTATCCAGCACATCGTGGTCGGCTACCCGCTCACGATGAGCGGGGAAAGAGGGGAGGCGACGAGGATGGTTGACGGATTCATTGAGAAGCTCAAAACGCTCTCTCTGCCCCTCACCAGGCAGGATGAGCGGTTTTCCACCACCGCAAGCGGCGACAGACGGGAACGCGACCACGCCCAGGCGGCTGCCGTGATACTCGCTACGTACCTTGAGGCGCACCCCGGATGACGCTATGCTGTACGCCGCCGTTTTTTTTGCCGCCGCAGCACTGGCCTTTCTTGCGACCATCGCGGTGAGGTCCGCCGCGGTCGCCTTTCGCGTCGTTGACCGGCCCACGGAGCCGCGCAAGATCCACGTTCTGCCAACGCCGTTGCTCGGCGGACTGGCTATTTTTCTGTCGTTCTGGGCGGTGATCGGAGTCGTCCTGCTTACGGATTTTCTGCCGGCGCGGTACGTGAGCGTGCAGTTCCTCGGGGGTCTGTTCGCGGCGGGCGTGGTCTTGATGGTTGGAGGATGGGTTGATGATCGCTACCGGCTCCGCGCCCGCTACCAGCTGATTGCGCCCGTTGCCGCGACCCTGGTAGTCATCGGTTCCGGCATGGGAATCGCGTTCGTGTCGAACCCGCTCGGGCCCGGGCTCTGGCATTTGGATGCGGTGCAGTGGGAGCTGTTCGCGGTTGGGGGCAGGACCGTCAGGTTCGTGCTCTTATCCGACGTGTTTACGGTCATCTGGCTCTTGGGCATGATGTTCACCACCAAGCTCTTGGACGGGCTCGACGGGTTGGTTTCGGGCATCACCACCATTGGCGCGTTCATCCTGTTCGCGCTCTCGCTCTCGGATAAAACCTTTCAGCCGGACGTTGCGATGCTTGCGATTGCGCTCTCCGGTGCAACGGTTGGATTTCTGTTCTGGAACGCGCACCCGGCCAAGATATTCTTGGGGGAAGGCGGCAGCGTGTGGCTGGGGTTCATGCTGGGGGTTTTGGCAATCATCTCGGGCGGAAAAGTTGCCACTGCGCTCTTGGTAATGGGCGTGCCCATCCTTGACGTGGCATGGGTCATCATACGCCGCGTGTTCTTGGAGAAAAAATCCCCGGCAATCGGGGACAGCAAGCACCTGCACTTCAGGCTGCTCACGGCCGGGCTCTCGCACCGGCAGAGCGTTTTGCTCTTGTGGGGCTTCGCCGCGCTCTTCGGGGTTGCGTCGCTGTTTTTGCAGACCCAAGGGAAAATATACTCTTTGGTCATTTTGGCACTCGTTACGGTACTCTTAGCACTATGGTCCACCAATCGCTCAAAATCATTGCGATCCCCATCATCGGGTTTGTAATTCTTTTTGCGTCCGTGATGGCAGCACAAGTAATCATGGACCTTATGGAGCCGGAGGTTGCATACGTGACCATACGCGGCAGCCGATTGACGGTTGAAGTTGCCGATACGCGCGCGAGCCAGGCTCAAGGACTTTCCGTGCGCGACTCGCTCCCGCAGGACCGCGGCATGCTGTTCGTGTTTCCGGAAAAAGCGCCGCGGAGCTTTTGGATGAAAGGCATGCGCTTCCCGTTGGACGTGCTCTGGATTGCGGACGGGGCGGTGGTGGGCATGCAGGAGAACATTCCGTATGCGTCCGAGGACGGCTCAACCGTCCGCTTCCAATCGAACGCGCCCGCTGATATGGCGCTTGAGGTTAATAGCGGCTGGGTCGCTGCGCATGGCATCAGAATAGGAGATTCAGCAATGCTTGACACGTCCGTCAATTGAGTGTACTATTACCAATTATGATTGCAGTGATTAGAACAGGCGGAAAGCAGTACAAGGTTAGACTTGGCGACACCATCAAAGTCGAGAAGCTTGATGCGGAAGCCGGAACAGGCAAAGTTGACTTCAATGACGTGCTCTTGGTTGCCGATGAGGCGGGCGAAAACGTAAAAATCGGCGCTCCGGTCATCGCGGGCGCCACGGTCGCGGCCGCCGTCCTTGCGCAAGGACGAGCCAAGAAGATTGACGTCATCAAATACAAACGCAAAGTCCGCTACCGCAAGAAGTACGGCCACCGCCAGCCGTTCACGGCCGTTCGGATTGATGAAATTATTGCCTAGATAAAAAGAAGCAGTCGCTCATAGGAGCGGCTGCTTTTCGTTTTTAGATTTCGCGCCTGCCTTCCAGGGCATTGGTTAAGGTTACGGAGTCAGCATACTCCATGTCAGACCCTTGCGGCAAGCCCTTGCCGATGCGCGTGACCACAACGGGGTACTGCTGCAGCACCCGGGCCAGGTACATGGAGGTTGTTTCGCCTTCGTTGTTCGCGTCCAGCCCGAGGATCACCTCCCTGATGGGCGGATCCGCTTTTTCTATGCGGCCGACGAGCTCTTTGATGCGGATGTCGTTCGGGGTGACGCCCTCCAGGGGATTGAGGTTGTGCCCGAGCACGTGGTAGACGCCCCGGAAGCGGTGCGTCTCTTCCAGGGCGATCAGGTCCAGGGGGTCGGCGACTACGCAGACGGTTCCCCGGTCCCGCCGGGGATTCGTGCAGATGGAGCAGCGTTCGGCGTCCGTAACGTTCTGGCATTCCCGGCAGAGGGTAACGTTGTCCGCAAGGCGCGCGAGCGCATCTCCGAAATCACGCAGCTCTTTCGCGGACGCCCGCAATAAAAAAAACACCAGCTTTTCAGCGGTCTTGGGCCCGATGCCCGGCAGGGTCGTGAAATGGTCCACCAGGTTCTGGATTGATGGGGGGAGGGAACCCATAATGCCAAATTTCAAAATCCAAATGTCAAATCAAGGTCAAGTGTTTGCACTTCAGATTTTGACATTTGTCATTGTAACCCCAACCTCTCCAGCCCTCCCATTGACTGCATCTTTTTGGCCATGATGCGCTTGGTTTTTTCAATGGCCGCGGTGTTCGCTTCTTTGATGGCGTTCTCAAGCTGATGCTTTTTTTCCAGAGAGAGCAAATCCGGATTCACCGAAACCGCCGCGATTTCTTGGTTGCCGTCCATGGTAATGGTAACCCCGCCCTTTTCGACCGTAACCCGTTCCTCCTTGAGCGCATTCTGCAGCGTTTTCGCCTGGGAGCGAAGCTCTTTGAACTGTTTGAGTTTGTTGAACATACGGTTTTATGGTACGGCTAGAAATCAGGTATGTCAACTTCATCGGGCGGCATGTCGCGTACCGCGGGAGGAGGGGGGGTGATGCCTGCGGTACGCTGCGCTTGCTTGGTGAGGTTCTGGAACGAAACCAGCTTTTCGTTGAAAAAGAGCCTGACCGCACCCGTGGGGCCGTTTCGGTGCTTGGCGATGTGGATTTCGGCAAGGTTGCGGTCTTCGGGTGAGAGCTCATCGAGGCGGTACTTACGGTCCGCAGCCTTGCGGTAGATGAAGAGCACCACGTCCGCGTCCTGCTCGATGGTGCCCGATTCGCGCAGGTGTGCAAGCTTCGGGATGGCCGGCCCCTGCTGCTGCTCCACGGCGCGCGAGAGCTGGGAGATCGCGACCACCGGGATGTTGAGTTCGCGGGCGATTGACTTTAAGGCGCGCGTGATTTCCGCCACCTCCTGCACGCGGTTGTCGCCGTTCTTGTTTGAGCGCCCCTCCATCAGCTGGAGGTAGTCAACGATGATGCAGTCAACGCCGTGCTCGGCCGCGAGCCTGCGCGCTTTGGTGCGGATTTCCATGATGTTGACGTTCGCGGCGTCGTCAATGAAAATGTTCGCCTCGGAGAGCTCTCCCATGGCGTGCCCGATGCGGGGGAAGTCGTCGTGCTGGGGGGACTGCGAGAGCTTGCCGGTGCGCATGCGCCAGAGCTCCACCCCAGCCTGTGAGCACAGCAAGCGGTCCACGAGCTGCTCTTTCGACATCTCCAGGCTGAAGATGCCCACGCTCTTTTTTTCGCTGACCGCGAGGTGGCGCGCAAAATCCAGGGCGAGCGAGGTTTTGCCCACCGAAGGCCGAGCCGCAACCACAATCAGATCAGAAGCCTGCAATCCGGAGAGCTTGTCATCAAGATCAAAAAATCCGGTGGAAATGCCGCGCAGCTTGCCGTCGCCCTGGTGGAGTTTTTCGATGCGCTCAAACGTCTCGTGCAGCACGGATTTGATGCTGATGAAGTTTTGGCGCAAGGAGCGTTGGGAGATCGCAAACAGCTTCTGCTCGGCCCGGTCCAAGAGCGCGTCCACGTCATCCGACTCGTCGTACCCGAGCTGTGTGATCTGGTGCGAGGCGTACAGGAGGTTGCGCAGGGTTGATTTCTTGCGCACAATGGTTGCGTAGTGCGCCACGTTCGCGGCGCTCGGCACGCTCGCGGTCAAATCCATCAGGTACTCCCTGCCGCCCACGAGCCCAAGCTGCTTGCGCTCGTTTAAGATGTTGGTGAGCGAGAGCAGGTCAATGGGTTCGCGCCGCTCGAACAGCGCGAGCATGGATTGGAAAATCACGCGATGCGTTTCTTTGTAAAAATCTTCGGGCGAAAGCACATCGCCAATGCTAAGGACGGCGTCCTGGTCCAAGAGCATGCAGCCGAGCACGGACTGTTCGGCTTCAATGTTCTGCGGAGGAAGTTTCCCGATGGCTTGTTGGCTAAGCCTTTCCTCCGTAGTTTGAGCGTAGGATGATTCTGCCATACGTGTATTGTACCGATTTTATCGGAGTGAGGGAATTCACGGCCTGTGCACAGTGAATACACACTGGTATCGGAGTCGCACGTGCGGCCCCTGAATCAAATCGTCCCAAGAATCCTGTTCCGTTCCTGCTCAATGAGCGACCCTTCGTATTCGCCTGAATGCGCGGTGTGCCCTTTGTAGGATGGTTTTTTTTCGTCCAAATGCAAGGAGAGCTCAATCGCTACGCCCGGTTTCTCGTCATTCACGTACAAATGAAAGCGGGGGTACTCATCACCATGGATTCGTTTGACATAACTCGCCTTGCCCTCGCGGTTTGCGTGCAACGCATAGCCTGCGCGGCGCAGGAGGTTCCGGGAATGAGTGGATGGGTTTTGGATGGTGAAGTTCATGGAGTTACATTGTACCACAAAGAAAAAGAGGGCGGAAACCTGTATCAGGCTCCGCCCTCGCGGGTATGGGCCAGGCATGGTGCCTGGCGGTGTCAAAACATGAATGGTGCGATTGCTTCCTCGATGTCGGCCAGAACCGCCGCGTCCGCATTCTGCGGCTTGAACGTCTGGCCGGTGACGCGCTCGCAGAGCTGGATGTAGCGCTCGGCCACGTCCACGCGGATGTCGTAGTCCAACGGCGGGATGACCGGAGTGTCTCCGGTGATGCCGCGCTCTTTAAGCCAGAGGCGCAGGAATTCCTTGTCCAGGCTGTCCGGCGCCTTACCTTCGGCGAGCCGTTCTTCATAGGTCGCGGCGATCCAGTAGCGCGACGAGTCCGGAGTGTGAACCTCGTCCCCAAGCGTGATCTGCCCGGACTGGTTGCGACCCATCTCGTATTTGGTGTCCACGAGGATCAGGCCTTGCTTGGCGGCGAGAATTTGGCCGCATGCGAACAAGTCCAGCGCGATATCCATCATCCGCACCCAGGTTTCCTCATCAACTAGGCCGGATTCCACCACGCCGCTGATGGTGAGCGGCCGGTCGTGCACTTCAGTCTTGGTGGTGGGTGTGATGATGGGCCGGCCGAACACGTCCACGATGTTCTGGTGCGGTGTGAGGTTCCTGGGCCAGTGGTAGCCGTACATCAGGCGTTCGCCGCGCATATACCGCGGAAGTACGGACGTGTTCGTGCTGCCAGTGAGGTAGGCGCGCACCACGATTTCCACCAGGAACATGTCCAGCTCTTCCACAATCCAGACGTTGGGGTGCGGAGTGGTGATGAGGTGATTGGGGCAGATGTCCACGGTCTGGTCAAGCATGTGGGCCGCGATCCTGTTCAGGACCTGACCCTTGAGCGGGATGGTTCCCAGCCCGCGGTCAAAGGCGCTCACGCGGTCCGTGGTGATGAGCACGAGCCGCGGCGGATGGCCGTCGCCTGCAGGTATCCGGTACCGGTCCCGGACTTTGCCCCGCGTGTAGAATGCTTCCCACTGCGGGAAGCGGGCCTCCTCCAGGCAGGTTCCGAGGCAGGCGCTGATGACTGCTCTTGAGATCATGGCGCAGTTTCTCCTCTGGTGGGGTGCGGGATTAGACGTGAATTTCTGCTCTCTCTTTCATGAATTCAGCGCCAACAAAGGGCGCGAGTAGGGGGTCCACTTCCTCGGTGATGAATTCCTCGACAATTTCCGGAGAGCGTCCGATGAGCTTGCTCGGGTCCATGATCTCGTCGAGCATGCCGCGGATAGGGGCGAAGAAGCTGTCAGCCTGGATCCGAGTGATGAGGTCATTGTCCAGGCCGCGCTGCTTGACGTTGTCGCTGGCTTGCTGGGACAGCACTCGCAGGCGCTCGTGGCACTCTTGGCGGTTGGCGCCCGCGGTCCTCACCATGGCGACGATGATCTTGCCGGTGACCATGAACGGGAGCTCTTCACGCAGGTGCCGGTTGATCATGGCTGGGTACACAACCAGTCCCTCGAACAGGAATTGGATGATGTTCAACGCTGCATCGGCGCAGAGGAAGGACGCCGGAACGTAGATACGTTTCCCGGCGCTGTCATCCAGAGTGCGCTCCAGCCACTGGTTCATGTGGGTGAAGTAGGCGGCCATCAGCTCGGCGATGGTCTGTCTAGAGAGAGCGCAACCGCGTTCAGTAGTTCTGGGGTTACGCTTGTACGGCATGTTCGTGGAACCCACCTGGCCTTCGCCGAAAGGTTCCTCAATCTCCTTGAATGCTTGCAGCAGGCGCAGGTCGGTGAAGATCTTGTGGAGGCTGGAGCCGATGCCGGAGAGTACCTCCAGAACCTGCTGATCAACCTTGCGCGAATAGGTCTGGCCTGTGACCGGATAGGAGCGACTGAAACCGAAAGCTGTGGCCAGCATCTGGTCAAGGGTTTTCACTCTCTCCTGATCGCCCTCAAAGATCTCCAAGAAGGTGTCCTGCGTGCCGGTCGTGCCCTTGGCTCCCCGGAAGAGGAGTTCTCCGCGCATTCTCTGGACCGCCTTGAAGTCCTCGCACAGGTCCCACAGCCACATGGCCGCTCGTTTACCAACCGTCACTGGCTGGGCTGTCTGTAGGTGCGTGTAGCCGAGCGCTGGTTGGTGACGCCACTCCCATGCGAAGTTGCGGACGCGGTGGATGGCCCGCGCCAGCTGCTCGGTGATGAGCCCGAGCGACTCCCGCATGACCATGAGGTCAGTGTTGTCTGTGACGAAGCAACTTGTGCCGCCGTGGTGAATGATGCCAGCGGCCGCCGGGCAGAGTTGGCCGAATCGGAGGATGTGGGCCTGGACGTCGTGGAGGTTACCTGCCTCTATCTCGGCTACCACGCGGTAGTCCTCTTCGGTCATGCCCAGATGTTCTCCCATCTGCATGATGGCTTCATCGCTGATGGGAATACCCTTCACCAGCACGCCAAGTTCTTTCTCGCAGCGGGCGAGTTCCATCCAGAGCTCTCGCCAGGTTCTGAACTTGACATCCGGAGAATGGAGGTTCTGCATCCGGTATGAAGCGTACCGGCTGAGCAGTGGGTACTCGTATACGTCGTGTGCCATTGCAACTGCTCCTTCAAAACGGGCGAGTGAGGGGGAAACTAAGTTGTCAATGAACCAAAACAGCCTGCGCGGTCCCTCCGCCGCAGCTATTTTGGCCTTTTTTTCGGCACAGTCATCCTACCTAAAATACCTAGATAAATCAATCAAACCAGCTTGCCAAAGTCGTATTTATCTGGTATCGTGATTACGTCTCAAATTACAATTTTGCGCTTGGGCTTGAGCCCCGAGAGTACTCGGGATAAACTCCGCGAAAGTTAAGCGCAAAATTGAGAGGAAGAAGCGAGCGAAAGGTGGAGCGAGCTGCGGAAGCAGCACGCGAAACCTGAAGCCCGATTCTGACGAGCGCCGTTAGCTCAGCTGGTAGAGCAGCTCCCTTTTAAGGAGACGGTCGGGGGTTCGACTCCCTCACGGCGCACCACGTCGGGTCATACAAAATTTCACCTTTCATGTCCGCGTTGCGCATGCCGGAAAAGCAAATCAAAAAAATTGAGGACGTAAAAGTGGTTGCACCGCCCCACCACACCCGGGAGTGGTACCACCTTGGCGTAGAAAAAGTTTTGGAGAAGCTCGGGGTATCCGGCGCGCGCGGGCTTTCCCAGAACCAGATCTCCGAGCGCAGGGAGAAGCACGGACCGAATGTTTTGCCCCACGAGCCGCCCGTCTCGCTCCTCGTGCTTTTCATCCGGCAGTTCCGGAGCACGTTCACCTACATCCTGCTCATTGCGGCAGCCATCAGCCTCACCATCGGTGATCGCGTTGATTCGTACGTGATTTTCGCGGCAGTCGCGGTGAACGTGATTGTCGGATTTTTCCAGGAGTTCAAGGCGCAGCGCGCGTTGGCAAGCCTCAAGAAAATCGTCACCCACGAGGTGTGGGTCATCCGCGACAACCAAGGGCGCAAGATTCCCTCCGGCGAGCTCGTCCCCGGGGACGTGGTGGTGCTCTCGGCCGGGGACAAGGTGACGGCCGACGGCAGGCTCATCGTAGCCGAGCATCTTAAGGTCAGCGAAGCCGCGCTCACCGGAGAGAGCGAGGCCGTGGGAAAGGTTACCCGCGCCCTGGACGGAGAACGCGTGCTCGCGGAGGAGCACAACATGATGTTTTCCGGAACCGTGGTCACCGAAGGCCACGGACGTTTCGTGGTGACCGCGACTGGCCTGAAAACCGAAATCGGCAAAATCGCCTCCGCGGTCAGAGAGACCCGCGAGGTGCGCACCCCGTTGCAGGAGCGCCTGGATTCGTTCAGCCGCAGGATCGGGCTTTTGGTGCTTTTGCTCGCGGCGTTGCTTTTGGGCGCGGGACTCGCGTATGAGTACAGCTTTACGGAAATGTTCGTGATTGCGGTTGCCGTGTCCGTTGCCGCCATTCCCGAGGGGCTCGTGGTTGAGGTAACCGTGATTTTGGCCATCGGCATGCAGCGCATCCTCAAGAAAGGCTCCCTGGTGCGCAAGTTGGTTGCCGCGGAAACACTGGGCTCAACCAACGTGATTTGCGCGGACAAAACCGGCACGGTCACCGTGGGCGAGATGCGCGTGGAGCACATTGAGACCGAGAACCACGACGGCTTGGGCGGCAAAAAAATGGCTGACGCAAGGCAGCTCGCGCACGCCGCTTTTGAGCTCAAACGGTTGAACCAGATTGCGGTGTACTGCAACAACGCGGTGGTTGCGTCGGCTGAAGCCAAGAAGGCGACTGAAGAAGAGGAGCTGCGCGAGCAAATCGTGGTGGGCAGCCCCACGGAGCAGGCAATCCTGCGTTCCGCCATTGACGGAGATTTTACCGAGGCGGATCTGCACGAACCCCGCTCCCGGTTTGATGAGGTGCCGTTTGACTCCAGCAAGAAGTTCATGGCAACCCTGAACGCGTGGACCGCTCGTCAGCACGTGGTGTACCTCAAAGGCGCGCCCGAAAAAATCCTCACCATGTGCGAGGGCTACCAATCCGGCCGCGCGGTCAAGAAGCTCTCTCCCAAAAAGCGCAAGGAGCTCTTTGCGCGCTACGAAAAGCTTTCCGGGGAGGGGTTACGATTGCTCGCCGGCGCGTACAAAGGAGTTGCCGCGAGCATCTCCACGTTCGACGAGCTGCCGGACTACAACCGCGCGGCCGTGTTCGTCGGGTTCTGGGGCATCAAAGATCCGTTGCGCCCGGAAGCGGAAGAGACCATTACGCGAACCAAGCGGGCGGGAATCCAGACCATCATCATCACCGGCGACAACCGGCACACGGCGCTCGCCATTGCGCGTGAACTCGGATTCAAACCCGCGGAAGACGAGGTGGTTGACGGCAGCGAGCTCGCGAGCGTTTCGGATTCAGCGCTCGGCCGAATCGTAAAGCGCGTCAAGGTGTTTTCCCGAGCAACGCCTTCGGACAAGCTCCGCATCGTCGGCGCGCTGCAGAAGAACGGACAGACGGTTGCCATGACCGGGGACGGGGTGAACGACGCCCCAGCGCTCGCTCGCGCCGACATCGGGGTGGCTCTGGGTTCGGGCACGGACGTCGCAAAAGAAACCGCGGACCTCGTGCTCTTGGACAACAACTTTTCAACCATCGTGGCCGCGGTGCGCGAGGGGAGGGTCATTTTTGACAACATCCGCAAGGTTACCCTCTACCTGCTCGCGAACAGCTTTACGGAAATGGCGGTGGTTGTGTTCGGCATGTTCGCGGGCTGGCCGCTGCCGATTTTGGCGGCCCAGATTTTGTGGATTAACCTGGTGACGGACGGGTTTCCGGATCTGGCGCTCACCCTGGAGCCCGAGGAGCCGGAGATCATGGACGAGCGGCCGCGGGAGCGGGATGAGCCCATTCTTGATTTTGAGCGCAAGTTCCTCATCTTTTTCATCAGCGCCATCACGTCAGTCGCGACGTTGGGGCTTTTCTACCTCATCTGGAAAACCACCGGGGACCTGGACCGGGCGCGCACCGTGGCGTTTACGGCCATCGGGGTTGAGTCGCTTTTGTATGTGTTCTCGGTCCGCTCCTTGCGGCGTTCCATTTTCGAAACCAAGCAGTTCGCAAATCCATGGCTCATTGCCGCGGTGGCGGGCGGGTTTCTGGTGCAGCTCATCGGGATATACGCGCCGTTTTTCCAGATGTTCTTGCGCACGGTCCCGCTTGCGTTTTCGGACTGGTTCTTAATCCTGTTTGCCTGCTTCTGGGTGATTGGGCTCATAGAAATCATGAAACACTACTTTATCTCGCAGCGCAGGGCTCTCGCGTCATAGTATACTGGAAGCAATGGACAAGCGCGAATTTAGGCACCAGTCACTGTCACTCCCGTACTACGTCCGAGGCAACCACCCCGGGCTTTTGTTGCTTTCCGGCGCGCACGGGGACGAGTATGAGGTGATTCGCTCGGTGCACAAGGCGGTTGATGCGTTCGGAGACAAGCTGCCGGATTTTTTGTACATTCCAGAGGTGAGCCCGTCTTCGGTTGCATCGCGCTCCCGGAGCAACTACCGCGAGCGCGATATCAACCGCCAGTTTATTGACGGAACCGATTGTGAAGAGGCCCAGGCAGTGATGGAGCTGCTTCGTCAACATCGCATGAATACGTGCGTCTCGTTCCACGAGGACCCCAGCCAGGAGCAGTTCTATTTGTACGATTCTGGTCAATTTTCTGATAGTGAACGTTCCCGCATGCAGGATGCGGTCTCCTCCTGCGGCGTAGAACTCTTTTCAGGAATTGATGATCCGGAAGACGAGTACCTCGGCTTTGAGTTTATAGACGGGTACCGTCCGCACACCGGCGCAGACGGCAAGCCCCAAGGCCCGCTTGAGACCTGGCTCATCCGTCAGGGAGTGGTCAAGCGTGTGTTCGGTGTTGAGGTGCCGGGCAAAATTGACGCGAAAAAGAAAGACCAGATTGTGCGCTGTTTGTTTGAGTGCTTGTGTGGTTAAGGGGTGTATGCTCCTTGACAGAAAGATGAGACTGTGGTACAATACTTTTTCCCAACAAAAATAGCGTAGTTCCTACAACCCATTTCCGCGGAGGTGGAGCATGAACGTCACGGTGTTCGGCGGCGGCACGTGCTCGGATGCAGTAGGCGCCATGGCCGAAGAGCTCGGCAGGCTCCTGGTCCAGGCAGGCCACACGGTTGTCACCGGCGGGTACGGCGGCGTGATGTCCTGGGTGTCCAAGGGCGCGCGCGAGGCTGGCGGCGACGTGATCGGTGTCGTCATCAAGGGCGTGAGCGAGCCCAACATGTTCATCAGTGAGGTCATGGTGATGGACACCTACTGGCAGCGCCTCGGGGCGCTCATGGAGATGGGGGATGCATACATAGCGCTCCCCGGAGGCAGCGGCACCAGCGTGGAACTCCTCGCGGCTTTGCACACCCAAAAGGCGCGTGAGAAGCTCATGCCTGGCTCGCCGCATAAGCCGGTCATCCTGCTCTCGGCTGACGAGACGGACTTTGACCGCACGCTCGGTTGGCTGCACGAGGCAGCCGGAGAAGCCGTGGCCGGACTCCTGCTCTTGGCTCATACGCCCGAGCTCGCGGTCAGCCACCTCACGGCGGTGTAGCCGTCCGCAGAGGATGGTCGCGTTTTGTCCGCAACCCAACAGGGGAGCCCAGTCGGTTCCCCTGTTTTCATTTGCCAAAAAATCGTAATCGGCGTAGGTTGTAGGTAGTATGGTGAATGATTTTATCACTAGAGAAGATTTGCCGCTTTTCACGAGCGGCACGCGTTTTACCATTGCATCAGTCTTTTTTGAGGCCGGGATTGAGGACAGCATCGCAACGTTTGATTTGTACGTGCGGGGAATGCCTAGAACCAGAAATTACTACGTGTTCGCGGGCCTTGAGCATGTTGTTGACTACATCCGCAATCTTACGTTTACTGCGGCGCAACTTGCGTGGATTAAAAGATCATTCAAGTTTGGTAAGCGGGAAATGGATTACTTCCGTTCGTTCCGGTTTACCGGGGATGTGTGGGCCATGCCCGAGGGTACGGTCTTTTTTCCTGACGAGCCAATCATACGCGTGAGCGCGCCCATTATTGAAGCGCAGTTTGTTGAGATGTATGTGATTAATGCCGTGTATCTGCAGACCATACTCGCGTCAAAGATTTCGCGCCTCGTTGCCGCCGCCAGCGGGAAGCGTGTTATCATCGGGTACAACCGGAGCTACGGGACTGACGCGGCCATGAAATCATCCCGCATCAATGAAATACTGGGTGTTTCAAACGCCCTTTCCGCGTACCACTTTAAGAATAAAACGCATGTATTCAGCGCCAGCACCTACCATTACCTCATTAAAGCGTTTGAAAATGAGCGGGACGCGTTCCGAGCGTATCTCAAGCACATGCGGGGCCGCGGCTTTGTGCTGATTGACACCTATGATTCAATTCAAGGCATTAAAAATTTCATCGCTGTTGCCAAAGAGCTTGAAAAAGAGGGCATTACCCCAATAGGCATTGAGCTTGACAGCGGGGACCTGTACCGTTTGAGCGTTCAAGCCCGAAAGATGCTTGATAGAGCCGGTTTTACACGCGCCCAAATATTCGCGGTGAGCAACTTGGACGAGTTCAAGGTTGCAAGACTAGAGAAGCGCACGGCTCCCATTGACGTGTACGCCGGCACCACCGGAATCCTGACTCCGGAAGACGCACCCATACTTGAGCTGGTATACAAATTGAGCGAGATTCGTGCGGGAAAAAGCGTGATTCCCAAGATGAAAACATCAACCAAAAAGCTTTCACTGCCCGGGCGCAAGCAGGTGTTCCGCGTGTCAAAACGCGGGGAGTATGTCCATGATGTCATTGGCTTGGAGGGGGAGCGCATCCTGGGCGCGCAAAAGCTTTTGCAGCCTATCATCAAAAACGGCAAGCTGGTAAAGAAGTTGCCGAGCATCCAGTCAATTGGCGCGCACTACCAGCGCGAGCAGAAAAAGTTTGATGCACAGCTGTTTAACGTCAACCGCCGCGTCCGGTATCCGGTCAAGATTAGTCCGGCACTACGCGAACTGACTAACAAGACCAAGCGCGACATCCGCAAGCATCACATCAGCTAATCAAGCCCTCATTCATTTTCAAAATCCAAGGGTGTGTTTATACTGAAGCCAGGGGATTTCATCCAATCATTAAGGCCATAATTCTATGCGCATCACCAAACTCGGGCACTGCTGCCTCATCATTGAAGTCAATGGATTGCGGATTCTTACGGATCCGGGCATGTGGACCATTAGGGAGCACGCGTCAGTCACGAATATTAATGTTATCCTCATCACACACGACCACCCGGACCACATTCATGTTGATTCCATCAAAACGATTTTAACAAACAACCCGAACGCGAAAGTGTACGCCAACAGCGGCACGGGCCAGTCGTTGGCAAAAGCGGGATTGTTATATGAGGTGCTTGAAGGCACATCAAAGCTATCAGTCAAAGGCGTGGAACTGGAGGCGTTTGATTGCAGCCATGAACCGATTTACCAGGGAATTGCAATGCCCCAGAATACGGGTTACTGGATCGGCGGTGATTTGTTTTATCCCGGAGATTCACTCACGCATCCGGGCCGTCCGGTCAACATACTCGCGCTTCCTGTTGCCGGGCCGTGGATGGTGATAGGACAGGGCATTGACTACGCAAAAAACGTCAGACCCAAAAAGTGCTTTCCGGTGCATGACGGGTTCTTGAAAGATGAGATACTTGAGCTCTTCCACGGCCTGCCGCAGAAGACGCTCGCAGACGCGGGCATCGCGTTCACCCCGCTTAAAGCCGGGGACTCGGCAGAGTTTTAGTGTTGTTGACATTTTACGTTTTTGGGTATATACTGGATTGTTCGCAGTTCTTTTCATTGGGATAGTTGTAATTGAAGCAAACCGCAACTATGTTTCGCACTTCATGGCACACAACCTGAAAGGAGGGTTGCCATGGACTACATGGAGATTGGCCTGCTCGTGGGTGGCATTATATGGGCATTGGTCTTGGCGGCAGTAGCGGCAGTATACGGGTCCAGCCGCCAGTATACGGTCAAGGGATCACTCAAGGAGTCCGTGCTTCATCCGGGTGTGCATGCCGCGGGATTCTTCTTCGGCTGTATCGGATGGCTCATTGTGACATCTGGTTTGGCCGTGAATATCCCGGATTATTCGTTCATCCAAGATGCGGATGGACAGGCGCGCGCCGTGTTCGGGAAGCACGGGCACTGGTACCAGTGGGGCCTGTGGCGGTGGGATGACCGCCTGGATGATGGCGCGCGAATCGTCTCGTATGCCCCCGAGCAGGAAGCGTACGCCATGAAGACGAACCCCATCACCGAGAACCCGCGCGT
>CAZSGI010000001.1:0-37004 GCA_964606465.1 uncultured Gammaproteobacteria bacterium | reverse complement strand
ACGCTACGCGTCATTTTATCAAATCCTGCTCGCTAAACAAGACGTACCCGAACTGGCCGGAAAGCGGCGGCCGGTGGGGCATCTGCGCGCGCACCACCTGGTTTGCGCGGGAGTGCGCGCCGGTTGCGTACACGGTGAGGTACGCCGGGATGGATACCGGCGACCCCCCCAGATTCAAGCCGCTGTAGGCCGAAAGCGCCATACCGGTGATGTCCCCGTACAGCGCCTTGATGCGCACGCGGTACAAGGCGGTGGAAGCGTCAGGGAGGTTTACGGTCGCGGGGTTCGAGGTCGCGCTGAACGTTTGCGTGCTCGGCGTACCCAATGTGCCGCTCGTGGTCCACGACGCAACCTGCACCTCGACCCACTCGGAGCCGGATCCGCTCCACGCGAGCTTGAGGGATCTCGCGGGTGCACCGAGCGAGGAAAGCGACGCGTCCGGATCGTACAAATCAACCTCAAAAAAATCGTTCTTCTTGATGTCGCGGGTGATGCTCTGGATCGTCGTGGAAACGGTCCGCGTCCACGTGCCCCCGTTCGAAAGGCTGCCCGACGAAGCAAGGCTCGCTACCGCGGTTTCATTCTTGCGGAGCTCGTACAGAGCGTCCTCAACGCCGCTCTCGGCCGCGTAGAACGCGCGGGCGCCGTTGTCGGTCAGAATGGACTGCTTGAGGTTTGAGAGCGAGATGACCCCAAAGCTTGAGGCTGCCGTAATCATGCCTGAAAGAATCAGGATGGACATCAAGAGCAGCGAGCCTTCCTGCGAGCGGGTGCATTGTTTGATGTTACCTGACATACTGGCGGGATGATACGCTGGTCTGGAGGTACGCGGGCAGCACGGTCTCGGTGCCCACCGCGGTGCTCGAGCTCGCCATGACGATGGTCACGAGCGGCTGCTGGTTGGTTGCGGGATTTGCGGCAAACGGATCGGTTGCGGGCGAGAGGTAGAACTTGAGCACGTCAACCGAAACCGTGGGGGGTGTCAGGTCAACCCACGTCACCCCGTCTTCGGACATCTCGACGATTCCCCTGCCCCCGCTCGCGTTGCGCCGGAACCACACCTGGTTACCCGAACTGTCGCGCAGCACGAGCACGTCCTGGGGGTTTGCGGCGATGGTGCCCCCGTACGGGGTGGATGCGTAGTCAATGGAACCGCGCCGAACCTGCTGGGCAATCACCTCGAGCGCGAACCGCGCGTCGCTCCCCGTTTCGCTCACCGCGAGCGTGGTGCGCTGGGAGCGGTTCGCGTAGGTGAAGATGGCGCTCACCGCGATGAGCGCGGTCACGAAAACCGCCATGGCCACGATGATCTCAACGAGGGTGAATCCGGATTGAAGCGAAGGGTGCTCTCGGCGCATACTCCTACCTCCAGTTGAACAGCCGATCCTCCACGGTGAGGCTCGTCGCTCTGCCGCGCGCGGTCCACTCCACTGTGGACTGCACCCGCATGCCGATTTTCGGACTTGCGCCCGAGCAGCTTGACGCAACGGTCTTGTCCGCGCAGATGGAAGCGATGTCAATGAGCCGCCGGTACAGCGTCTCGGTCGCGTTCGCGGGCGCCGCTTCGCTCGTCTGGAACATGGTCCCGATGTTCTGGGCGACTCCGGAAGAGTACCGCCACACGCGCGCGTAGTCGCTCGAGATGTCGTTCGGCGTAAAATTGACACTCCACGCGTTGGTTGCCGCACTAAAGAGCGGAACGGCCGTCGTGTCGGTTCCGGAAGAGAGCGATGCGTCCCAGCTGCTGCACGAGAGCACCCCGGAGACGATTTCGCAAAGGAGCCAGTTGGAGTCGCGGATATTCCGCACCACTTCTACGCCTTCCCGCGCGAGGTTCGTGGCAACGAGCCGCTCCGAGGAGTCTTCGGTTGCGGTTTGGTTTGAAATCGTCAGATTCAGCATGCCCACCACGCCGGAAACGATGATGCCGAGCGCCACGATGGTTTCGAGAAGTCCTTGACCTTGTTGGTGATTCATATCATTGCACCCGCACCTGCCCGGAGAGGCGGTAGATGATGACCGACTGGGTAACCCCCGCTTGCGGGGCCGTGATGCTGATCGTCTTCGAGCTCTCCGTGGCGACGCCGTTAAAGTAGACGTCCGCGTCCGGGCTTCCGAACACCACGTTGAGCGTCCCGCCGCTGAACGCGTTCTCTTTGGGCAGCGCAACGTCCTCTAGCTCCTCGGTTCCATCCGTATAGTTGAAGTTTCCGTCTTTGTCCGCAAACAGCGTAAGCGTCGAGGGGGCGCTCGCGTCAAACCGGACGCCGTAGCCTCCGCGGGGGAACGTGCCGTCCGAGAGCGTCGCCCCGGAGAGCGTCATGCTCTGGGCGCGGCGCAGCACGCCCGCCGCAATGTTCGCGGCCTGGCGCACGGAATCGTTCCGGGCTCCGGCGTTGAAGTTCACCGCGACCGACGTGGCGACGAGCGCAAAGATTCCGATGGAAACGATCAAATCAATCAGGGTAAATCCCTGCCTGACCCACGGGCAGGCGTTTTGAGACTCGCGCATCATATCACAGTCCGATCATACTCCGGTACCATACCCATATCTCGCTCCCCCAGAGCCACGTCGCAAACGTGGCGGGCAAGAGGAGCGTAGCGAACGGCAGCCGGCTCCCGAACGTGACGCGCTTCGCGGCGACGAGCGCGAGCGCGACGGCGCTGCCGCCGATGTACGCGACGCCGAGCCCGACCCACACCATGGGGTACCCGAGCAACACGCCGATGAGCACGCCCAAGCGAATGTCTCCGCCGCCCACCCACCTGCCGCGCGAAAGGGCAAACTGCGCCAGAAACCACAACCCGCCGACGAAGGCGCCCAACGCCAACGGCCGGGCCGCGGAGAGGACGGCGGCGTTCAGGAGCCCGATCACCACGATTGCCGGAATCACGATCCGGTCCGGAATAACGTAGGTGCGCGCGTCGTAGATGACGACTACCGTGAAAAAGCTCACCACCGCGAGGTACAAGAGCGCGTGTACGGGCGAGGAGACCACGAACGCGCCGAGCACGGCGAGCGCGCCGACGGCGAGCTCGCTTGCGAGGTACTGGACCGAGATGCGCGCGCCGCAAAAACGGCACCTGCCCCGAAGCGTCAGAAAGCTTACCACCGGAAACAGGTCGTGCCAGCGGATGCGCTTTCCGCAGCGCACGCACACCGACCGGCCGGCGAGGAACGGCTGCCTCGCCTGGAGCCGGCAGGCAACCACGTTCAAAAAGCTCCCCCACGCGCTGCCTAGAATGAATAGCAAAACGTACAACATAGGTAACTTCCCCCCGCAACCGTTAGTATACCAAATAACCCCGCCCGGCGCATGCCGGACGGGGTTATTGCGCAACAAGTGTTACTGGATTCCGGAAGGCGTGGCCGTATGGCCATCCTTAGCCAACGCCCCAACCTGGCTTTCAAGCCAAAACGCGATGGTATAGCTTACCCCGGCGGAAGTCTGCGTATACGCGTAATCAACGCCGCCGGGCGTCGGGTTCGTGGGAACCTTGCCCATGTACGTCGTCCCGCTCACGCCGCCAGACGCCGTAAACCCCGCTCCGGAGAGTGATTGCGCGGACGCTCCTCCCAGCACCGTGCCGGTTCCGGTCGGGTACGTGTTCTTATCCGCAAAGTAGAGCTCAAGCGCGGTTTGCACCTGCTTGATGTCCGAGACGCGCTTCGCGTCGCGGCTCTTCTCCCGGGCGTTGTTGAGCGCGACCACGGCGAGCGTGGAGAGCACGCCGATGATGGCAATCACCACCAGAAGCTCAATCAACGTGAATCCTTTGTTAGATACGTATTGCTTCATAGGCTATCTGGTTAAAATCTTCAACTTAGTCAACCCCGGCCGGGTGCGCGCTGTGCTTGCCCGCCGCAAGGCTGCCGGTGATGTCTTCCAAACAGAACTCGATGTCGTAGCTCTTGCAGGAGCCGCTCGTGCACGCCGTAAAGTCCGTGTTCGTGGAACGGTAGGTGTAGTTGGCGCAGGCTGAAGCCGCAGGCGTCGGGTTCGTGGGAACCTTGCCCATGTAGGTCGTCCCGGAAATGGTGTCCGAGAACCCGCCGGTCTGGGAAAGCGTTTTTCCTCCGGTTCCGCCCAACACCAAGCCGGACGCGACCACGGGGTACGTGTTCTTATCCGCAAAGTAGAGCTCGAGCGCGGTTTGGACCGACTTTATGTCAGACACCCGTTTGGCGTCGCGGCCTTTGGCGCGGGCGTTGTTGAGCGCAACCACCGCGAGCGTTGAGAGCAATCCGATGATGGCAATCACCACCAGCAGCTCAATCAGGGTAAAACCCTTTCGTTTTGTTTTTTGGTGCATACACTTTTAGTGCGTAATGATAAACGTGGTTATTAATTAATCCCATTCGGATCCGCGGTGTGCGCGCCGGCTGAAAGGCTGCCCGTCACCTCTTCCAAGGTAAAGGTAACCTGGTACCAGGGGCACGGAGCCGTTCCGCACGAGGTGGATGCCGCGGAGCTCGTGAACGAGCTGTACTGGTAATCCGAGCCGCCGGGCGTTGCGTTCGCGGGAACCTTGCCCATATACGTGGTTCCGGAAACTGTTGCCGCAAAACCGCCGTCTTTGCTCAAGGTGGCGCCGGCTCCGCTCCCCAGCGTCAGATCGCTTGCCGCGGGGTACCCGTTTGAATCGGACGCGTACAACTCGAGCGCGGTCTGGAGCTGCTTAATGTCTGAAACGCGCTTGGCGTCTCTCGCTTTGACCCGCGCGTTATTCAGAGAAACCACCGCCAATGTGGAGAGGATACCGATGATGCTGATCACCACCAGCAATTCAATCAACGTGAAACCTGCGTTGTTTTGTCTTTTCATCATACTGTTTGAGTAAATGGTACCGCTACATTATACCACATTTACACTACTTTGCATAAATTATGTTATCCACACCCGCTCGTTGCCGCCCGCGTAAAAAAGCTTCCAACGCGCGCCTAGCCCGCCGCGAGGTTGTACATGGGCAAGAGGATGGCGGCCACCATGATGCCGACGCCGATTCCCATCAGCACCAGAATGAACGGCTCGATCAAGGTAACCAGGTTGGCGACCGCGTTGTCCACCTCGCGCGCGTAGAAATCCGACAGCTTGTTCAGGACCGTGTCGAGCCGGCCGGTCTGCTCTCCCACCGCGAGCATCTGCGTGACCATGCCCGGCACCACGTCGGACTCCCGGAACACGGTGGCGATGGAGTTGCCGTCCTCCACCTCGCGGATGGTCTGCCGGATCACGTCGCGGTAGACCTCGTTGCCCACGATGTCGCCGGTGATGGCGAGCGCCTCGGTGAGAGAAACCCCGCCGGTGATGAGGGTTGAGAGCGACCGCGTAAACCGCACGAGGTACATTTTTTGAAAGATGAGCGGGCCGAAAACCGGCGTTTTCAGCATGATGAAATCCGTGTGCTTTTTGCCCGCCGCGGTCTTCCGGTAGTAGCGCGCCCCGAACAGCAAGGCGCCGACGAGCGCCAAAAACAGCCACCAGGACGACTGGAAAAATCCGGAAACGGAAATCAGCATCTTCGTGGTGACGGGGAGCGCGGCCCCGCTCTCCGCGAGGATCTCGGTGAGCTTGGGAACCACGAACACCATCATCACAAACCCCACCACCACCAACCCGAACAGGATGAACGCCGGGTAGATCATGGCGCCCTTTGTCTTGGCTGCGAGGTCGTAGTCCTTCTCCTGCTGATCCGCGAGGTAATTCAACACCTCGTCCAGCTTTCCCGCGGTCTCGCCCGAACGGATCATGCTCGTGTAAAAATTGGAGAACACCTTGGGGTGCTTCCCGAGCGCGTCCGAGAGCCTGGCTCCCCCGTCCACGGCGTCCGCGACGTCTGAAATCACAATTTTGAGCGGGACGCTCTCGATTTGGTTCACGAGAATGCGCAGCGCGGTCACCACGGGCAAGGTCGCGGAAACCATCACCGCAAGCTGGCGCGAGAACACCACCAAATCTTTCACCTTCACGCGGGAGAACAAGGTTATCTCTCTGGTGAACCCCCGTTTCTCTTCGCGCGTCTTTAACGAGAGCACCAAGAGCCCCTGGTCCGTGAGGGTGCCGAGCGCAACCTCGTCGTTCACCGCGTCCACCACGCCGGTGACCTCTTCGCACGACTCGTTGACCGCAAGGTAATCGAAGAAAGGCATAGTTAGTGCGCCGCCAGAACGTTAAACTGGTTGATGTCAACCGCGTACTCCTTGGCGTCGGCGAGCGCGACCGCGCCGGCGCGCACCGCCTCGACGAGCGCCTTATCGGTGGTGACCATCCCCTCCTGCCGGGAGGTCTGCATGATGTTCGGAATCTGGTCAAACTTCCCCTCGCGCACCAGGGCCTTGATGGGGTGCGTCGCCCGCATAACACTCACCACGAGCGCGCGGCCGCCGCCGACCTTGGGCAAGAGGAGCTGGGTCGTGACGCCAATGAGCGCGTCTCCGAGTTCGTGCAGTATCCGCACCCGGTCTCCCTCGCTCGCCAAATCCCGCAAACGCTCGAGCACGGCAACGGTGTGGTTCCCCTCGGTGATGGCGATCACGAGCCTGCCGGAGTTGGCGAGCGAGAGCGCGGTTTGGAGGGAGCGCCCGTCCGGGACGGCGCCCAAAACCACGACGTCGGCGTCTTCTTCCAGGAGCGCGGCAGCGCCCTCCGCGTAGCTCGGAACGTCGGACCCCACCTCGCGCTGCGCCACCACGGACTGGTTGCTCGGCAGCACGTACTCAATGGGTGATTCCAAGGTCACCACGTACCGCGCGCGCGACTGGTTCATCTCCGAGAGGATGCTCTCGACCGTTGAGGTCCGCCCGGAATCGAACGGGCCGGCAATGACGAAGAGCCCGGCCGTGGCATCCAGGAGCTCCGAAAGCAGCGCGGCGTGCGGGAGCTCGGCGAGGGGCACGCACGAATCCGGAATGTGGCGCATGCTGATTCCCAAAAAGGAGCGGCTGTAGAAGAAGTTGATGCGGAACCGCATGAACTTCTTGAGCGTCTTGCTCGTGGTGAGCTGCTTTTTTTGGGAAAGCGTTGCCAGCTCTTCCGCGGAGAGCACGTACTCGGCGATGCGCTCCATCCGCTCCGCGGTGATCACCTCTTCCTCGAGCATGGGTTTGATGACGCCGTCGATCCGGAGCGCGGGCACCGTGCCGACCGAGAGGTGCAAATCCGTGGCCTTCCGCTCGCCAAGCGTTGCGAGCCACTTTTCGAAATGCAGAATGTCGGTCGCGGACGCGCTCGGGGCGGAAACCGCCTGGTCCGGCGGTTTCGCGGAGGGCGTTTGGGACGCCTCTGGTGGTGACGCGGCAACTGGTTCAGGCATAGCTCATCAAATGCTCGTAAGGTACTTCCGCACCACCGCGAGCACTTCCGAAGGCAAAAAGTGGGCTTTGATAAGGTACTCGGCGGCGCCCAGCTTTTTGGCGCGGGCAACGTCGTCAACCTCGCTCAAGTTGGTCAGGAGCACCACCGGAACGTCTTTGAGGTTCGGGTCCTTCTTCAGCTCGGCGAGCACCTCAAACCCGTCCATCTTCGGCATCAGGATATCCAGCAGCACGAGGCCGGGCTTCTGCTTGCGCGCCGCATCGAGCGCCTGTTTCCCGTCTTCCGCGACCACGACCGAAATGCCGGCTCCCGAGAGCTTGGTTGCGTACATGCGGCTCAAGAACTGGTCGTCTTCCGCGATGAGCACGATTGGTTGGTTGGTCATAAGCATATGAAAGCTGCGCGGCGCCTTACTCCTTGGTGGCGACAACCACCTCATCCGCCGTGGTCAACCCCAAGAGCGACTTCATGATGCCGTCCTGCATCATGGAGATGAACCCCTGGCTTTGGAGCTCGCGCTCGGCGGAGGCGCGGTCGAACCCTTTGGAGATAATGTCTTGCATGGCTTTGGTGTTCTCAATGACCTCGGAGATGGAAAGCCTGCCCTGGTAGCCCGTTTCGCCGCACTTGGAGCAGCCGCGGCCTTTGTAGTACGTCGGCTTGGCGCGGTCAACGCCCGCGTAGAGCGCCGCGTCAGGGACCGAAACGAGAACCGATTGCGCCTTTTGCGCCAAATCCGGCGGCAGCTCGGTTTCCTCCTTGCAGTGCTGGCAGATTTTCCGAACCAGGCGCTGGGCCTGCACGATATTCAGGGTCGTGGCGAGCAAGAAGGGCTCCACCTTCATGTCAATGAGGCGCGGGATGGAGCCGAGGGCGTCGTTCGTGTGCAGGGTGGAGAGCACGATGTGGCCGGTGAGCGCAGCCTGCACCGCGAGGCTGGCGGTCTCGTTGTCGCGGATTTCGCCCACCATGATGATGTCCGGGTCCTGGCGCAGGATGGAGCGCAAACCCGAGGCGAACGTGTACCCCACCTCTGGCCGCACCTGGGACTGGTTGGCGCCGGGGAGGTAGTACTCAATGGGGTCTTCGAGCGTGATGATGTTCACCTTCTCTTGATTTAAGACGGAGAGCGCGGAGAACAGGGTGGTTGATTTTCCGGATCCTGTGGGTCCGGTCACCAAAAACATGCCGTTCGGCTTCGTAATCTGCCGCTTCATGACCGCAAGGTTGCGGCCGATGAACCCGAGCTCGTCCAACGTCGGCGCGCCGCGCGTTACGTCCAGAATGCGCATCACCACCTTCTCGGCTCCCGCGAGCGGCAGCGTGGAGATGCGGAAATCAATCTGCCTCCCGCTGACCTCGAGGTGAATCCTGCCGTCCTGCGGCTTGCGGGTCTCGTCCAGCTTCAAATTGGCGAGCACCTTGATTCTCGAGACGATGGAGTTGTGGATGTACTTGGGCAACGCGAGCGTCGCGTGCAGATCCCCGTCAATCCGGTAGCGCACCCGCGACTCGTTCTCCTGCGGCTCGATGTGGATGTCCGAGGCTCCGCCCTCCACCGCGTGCCGCAGGATCACGCTCACCATCTTCGAAACCGGCGCGCTCTTGACCACCTCTTCCAAGTCCTCCTCGGATTGCTTCTTCTCTCGCTTCTCGCCCGCTTGCGCTTCGGCTCTGTCCGCGTACTCAAGCGCCTCTCCCACCTCGCTGGTGAGCGTGCCGCTGTACTGATCCAAGACGTGCTTCAACCCCTTCTCCGTGGTCACGTAAAACTGCGTGTTCCAGCCCTTCTGGCGGGCCAGAAAATCAACGGCTTCGCGCGCCTTGAGGTTTTCCGGGTCCACCATGGCAACGCGCACGCTGCCGTCCTCGTACTCAAACGGAGCGATGCGGTAGTTGGTGACCACCTCTTTGGGAAACAGCCCCAAAACGTTCCGGTCAATGAGCTTGTTCTCAAGCGTTACCGCGGGCACGTGGTAAAAATCTCCCTTGTACCGCAGAATCGCATCGTCGTCCATGCTCCCGGATTCGAGCAGCACGGACTCGAGCGACCGTTCGCCGCGCTCGTACTCCGCGCTCAAGCGCTCGGCGTCTTTGGCGCCTACCGCGTTCTGCGAGATCAGGAATTGCAAAAATGGCGCGCTCATAGCTCTGGCGATTCCGGCGATTCCAAAATGAACGGCTGGCTGCGACCGCGCGGATCAAGCGGCAGCGGCCAAACCCCGAACGTTCGCAGCGCGCGAAACAGCGGGAGTCCCTCGAGCTCGCTCGCGGCCTCAAAACCCGTCTGCGAAGGAATGCTCGCTACGGACCGCTCCGCGGGTGCGGAGGAGACCGCGGCGGTCGAAGCGGACGGCGGACCGCCCCGCCGCAGCAACCCGAAGTACGCAACCGAGAGCGTGGCGCCGATGATCAGCGCCAACGCACCGGCGAGCCGGAGCTGTTTTGCTTTTGATATTTTTCTCTGCACTAACGCCATACCGTTCGCAATCAAGAAACCGTCAATCTTCCAAAAAATAGTACGCCCGCAGCGTAATGGAGTAACTCTTGCCGATGGGAGAGTACACCACCGCCATCACGTCCATCAGGCGGATGTTCGCCTCGATGTTTTTCAACAGGGTTTTGAGCGCCCCGTAGGGACTCGCGGCAACCGAGAGCGTCACCTCCACAAACGAAACCCCCAGCGGCAAGACAACGTCGGACGCGGCAGCGCTTTCATCCGCCTCAATCGGGACCACCAGTTCAACGGCGTCAATCACCACGCCGGATTCGCGCGCGATGTTCTCCAAGCTCGTGAGGATCTGGGGCGTTGCCGGGTCCGAGGGGAGCAGGTCGCGAACGTCCTTGATGGTCGCCGCACTCGCCCTCCCGCTCTCCGCGCTGAGCTTGGCGAGGTACCCGAGCTGCCGCTCGAGCGTGTACCGCTCCCCCTGGACGGCCCGGAGCTCTCCGCCCGAAATTGACCGGGAGCGGGCAAGCTTGGGGTGGAGCGCCAGGGCGTACAGCGCCGCGAAAATCACCAGGCACGCCGCGAGCGTCACGGCGCGGTAGTACTGCACGAACCACTCCGACATGAAACTCGCGAGCTTCGGCTTCTCAACCGCGCTCTTCTTGGGCGGAGAAACCTCCCCACTCACCCCGCGCGCCTCGCCCTCCGCGGGAAACGGAGCGCGCTGCGGAGGTTCCTGTTGCTGTCCTGCGTCAATCATAGCGCGCATCCGTGAACAAAACGTCCGGGCTGACTTCAAGAGACATGTCAAAGGAAACGCCCGGCGGTTGGGTCGGCGATTCCTCCACCCGGGTCGCGGCGGTGATGGTGATGTCGGTTATCCACGGTGTCTCTTGGAACACCACCATCTGGCGCGCGAGCCCCGTGTAATCGCCCGCCAGCGCCGTGATGTTCATGACCCCCGCCGTCGAAGCCGCCATGCTCGTGTACGTGATTTCCGGAATCGTCACCTCCTCGAGCTTCCCCAGAAACGCATGCCACGACACGTGGTCATTGATGAGCTCCTGCGCGGCGGCGACTTTGCGGCGCAGCACGCTGTCCTCGGCCGAAAGATCCTCGTACGTGGCGATGGTTTCCTCGAGCGCCGATGCGACGCGTTTCGCTTCCGCGAGGCGTGCAGTGGCGCGAACTTCGTACAGCGCGAGCAGCCCGTAGCCGACGCCGGCGACGAGCGCCGTTACCACGGCCCACGAGAGGAGCACGGCGAGCGGGTTGACGTTCTGGAACGTCCGGGTATATTCAGCGGAAAGCAAATTGACGTCAAAAGTCGACACACGGTGCACCGGAGCTTGCGTCTCTCCAGAGAGGGCTTTCTGCCCAACGACGGCCGCCACGCTCGGCGCGGGAGGTTGCACGGGTTTCGTTGGAATCCTCGGTTCCGTTTTGGGCTCGCCTTCGGCTCGCCGTCCGGCTCCGGGCGCTTCGGGAGAAGGGTGAGTGTGCGGCTCTTGCGCTTCCATGAGAGCCGGAGTTGGAAGCGGCTGCGCGGGATGGATGAGGCTTGCATCCAAAAAATCCGGCTCGTGCATGCGCATCACCGCTCTGGCGGCAATGCCGTCCGAGGCCGCCGGGAGCTCCGGAGCAGCTCTTTTCTTCTTCGCGTCCGCAAAGAGCGCCGAGGGGAGCGGCGCGCCGGCAGGCAAATCTTTTTCCCGCGCCTTTGCAACCGGGAGGCGCGCGCCGGTTGGTTGCTGGAGAGGTTTTTCCGAAACCGCGTCGCGCGCCGGTTGGGCGCCTTTTCTGGCCGGCCTGAAAATGGAAAGCAGCCGCGAAAAAAACCGAGGTTTTTTCTGCGCGTCCGCAACCCCACCCCCTTGTTCCGAAACGTCCGTGTACTCAACCAGCGGCGCGTTTGGTGCGCGCCTGTCTTGCTTTTTCGAGCGAGTGAGCTCTCGGGGAAGTAAGTTTATTCCGTTTGGTTTCGCGGATGTCATGGAACAACGGTTACTCGATTTCGCGCATGGCAAGCCCGATGGCAACCCCCATCCGCGGCGCGATCTGCTCCAAAACGCCACCCAAATCTTTGGGGTAGGAAACGCGCGCCCATGGGTTTCCGATGAACACTTTCACGTTGAGCGACGTGCTGATGTAGCTCGGGAGAGACGAGAGGAACGCCGACCCCCCGGTCAAAAGAATCTTCTCGATGGGTCCGCCCGCGCGCTGCTCGCGCTCGAGCGTGTACCGCATCTCCGAAATCACGGGCGAAAAGCTCTGCTGGATGATGCCAACGACGCCTCCTGCTCCGGGTTGTTGCGGCGAGTTACCCGCGGCGGCAATGCCCGTATCCCGCTTAAACTGCTCCGCGCGCTCCACGGAAATGCCCATGCCGTCCGCGATGGCGCGCGTGACCGTGCTCCCCCCCACGTTGATGGAGCGCGAGAACACGGGCACGCCCTTTCTGATCACCGTAACGTCCGTGGTGAGCGATCCCACGTCCGCGATGAGGATGGCGCCCGCCTCGTTGCCCACGAGGCTCCGCGCAAGCGCGAACGACTCGGTTTCCAAGCTCAAGAGCGCGACACCAGCAAGCTTGAAGATGGCAACGTACCGCTCCACCAGATGCCGGGGGGCGGCGGTGAGCAGGATGTGCGCCACGACTTTGCACGCTGCCAAGCTGCTGTTCTTTTCGGCGGGAGCGGCCGATTGGTTCTGCGCGTCCTGCCGCGATTTGTCCGAACGTTCAGACGGCTCGCTTGATTCGCCCGATGCCTCTTTCTGCTCTTCCTCGTCCAGTATCTTCCAGTCGAGCACCACGTTCTCAATGGGCATGGGCACGAACTTTTTGGCTTCCCACTGCACGGCTTCGGCGAGCTGCTTCTCGCCGAGCTTGGGCAGGGAGATGACGCTTGAGAACACGGAAAAATTCGGCAGCGCCGCCACCGCGCTCCGTGAACGGGCGCCGGTCTTTTTGAGCAGCGCGGAGAGCGCGCCGGCAATTTTCTGGTTGTCCAGCGCATCGCCTCCGGCATCAGTGCTCCGGGCAATGGAAGACTCAACATCCACCATGCCGTAGGTAACCAGGCGCGGCCGGCCGCCGACGCTCTCAAGCTCAACCAGTTTGATGGAGTTGGTGCCGATATCAATTCCAAGAAACGACGAGGTGTTGCCCTTAAAAAGATTCAACATGTTGTTTTGTTTTTTTAGTTATTCACACGAGACAAGTGGTATAAGTGGATTATACTTCGTGAAATTACGTCGCTCGGCCGAAACGAGAGCAAGCTCTCGTTTCTTCCTCACTAGTAATTATACAACAAAAAATAAAAAAACACCAAAACTTCTCTCCCTATACCAAGATTATTTTGATGTTATTCTGTCAATACGCGGCCAGAGATGCGGTTTGCGTCAATCAAGCCAAAGACCGTGCTGTCATCGCTGCCCCCGGGCCGGTTGCCCAGCACCAGGTACGCGCCACCAGGAACCACTCCGGCGTAGTCCCGCACGTACAGGCCGATCATGGCTGCCTTGTTTTCCGGAAGCAGGTATGGTTCGCCTTCGGAATTCGTAAGCGCCTCGCCGTTCACCACGACCTGACTCTCGTTGTTTGGCTGTTCCGAAAGCCCAAGTGTGTCTCCGGGAATGGCTTTGATGATTTTGACGAGAAAGCCGTTATCCCCGGGCTGCTCAATGAGTATGATGTCACCCCGGGAAATTGGTCTGCTATCGTACGCGGCCGTTTGGACGCGAATGGTCTGCCCGCTTGAAAGAATCGGCTCCATGGATCCTCCGGCCACGGTAAACTCCGCGATGTCCGCGGCAGCGGTTGACGCTCCTTCGCCATCACGAGCTTTCGGAATGACGCCGGTGTTGCGGTACACGATCCCAATGACAACCACGAGCGCCAACACCAAAACCAGCGCGGAGATAATCCGGCTGGAACGCATCCGTCCGCGGTACAAAAAATGTAACCCCACAAAGCGCTAATTTTTAATACACCACACCATGCCCCACACGTCCTTGTTGTCAGCGGTTGTTGAATGAGCCAAAAAAGCGACACTGTTCACGGCGGTGTCCGCAAGATACTTCGAGCAACCCCATGAGCCCGGGACACCACCCTCTCCCATATTATACCCGCCGAACTTGCATGTAATTTCCGCATTAACCACTTCATATCCAGCAGGACAAGTAGCCTGGCAATATCTTGATGTTTTGTTGGTGTAATCGTTGGTGTACAAATCATAGCATCTGACACCAGCAATATCACTCCCCCCGCCCGCACCCGCAACCGCAGCATCAACATACGCTTTGGTTGCGGCGTCCGTGTCCGCGGTCGGAGTTGCGACGCCAGTGATACGCGAGCTCCCGGCGGAGAGACCCGTGAACGTGGGCGTATCGCTCGTGCGCACGTTCTGGTTCATAAAGTACACCTCGGTCACGCCAATGCCCGTGTCAATGGTTGCCACGGTAATGGGCTGGGTCGTGGTGTTGCCCGCGTTCGTGACGGTCTGGAGATTCGGGGTGGTCGCGGACGGGCAGTTGGTGCCGTTCTGCAGACACACGTTGATCCCGCCGAGCTGCAAGGCCCCGCCGGATGCAACGTTCACCACCCCAGCCTCGGTCACGGTGAGGCGCGTGTTTGTGTTCTGGTCCCGCAACGTGATGCCCCCGCCGTGCCCGTGCAACCGAAGCTCGCCGGTGGTGGTGACGCTCAGGCCGTAGAGCGCGGCTTCGTCCAGCACGCGAGGCCAGCTCGCGCCGGTGTTGCGGCTCAAGAAGTAGATATCCCCTGAAGCGAGCTGCACCCCGAGCCCGCCGTAGAACACGGCTGCGTAATCCGTGGCGTCGCTGCCGAACGCGGTCGCGTACAAGGCCGCGTCCCCGCCAGACGCGTCCGTGCTCACGGTTCCCTGCAGACCATACCCCACGCTCGAGCCGGCGAGCGCCGCAGCCGTTGAGGCGGTAACCGTGAGGCTGCCGGTGAGGGTCTGGCTCGCGCCCACAGAGTACACGGGCTTATCAACATTGCCTGCGGGCGGGATTTGGCCCGGCGGATTGAAATCAGCGCGAACCGATACGGCCGACACCGCAAGCGCGGATGCGAAGACGAGGATGAGGTTCTTGATGGTTATCCTGTTGAAACGCATGGAAAAGTATTCTGTAGTATAGCACAAAAGAAACCGCGGACGCTACGGGCGGGTTTCGCGCAACGTGGGCAGCCCTTTGCCGATGTCAGCCAAACCCGGGGGCGGGTTCGCGATGGCGCGGCCGTCAAACGTGATCTGTTCGGCCGGCTCTGCGGTCGCGTCCGCAAACAGGCGGTCCAGGCTGATCTTGTTCGCGATGAGCATGCCGGAAATCTCCACCGGGACGTCCGAGAGTGCGGAACCGGTCGTCCCCGTGGAGATGGTTCCCTCGCTGTACAGCACGCCCACCACGTTCTGTACCGAGGGGTTCATCACGATATTTCCCTTGACGATCCACGCAACCGACGGCAAGTTGTCTATGCGGGAAGATACGGCGCCGGACTGGTACGCGATGTCCGCATTAATCGTCAAATTTCCGTCAACCACAATGGTGCCGCTCCCCTTCTGCGTACCCGTACCCTTGTTGAACGTAAGGGCGCTCGAGATGGTCAAATCGCCGGTGTAGTGGTACACCTTTCCCGCGAGCAGCACGGACGAGCCGACCGGCAACGCCGACTCCGGCGTTCCGTAGCGCCCCCCGACCAAACCAGCCTTATCGAGCCACCCGAGCGTGCCGCGGTAGCTGTTCACGGTGTCCGGGAGCGATAGGCTGCCGAATGACCCGGAGAGGTACGGAACCGCGCCTCCCCCGCCGCTCTGAATGGCAACGGGCTCAATGGTTCCGTTGGCCTGGATGAGGTACGTGGCGTTGTACCGCGAGAGCGGCGGCGAAAACGAAGCCCCGATTGAGCCGCCGGAGTAGATGTCTCCGTACAGGCTCTCAAACCACTGGGCTAAAACGCTCGCTCCGCCGCCCGAGGCCACGCTGTCCCACAGCACCCACCCGTCCCCGCGCTCAGGCTCTGGATCTGCGTCAAGATTATCTCCACCGCTCCACGACCAGCCGGAAAAGAGCCTGTCCGCGCCAATGGCGACGCCGTAATCCGTACTGCTTATGGTAATGGGACCCATCACCATCCAACCGTTTGCGCCGAGCGCCTCCCATTTGGCCCAGCCCTTGATGACTCCTGCGGTGGTCGTGGGGCTGCCCCCAAGGTTGCGATAAAAGGTCGCGGCAGAGGAGGGAACGCTCCCCCACGAAGGGTACGGGCCTGTTGGCTGCATGGAAAGCCAGCCGAGGTTGGATGACCACGCGTACCCAGTAATGGGCTCGGTTGAGTCACCGGATTCAAAATCAATGTCCAAGCCGTAATCAACGGTGCCGCCCGCGTTGCAGTTAAGGGAAACCCAGCCAGAGTTCCGGGACCACACGTACCCGGAAACATTGTGGAAGCCGCACGCCGCAAAAACGGAAAGTGGGATCGCGGCCGCAGCAACCGCTACCCCAAAAGCGGCGCATAAAAAATTTTTGTTTTGGAAATAGTGCATGCTGCCCCATTTTATGATATAATTCAGTATACCATTAACCGTCCTCATTTTCTATGTCTTTCCGAAAGCTCACCCATGGCCAGGTAACGTCCCGGGACCTGGTGATCACCGCAGTCGCGACGCTCGCCGTTGCCGCAGCCATGGTTGCGGCCTTTGCGGTCCTGGGCGGACGATCAGGGCAACAGGGTTCTGATGACGAGGCTGCCGAACTCATCAACCAAATCAAACAGCAAGCCGCGCGCGAAGAGACGGTGCCGACGCAAGAAACCACGCAAACAAACCAACCGGCAAGCGAAGACGCGAGTGCGAACGAAGTCACCATTTCCGGCACGCTCATGGGAATCAATGGTAAGACGCTCTCCATCCTTGACAGCGCAACCGAGGAAGAGCGCGAGGCGCTCCTCACCGACCGCACCATTGCCGTGTATAACGGGAGCGTGTTTGACCAGCGAAACTTCTCGGTTGGCGACGTGCTCTCGGTTCGCGCCGTCTTAAACAAACAGGCGTACGAGGCGGTGACCATCACGGTCCAATTCTCCGCCTCGCCCAAGACCGAGGCCCCGGTCCCCCAGGGGCTGCAAGAGCGGCCTGACGGAACGCTCCAACCGCTCGGGAACGAATAATTGACAGCCCCTCCACACCTTGGTAGAATCAACGGTTACGCGACGTATGAAAAGCAACCACATCTTCTCCTCCAAGTGCACCACGCACCTCAAGCAAACACTCCAGCGGGTCGCGGAGCAACCCGCTCCGCTTTCGCTTGCCCGCGTGCTTGACGCGCTCGCCGCGGAACGGGGAAGCATCGCCGCGGAACTGCTCAAAAAATCGCTCAAAACCAATGCCGCAAAGCGAGCGCTCGCGCCGGGGTCTGTTCGGGACGAACTGAAAACCGAATCCCTCTCCCACCCCCCGCGGTACCCGAAAACCGTCATCATATCCGAAACGGCCGCGCACATCCTGGTGAAAGCCGTGCACATCAGCGCTCAGCACGGCCACCGGTACGTCGGCACCGAACACCTGCTCAAGAGCCTCCTGGAGACGAAATCGGACGAGGTGTACCGCTGGCTTTCCGAACGCGGCATCCGGGCGCATGAGCTGGAAAAGAACCTCCACATCGTACTGGAGAGCACGGCAAAGTTCCCTGATCTGACCGCCGTGTTCCGCAACGAGGGCGAATCCCAGGCCAAGAGCTCTGGAAAACCATCGGCGCTCGAGTACTTCGGCCGCGAGCTCACGAGCCACGAGGTGCAGAAAAACATAGACCCCGTCATCGGCCGCGAGCGTGAAATTGAACGCGTCATCCACATCCTGTGCCGCCGCTACAAGAACAACCCGCTCCTCCTAGGAGAGGCGGGCGTGGGGAAGACCGCCATCGTGGAGGGGTTGGCAAAGCGCATACTCGCGGGCGACGTGCCGACGATTCTCGCGAACAAAAAAATCGTCACGCTGGACCTCGGGGCCATGGTCGCGGGAACCATGTACCGCGGAGAGTTCGAGGCGCGCCTGAAGCAAATACTCGAAACCGCGGTGCGAGAAGGCAACGTCATCCTCTTTATAGATGAAATGCACACCGTGATTGGCGCGGGAGCGGCTTCGGGGTCCCTGGACGCGGCCAACATGCTCAAGCCCATGCTCGCGCGGGGCGACCTCTCGGTGATCGGCGCGACCACGCTCGAGGAGTACAAAAAGCACATCGAGGGAGACAGCGCCCTGGAGCGGCGGCTCGCGCCGATCCTGGTGAACGAGCCGAGCGAACAGGAAACTCTTACCGTGCTCGCCGGAATCAAAAAAAACTACGAAACCTACCACAACGTAACCATCAGCGACGAAGCGATTGAGGCGGCCGTTGAGCTCTCGGCGAGGTTCCTGCCTGAAAAACTCCAGCCCGACAAATCCATCGACCTCTTGGATGAAGCCGCCGCGCGCGTCAAAGTCTCCCGCGCATCCGCCGAAATCTGGAACCAGGCGCGCGCCGTGGAGCGCGCGCTCGCGGACATCCAAACCAAGAAACGCCTCGCCGTGGAGCACGAGTCGTACCACGAGGCCATCGCCCTCAAAGACCGAGAGCTCGCGCTCGCTCGCCAGTACGAGAGAATCGTGGCCAAAACCAAAGCGGACGCCTCCTCGCCGGCGACCGTAACGCGCGAGCACATTGCGGCGGTCGTGAGCGCGCACCTCGCCATCCCGCTCGGGCTCATCCACCAAAATGAACGCGAGCGGTTCGCCACGCTGGAGGAAGCGCTCGGACGCTTTGTGGTGGGGCAATCCGAAGCGCTCGCGAAAGTAGCGAACCTCATCCGCCGCGCCGCTACCTCTGTTTCAGACCCCAACCGGCCCCAAGCGTCGTTCCTGCTCCTCGGGCCGTCGGGCGTCGGAAAAACCGAAACCGCGCGCGCTCTCAGCCACACCATGTTCGGAAACCGCACGAACTTAGTCGCACTCGACATGTCCGAGTACGCCGAATCCTACAGCATCTCAAAGCTCGTGGGCTCGCCCGCCGGGTACGTGGGCTACCGCGACCGCAACGCGTTTACGGACAAGGTTCGCGCAAACCCCTACAGCGTGGTGCTCTTGGATGAGATAGAAAAGGCCCACCCCGAGGTGTTCAACCTGCTGCTCTCTATTCTGGAAGAAGGGAGCATCAAAGACGCGACCGGGAGGCTCGTCAATTTCCGAAACACCGTCATCGTCATGACCTCCAACATCGGATCAGAGGTGTTCAACCGCGCGGCGCGGCTGGGATTCGGCTCGCGCGAGCGCGGCATGGACGCAGCCGGAGCGTCCGAGTCGCACGAGGCGCTGGAAGGGCTCAAGGAACGGTTCAGGCCCGAATTCTTGAACCGGATCGACGCAACCATCGTGTTCAAGGCGCTCACGGAAGCCGCCTGCGAGGAGATTGCGGCGCGCTGCTTTGGGCAACTGAACGAACGCCTCGCGCGCGTTCGGGTGCGCGTTACCCCCGCGCTCTCCGCCATCAAGCACATCGTAACCGCGGGGTACCGCCCGGAGGTGGGTGCCCGCGGCATCCGCAGGTACTTCCAAGACCACGTTGAAGCCGAGATCGCGCGGAAGCTGCTCGAGGTTCCCGCCGCCGTCGTCGCGCGGTCCGAAACGCGCGAAATCAGGGTTGATGTATCAGGCCATACGCTCACCGTTACCGAAGCTCCTTGACCTCCTGTTTCCGCTCTCGTGCCTCGGGTGCTCGCGGGAAGGCGCGTGGCTGTGCGCGGGCTGTGAAAAAGCGCTCCCGACCATCCTCGCAAACCACTGCCCGTTCTGCGAAACCAAAACGCAATTCGGAAATACGTGCTCCGAATGCAAACCGCGCCGCGCGCTCGATGGCGCGATTTCGTGCATCCCCTACGCGCACCCGGTGATACAGTCGTTGATTCACGCATGGAAGTATAACGGGACGAGCGAGGTGACGCCCTTTCTCGCGCGGTTCGCGGAACGCTCGCTGCTCGTAGCCCGCCGAACCGCGATTGTCCGCGCGCGGTGGGCACTGGAAAGCGGAATCTCAAAAACAGAAATGCGAAGGATTGCCGGCGCTCCAGCGCTCCTTTGGGGCACGAACGTAACGCTTGAACCCATACCGTTGCACCCGAAGCGCGAACGCGAACGCGGATTCAACCAAGCCCGCCTGCTCGCGCACGCGCTCGCGCTCGCCGCTCCCGCGAGACGGATGACCCACGCGCTCAAACGGGTCAAAAAGACCTTTGCGCAAGCGCAGCTTCAAGGGGTTGACCGGAGCACGAACATGGCAGATGCGTTTACGGTGATTGACGGGGAGCGCGGTCGCCTGCACGGACAGCACGTGGTGGTGGTTGATGACGTGATAACCACGGGCTCAACCATGGAATCCGCCGCGCGCGTACTGAAATCCGCAGGCGCACGGTCTGTGTGGGCGCTCACCATTGCCTATGGCCACCCAGTGCATGCGTAAGCCTTTACAAAAAGGCGTTTTTTAGATATGGTGATAGTGTATTGCGGATCTTAAAACGCATGTATTATACGCGAGCGAATCGCAAGATTCGCGAGCGAGAGGAAGAGGCGGGCGAAAGCTGAAGTGGGTTCGCGCAAGCGAACACACGAAAGCTGCAGCCCGACTCTAACGAGGAGAGGTGCCAGAGAGGCCGAATGGAGCGCACTGCTAATGCGTTGATCCCTTTACCGGGGTCCCAGGGTTCGAATCCCTGCCTCTCCGCCAGTGCTCTACCCCGTATCTACGAAACGTATGCCACGAGAATCAGGACCATCACCGGAAATTGAAGCAGAAGCTGTCAGGGAATCGCAAGAGACTCCGGAATCAGAGGAACGAGAAATCGTTGATGATTCAAGCCGCGAAGAACGAGAAACAGAAGACGACAGAGAAGAATCAGAGAGCCGGCTGCAGCTCGTGTGGGATTCACTCACCGAACTCGAGCGGCTTCAGGTGCTGCGCGGAGTGCTGCACTTTGAAAGTTTCAAGCGTGAAAATAAAGAAAAAGCTTTGGAGATACCGGGTAATTCCATTGACGCAAAAACCCAGCGGCACGCGCTGCGGCGGCAAACCGCGCTCGCGTACTTTATTAAAAGAGACGATCTACGGGTGCGGGGGCTCTTGAGGAGCATTGCCGGCCTGCTCACGCGCCGCGACGAAGGAGCGGTCCTAAACAAAAAAGAGCGCGCGCTCCTGGGCAGAATCTTCGCAGAGCGCGCGCAGCGCCTGCTGGATGCAGAGTCCCAAAACGAGAACCCCGAAGGTGCGGTACCGGAAGGGGAAGAAAAGAAGCCTGAAACCCCTGAAGGCCCGGAAGTGTTCTCAAAAGAAATCTGGGAGCACCTGTACGCAGCCGGGTTTGACTGCGTTGAAATGCCGGCAAAAAAAGGAAAAGAGGATGCGCAGGAATTTATCCTATACGTAGACCCAACCAACCCGAATTTGGACCCGCGGCTCAATGATTTATTCCGCTTTGATGAGCGAATGACAGAGATACAACAAGAACTGAAAACAACAGGATGGACGCCCGAAGACCACGCACGGCGCAATGAGCTCGCAGGAGAGCTCTCCCGAGGAAAAACAGCAACAAGTTGGAAACAGGCGCAGGTCATGGTAAAAATGATCATCAAGGACGTTTTTCAATCCATAGTTAGCAGAGAAGGAATGACGATACTGACCAAAGAAAAACTGCTGAAAGTACGCGGGCGCGGCATGGACTACCCCACTGAAGCGCAGGGAGAAGCAATCCTCAAAAAAATCCAGCCACGATTTCCTGAACACTCCATAGCGATCTACAAACAACAAGAACGGCACGATCAAAACCAGATGATGCGCATTACCAGAACGGGCGAGGTGCGGACAAAACCGCTGCAGAGCGAAAACACTCGGCCGGTATACGATCAAGACACGAAGACAAAGCTGTTTCCCATCATGCTTAAAATCAATATGACGCGCGGAGAAATAGAAACCATGGAGCTCAATCAATAATACAAATACATGCAAGAATCACCAACACCAACCATGGTATGGGAGATCCCGGAGTACCGTGAGCATGAACGCGGAAAGCGCTGGTACATCGTCGCGATTGCGATTGGCGCACTGCTGCTCTTGTACGCCATGCTCACCGCGAACTTCCTGTTTGCCATCATCCTCGTGCTCGCCATCCTCATCACGGCCATGCATGACCGCAGAAAGGCGCCGGAAGTGACCTTTGAAATCGCGGGCAACGGCATCAACATCGGCGAGGCGCACTACCCCTACAACCGCTTCAAGAGCTTCTGGATGTACTACGAGCCGGATGAGGCAAAAACCCTCTTCTTTGAGTTCAAGAGCGGCATCCGGCCCCGGCTCTCAATCCCGTTGCAAAACAAAAATCCCATCCGCGTCCGCTCCATCCTGCTCGCGCACCTGCCCGAGGATGTTGAGCGCGAAAACGAGCCCCTCTCCGAGCAACTGACACGGTTGTTGAAACTATAATTGCCTTTTGCGGTTTCTCGCTTGGGCTGACCGAACCCGCCGTACTCGGCGGGAAGGGAAGTTAAGCGAGAAACCGAGAGGAGTAGCGCGCGAAGGGTGAAGCGGGCGAACTTGTTCGCACGCGCAACCCGCAACGCGACTACGACGAGCGCCCCTGTCGTTCAACGGATAGGACGCAAGATTGCGGATCTTGTAATTGAGGTTCGATTCCTCACAGGGGCACCAGACAGGCGCGGTTAGACATCCATGGGAACTCATCTCTCAACTCCCATCTCTTCTCTCACGCGGGTGGGAGCCGTTACCGCGAGCCGGCTCGCCCGGCTTGGCATTGAGTCGGTTTTGGATTTGCTTCAGCACTACCCCACGCGCTATGAGGACTACAGCGCCCGGCTTTCCACAGCCGAGCTTTCCGAAGGGATGCGGGGAACACTGTACGGGACCGTCTCGCGCATAGAGAGCAAAAAAACGCCACGCAAACGCATGCAGCTGACCGAGGCCGAAGTTGATGATGGAAACGGAACCTTGCGGATCGTGTGGTTCAACTCTCCGTACCTCACGCAGACAATCAAAGAGGAAGACCGAGTCGCGATCGCAGGCACCGTGGAGCGTGACTTTAACGGCTGGGTCATGAAAAATCCGCAGTTTGAGAAAGTTGACAGCCCAAAACACGCGGTGCACACGTCCCGACTCGTGCCTATCTACCCGCTAACCGCCGGACTTACGCAAAAGCAGATCCGTTTTTTGGTGAGCCAGGCGCTCGCCGCGGCAGGTGAGATGACCGACGTGCTGCCCGTGCGCATCATTGAGCAGGAAAAACTCGTCGACAAACAAACCGCGATTACCGACATCCACCTTCCGAGCGACGCAACGGCGTACCTTTCGGCGAAACGACGGCTCGCGTTTGAAGAACTGTTCCTGATACAGCTCTTGACGGAGCAAGCACGCGGGAAGCTCGCGCGCGCCCGGGCGCCGAAAATCCCTTTCAACGAGACCGCGACCCGAGCGCTCGTCTCTTCGTTGCCGTTTACGCTGACGGCCGACCAGCGCAAGGCAGCCTGGAAAATCCTCCAGGATATGGAAAAAAGCATGCCTATGAACCGGCTCTTGCAGGGGGAGGTCGGAAGCGGCAAGACCGTGGTTGCCGCAATCGCGGCGCTCTCCGCCGCTTCATCGGGCTTCCAGACCGCTCTGATGGCACCCACGGAAATCTTGGCCCTGCAGCACTACGAGACCATTTCCAAAATCTTCCCCAACCGCGCGGTTGCCCTCTTGACAAGCATGTATGCGCGGCTTTCAACTGACGAACGCGCAGCGCGAACTGGCATAAAAAAAGCCATATCTGATGGAAAAGTTTCCATCACCATTGGCACGCACGCCATTATTCAGCACGACGTTTCTTTCAACCGGCTCGGACTGGTCATTATAGACGAACAGCACCGGTTCGGCGTAGAGCAACGAAAACAGCTGAAAGACAAAACAGCCAGCGACGTGCCGCACCTCTTGTCTATGACCGCGACCCCCATCCCCCGCTCGCTCGCGTTGACCTTGTACGGTGATTTGGACATCACGACCATCAGGCAGATGCCAGAGGGGCGCAAACCCATCACCACGAGGGTTGTTGATGAGCACAACCGCGCCAAAGCGTACCAGTTCATCAAACAGCGCATCAGCAAAGGAGAGCAGGCGTTCATGATTTGCCCCTTGATTGAGGAGAGCGATGCGCTCGGCGTGAAATCCGCTACCGCGGAGTATGAAAAACTCCGCGCGAGCGTTTTCAGCGACACGCGCATCGGACTCTTGCACGGAAAGCTCAAATCCGACGAAAAGGAACGGGTGATGAGCTCCTTCAAATCGGGCGAGCTTTCCATGCTGGTTGCGACCGCCGTGGTTGAGGTCGGCGTGGATGTACCCAATGCGAGTATCATGGTGATTGAGGACGCGGATAGGTTCGGGCTCTCGCAGCTGCACCAGTTCCGCGGCAGGGTGGGACGCGGGGAGAGGGAGTCGTTCTGTTTTCTGTTTACGGGCTCGCCGGCCGCCGAAACCAAAAAACGGCTGCAGAAATTTGTGCAAGCAAAAGATGGGTTTGAGATTGCGGAACTGGATTTGGGGCTACGGGGACCGGGCACGCTCTACGGAACCGAGCAGTCCGGTAGGTTTGCGGACCTGAAAATCGCTACCTTGGCAGACAGCGGACTTTTGGAACGCACCCGCGAAGCTGCCAAAAAGCTCTTGAGCGAAGACCCTCACCTCGCGCGCCACCCGCTGCTTGCGGCTCAACTGGAACGGCAGTCTCAAAAGATGCACTTTGAATGACGCGGGAAAAAGGTACCTGACACCTTTTTTTTCCTACACCTTTTTTTTCCTCATTTGACGAACGCTCAAAAACGTGTTTACATAACCTTGTGTCAGCCGCACACTGATTCTCAGGTAGGCCGCCCGCCAATGGCACGAGCGCTCGCAGAAGGCGGGCGGTAAATCAATGCAGACCCCTGGTCTTTTTGGCCATACACCACGTGAAAGACCGAGGCGGCCTGGTGTTGATTTGCGGCGGACGCGCATGAGCTCCCCCCCTGCGCGTCCGCCGTCTACCACCCTTCTTTTTCCATCAAACAAAAAGGCCTTTCAAACCCTAACCGCTGCGGAGGGCAGCGCCAAAGGAGGTGATGCACCGCATCAAAAACCCTCCACCTTCTGTCGCGGGGAGGCGGCAGGAGTATCAGAGGAGTATCACGTAGCTGTTCGTCGGGGAGGACGAACTCATGACTACCGTACCCAAAAGTCGGTCTCGTCAAACCGTGCAACCCACGCTCACGGCGGTACAAGGCCAGATAACGACCGACTGGTTCCTCCGGAATGCGCGGCGCGGCCGAGGGTATACGGCCAAGATGAACGGGCTCATCCGGTTCCCGGCGCCGCGGACGGTCCGCGTCGTCTGCGCGGACGGCCCGCTCAGCTCGCCTGGGTTCGTGAACGGGCAATACCGGTGCGTCGCGGCGGAGACGAACGACGGAGGCGATCCCGTGTTCATTGATGCAGAAATGCTCGAGGACCCGGGCGTGTTTCCCCGCTGGGTTGCAGAATTCCAAGAGCGGGCTGCCGCACGACTGCCGACTCCAAGTAGCGTAGGATAGAACGTTCTCGCGCGAAGGCGCATGGGGCGGACGCGCAGCATCTGCTGCAGCGGCCGCCTCTCTTTTTTTCACTTCACAATCCCGAGCGCGGAAAGCGCCTCGGCGATATCCGCAACCCCCCGCGCGGGGGCGTTCGTCTCCTTAGCGCCGCTCTTCGGTATGAAAAACGAGGTAAAGCCCAAGCGCTTGGCTTCGTCCAAACGGGCCGCAAGGTTCGTTGCGGGCCGAATTTCGCCGGAGAGCCCCACCTCGCCCAAGGCGATTGATTTCTGCGGCATGGGTTGGTTTGAGAGGGAAGACGCGATGGCGAGGCTTGCTGCCAAATCCAACGAAGGGTCTTTGACGCGCAAACCGCCCACCACGTTCACAAACACATCCTGGGTATCCAACTTCAATCCGGCGCGGCGCGAGAGCACGGCAATCAAGAGCTCCAAGCGGGAAAGGTCAAATCCGCTCGCAGCCCGCTTGGGGTATCCGTAGGATGACTTGTTGGTCAGGGCCTGGATTTCAATCAGAAACGGCCGCGAGCCCTCCATAATCACGCTCACCACAGAACCGGGATGGTTCCCTCCCCCCGCTTCCAGAAAGAGCTGTGAGGGATTTTTGACTTCAACCAATCCCGCGTCCGTCATACTAAACACGCCCACCTGGTTCGTGGGGCCGAACCGGTTTTTCGTTGAGCGCAACAGCCGGTACTCGTGCAAGCGATCCCCTTCCAAGTACAACACCACGTCCACCATGTGGGCGAGGAGCCCGGGTCCGGCAACCACGCCCTCTTTGGTAACGTGGCCGATGAGGATGATGGGGATACTCGTCTGCTTGGCGCATTGCAAGAATTGCGCAGCAGAGGTCCGTAGCTGCGCCACGCTGCCCGGCTCTGAACCAACGGAAGGGTCAGCGGTGGTCTGGATGGAATCTATGACCGCGAGGCTTGGCTTGTGCTTCTTGATGGCGCTGACAATCACCTCAAGCCGGGTATCGGAAACAAACCACATGCGCTCCGCGGCAACCGAAAGCCTCGCCATGCGCAAGCTGATTTGCTCCGGGGATTCTTCTCCGGCCACGTACAGCACGTTGCCGACGTTGCGTTGCGCAAATCCGGCAACCGCCTGCAAAACGAGCGTTGATTTGCCTATCCCTGGGTCACCGGCGAGCAGCACCAGGCTGCCCGCGACCAAACCCCCGCCCAAGACGCTGTCCACCTCGTGCATGCCCGTCTCGAGCCGCACAGCAGCGCGGGATGTGTCAACGGACGAAACAGCGGCCGACGCGCTCGCACCCGCATCACCGGAGGATGCTTGAATGGTTCCCCACTTTCCGCATTCATCGCACTGGCCCTGCCACTTTGAGTATTGGGCGTCACAATGAGAACAAACGTATCGTCTAGTTTCCATTTTTCAGGAGGGGGACCAGCATGCGCTCCACCTCCTCAAACGTCTGGGTCCCGACTAACGCGACATCCCCGATCACCAGGGTCGGCGTCTGGGTGATGCCCAGCGCTTGGCCTTCGGCGAAATCGCGTTCAACTAAGGTAGTGATAGTATCATCTGACAAGCAGGACGTAAAGTCAGCCTCATCAATCGCAAGTCCAGCCGCGCCTTGCGCAAACGAAATTGACCCAAGCTCATCTTGATTCGCAAACAGCCAGTTGTGGTACTCCCAAAACGCGCCCTGCTGCCCCGCACACCTGCTCGCGACTGCCGCATCCTTTGAATCTTGCGAGAGGAACGGGAAATCCTTCCACACCACAGCCACCTCATCGCCATACGTTGACAAAATACGCGAAAGCACAGCCTGAAACTCTGCGCAGTGGCTGCACGCGAAATCAGCGTACTCAAATATGGTTACCTTTGGATTGGCTGCTCCCTTGCTCGGGCTCTCGGCGTACTGCGTGGGGCGCACGGCTCCGGAAAAATCAAACTCCGCCCTTTCCGCACTGCGGTTGCGCCATAGGTCAACACCGAACAAAAGCATCACGACAAGCCCCAGGCCCAAGACGCTCGCCATCACTCTCTGCCTGTCCATACTATCTCAAGCGCAGCTTACTGATCCGGCCCGACACCCGGTCCGTGAAATAGAGTTCGCGCCCATCCGCGGACACGATCATGGATTCTACGGTAAAGCTCGCGCCGGTTGCGCCCTCGGGGTAGGCGATTGGAGAAGCCGAGTTGCTGATCAAGTCAATCTTGTAGATGGTATCGGCCGTAGCGTAGGCTTGCTCCCGAAAAATTCCGCTCCCCTCGTTCAAAAACTGGGGCACCGCGCAGTACACGAGCTCCTCTGATGCGAACGCGCACTTGTCCGGCCAGGTTTGGATGCGAAGCGAGCGGTTCCCCAACCCAATGCTGTCCCCGGAAGCGCCCGCGATGTGCAGCACCGGATTGTAGTTGGTGCCTTCGGAGTACACGCTGTAGAGCACCTGCTTGCCTTGCGGAGACCACGCGCCGAGAAACCCCAGGCCGTTCGTCTGGAGCGAGAGAAAATTTTCATCGTGCAGGCCGATGAAAAAGACCTCCTCGCCCAAGCTCGACGTGGGTTCCCGGAACGTGGCGACAACCTCCCCGCTCGGAGACCAGTCAACCGCCACGTTGCGCGACTGCCGGCCCAAGGGCTGCACAAACTCCTGGCCCTCACCCGTCGGGCTTGCGGCGATGATCCACCGGTCATCCTCTGACTCGCCGATGTACTCGTACGCGAGCTGCGAATCGTCCGGTGAGAAACTGAACTCCTGGGCTTCGGGCGGCAGTGTTGCCTGAACCTTGCGCTCAAAATCGTAGAAGATGTTTGAGCCGTCCGGGAACTCCAGGATGGCGGCGGCGCCGGAGTTTGACCACGAAACGCTCTCCACCGAACGGAACACCTGATCCGAGAGCGGAATGGGAGCCCCGCCCGCGGGATTGATTCGGTAGAAGCGCTCGTCCCGCTCGTCGTAGTAGTTGAGCGACCCGTTCCGCGCGAGCGTGTTGAACTCGGCCCGGCTCGGGGTGAGCGAGGAAACCACGGTTCTGCCGCCGGCCGCCACCACGTCCGGCTCTTGCGGCGTAGGTTCAGCCTCGGGCGCCAGATTGCGCTGATCCAGCGTGGTATCAACCACGCGCCCGCCAGCGCCCTCCGAAACCTCCGGCAACTGGCCAGGCGCCACGCTGACAACCCGACCCGGCACCACGCTCGTGCCCGGCGCGCGGAAAAACAGGGCCCACACCCCCCACCCGAGCAGGAGCACGATGACTATGAAGCCAGTGATTTTGAGGATGCGTTTTACGCGGTCGGACATAACGCGCTATCTAATATCTAGGAAAATTATGAGTATCTAAATTACACCGTACACCTGCTTCAAAATCTTCTTTCTGAAACAATTCACTCGGAGCAACATCATCAAACGAGGGTAATTCATTTCGGAATTCAACAACCGATTTCGTGCAATCCTTGCCCACAAGGTAGTGATTATTGAATCCGCCCAAAAAACCGGTATTAACCTCAATCTCCAACACATACCCTTTTGGATCGCCAATGGTGCAGAGCGCTAAACCAAGTATATTGCCGATAACGCCCGGGCTGAATTGAGACTCATCACGTAAAAAGGCATAGGTTCGCGCATTATCCGAAATTTCGCGCTCATTGCTCGTAATCGCGACGTTCCGACACACGGTGCGTATGGCTATCTTCTTGACACTTCGACGATGCGGCGTCGGCTGAACCGCTTGCTCCGCAACAAGATCACCATATAGATACGCTCGCTTGCATTTGCCGTGGAAACATACTCCGCTGCCGTCAACACATACGTCGCCCCCGCACTCGCCGTTGGCATTCTGCAAATCAGCGCTCACCAAATAGCGGAAACCGCAGGCTGCTTTATCTAAACTGATGTTAAATTCAGGAGACGGCACACTCTTATTCGCCAAGCAATTATTTTTATCTTTACAGAACTGCTTTACCACGGTGTTTTCCCGATCATTACAACTGTCTTGCTCCGAAAAACCAATGGTCCTCACCGGCGTAACGTCCGGCAGGCGCAAGGCCACCAGCCGCGGGGTGATGGCGTTCAGGATCACGTACGAGAGCAACGCGAGTATTAAGCCGATGGCGGCGCCGAAGATGCGCTTCTTTGCGGCTCCGGTCTTGTCGGACGAGCCGCCCGAGAATATCCATTGGTAGCCGCCGACCATGATCATCACCACCGCAAAGAGCGCGGCCAAACCGATGAGCAGCCGGTACACGCCCGCGATATACTGCGATAAGCTGGGGTTCTCCGGAACAAACGGCAGGGGTATCGCGAGTTTTGCGGTAAGCGGCGGCTGCTCGTTTGTTTGGATTCCAGGATCAACGGCCGATGGGGACGACGCGTCTATGGGGGGCAACGGGTCCTGCTGGCTGCGGCCGGGAGCGGGGTTTGCGAACGCGGCAACAAAGAGCAACGTGATAATCAGTATTCGGGATTTCATATGAGTTTCTATCTTCTGATACAGGTGTTACGTTACCGGTGGCAGCGCAAACGGCGATGCGCCGGGAGCGGGGAGCAAGGTGGTGAGGAGTACGGCGAGTCCCACAATGGCGAGAATCACCCCGATGACGGCAAGAATCGGAAGGAGGTAGGGCAGGATGAGCCGGATGCCCCACTTCACGGCCGCTTTCTGGGCTTTGGACTGCGCGGCGCGAGCAAGTTTCGCCCGCGCGCTCTCGCGCAAGTTGCGGTACAGATCGGACACGCGGTCCTCCCCTGCTCTGCCGGACACCTCATCAAGGCTCCCTTCCGGAGAAATCCGAGTGGTAGAGGGTGAGAATCGCTCCGGAGCAGGTCGTTCGCCCTCCGCCTCTTGTACCGCGGGCCGAAGCCGCGGCCGCTCGTACAGCGCGCGCTTCGCGGCGAGACGCCGCGCGTACAGCGCTTCGGCCGCGGAGCGCTCCTCGTGCGGCTCCACAGCCTCCGCGTCGCGGAGCGCTGTTTCTCCGGGGAACGCCATACCTACCGCCTATCGCCCCACACCACGGAATCCACCAGCCACTCCCCGGAGCCGGACTGCGCGAGGCTCACCACCGCGTCCTGCTGGTACGCCTCGGTCGTACCCGCCGAGAACTCGCTCCGGTTCACCACCACGCGAAACCGCGCGCTGCGCTCACCGAGCGAAACCGAGTCAGCCTCAATGCTCGCAAGCTCGGCGGTGATGGAATAGAATCCCTCCCGCGCGGGTGACGCCAACCGGTAGGACTCCGTACGCGAGCGCATGGCGGCCGTCAGAAAGGCGGAAAGGTCGTCAAGGTAGGTTAACCCCGCGTCAGACGAGTAGGTGCCGAACCGCTCAATGAAAAATACGGCGAGCTCCTCTGCTTCCCGCTCAATCGCGCCCTGCTTGGCCGAGCTGCCCGCGCCCGGGTTCGTCGCCGCAAACTCGTCCGCATTCGCGGCCTCAAACACCGCTCCCTCGGGCAACCCCGCGTCGCGGTCCGGGAGCACGACCGGCGCCTCCTCGCTCGGCACCGCTTCCGGCTCACCCGGAAACAGATCAAAAATGGTTGCAATGAGCAAACCGAACAGGATGACGCTGCCGGCGATGATGGCGATTGCTTTGGTTCGTGGCGACATATGCGTGGGTTACTGAACGGTTGATGAGTCCGCGGGCTGCGGCGGCTCATGGGGAACGCGAGGAGGCTGCGGCAGCGCCTCGGGTGCGCCGTCCTCCGAAGCCGCCGCGTTCTGCCGCGCAAACTCTTTTTTGGCCTGCTCGATTTCCAGGAGTTGCCGGGGGTCGGAGGTGATGATCTGATCTTCGGTGTACGAGGCCACCACCTTGATGGCCGCGTGCTTGTTCCCTGCGAAGAAGATGCCCTCGCCGACGCTGCCCTCCAAGAGCAGGTACTTCTCCCCTTCGGTGAGCAGGAACGTCTTGACCACGTTGTCAATCGCGGCCGGCGACTGGCGCAGCAGGAGCTGCAGCGCGGAGTTCGTCACGATCGCCTGGCCGTAGGGGCTCCCCAGAAAGTCGTTCACGTCCTGCGTGATGGTGGTGACGCCCAAAAAGTACTTGCGCGCCCGCTTCACCAGGGCGAAGATGAACTTGGCGCTGTCTTCATGTTGCATCAGCCACCAGGCTTCGTCAATCACGAGGATGCGCTTTTTGAGGGAAGACCGCACCACGTTCCAGATGTAGTTGACGATGGTGTACACGGCCATAGGCCGCAGCTCGTCCTCCAAATCCCGCACCGAAAAGATGACGAGCTGGTTTGACATGTCCACGTTCGTGGGGTTGTTGAGCAAACCCGCGAACGTGCCTTCGGTGTACTTCTTGAGCCGTTCCGCGAGCGACTGCCCGCCTTCCATGCTCAGAAGCACCTCGGCGAAATCCTGCATCAGCGGGGGCTCAACCGAACGCAGGTCGCTCTCCGCGGTGATGTCGCGCTTGGCGTACGTTTCAAGCAAGGCGCGGTCCGCGAGCGAATCCTCGGCGCTTTCGAACTCCCCGAGCATCAGGCGCACCAGCCCCTTCAGGGTGATCACGCTGGAGCGGATGATGTCCGAAGCGCTCGTCCCCTCCGCAACGGCGCGCGGCAGGTCAAAGGGGTTGATCTTGGCCTCCGAGTTCAGAGAGATGTTCACGTACGTGCCGCCCACGCTCTCGGCGAGGTGCTCGTACTCGCGCTCCGGGTCAATGATGATCACGTCCGTGCCCATCATCATGCTCCGCAAGACCTCCAGCTTCACGCTGTAGCTCTTGCCCGCGCCGGAGGTGGCGAACACCACGGAGTTCGCGTTCTGAAGTGAAAACCGGTCGAACAGAACCAGCGAGTTGTTGTGCCGGTTGATGCCGTACAGGATGCCGGAATCGCTCGTCAAATCCGAGGAGACGAACGGGAACGAGCTCGCGGCAGGGCTCGTGTTGAGGTTCACGGAGACGCCGAGCTCGTCGTTCGCGAGCGGCAGCGTTGAGTTGAAACCCTGCTCCATCTGCCACAGGGCCCGCCGGGTCGCGACCATCTTGGAGCCGAACAGGAGCTCAACATTCTCGGTGAGCTGGTCCAGCGCTTTCTTTGAAGGCGCGTACAGCGTGACGTACAGGGCGTGCTGGAAAAAGTGCTCCACCCCCTGCGTAATCGCGTCCCGGAGCTGCTCGATGTCCCGCAGCGCGGTCTCGCGCAAGGGATCGCGCGGCGCGCCCTTCTCCTTGTCTTCAATCAGCTGGGCCTCCAGGTTCCCCACTTTCTTCTTGAGTTGGTTCAGAATCAGGTCGCTCGAAACCGGGTAAAAAAACAACGCGATGTCCATGGTGGCCGATAGGTTGATGATCGGCGAAAACCACCCCACGCTGATGTAGCGCGGGAACGTGGTCACAAACAGGGTGCGCGTGTGCAGCCCGTTGAGCTCCAGGTGGTCGGGCTGGATGCGCATGGAAGCCGGGGCAATGACATCGCGGATGCCCGCCTCTCCCTGGGCAAGGGTTTTCTCGGAAACGATGAGCTCAAACTCCGAAGCCGGGGAGGAGGGAGGTTGCTTAGGCGCGCTGGGTTGTGTTTGTTGGGGGTCAAACATGCTATTCATCAATCTGCATCTCCTCCTCCGCGGGGAGCTTCTGGATTTGCGAAAGCTCGGGGTTGTACGAACCGTAGTAGAGCTCAATCAAACTCTGCGTGGGGAGCACCACCGCGGTGACGCCGAGGCTCGCGAGCGCGCTGGACACGGTATTCACCCTGCTCGCAAGCTTCTCCTGGTACCGGGCGAAAATCTTTTCCGAGAGGGTGATGATCTTACCCGGCGAAAACACGGTCGAGAGCTGGGCAACGAAGCTCTTCTTCGCGTCCTTGCCGGGGTGGTAGGGCACCACGATGTAGAACCGCTTGCCCATGATGTCACCCAACGTCACGAGCTCGGAGACGAACGAGCGGTACTCCTGGATCTGCGTGCGCAGCAAATCGTTGGTCTGCTCGCTCGCGCGCTGCTTGAGATCCTCGAGGTAGGCGTCGATGTTGAGAGTGCGCGACTGCACCACGATCTGCAAACTGAAATCGAGGGAGTTCAAAAGCGAGAGGTACCCCGAAAGGATTGCGTTCTGCTCATCCTCGCTCTTGAGCGCGAAGTTGATTGATGACGCCAAGAGCACCTGGCGCACGGAGCCGTCTTTTGCCACCACCACGTCGTCGCGGATTTCCGCGATATCCAGGTAGCTCTGGGTGGAGGAGATGGTTTTGTTTTTTGCGAGTTTACTTTTCGGCATGGTTTTGGTTCGCGGCGCGCTGCGCTAAAATTTCTTCCGGCCGGTACTTGCCGCCCGTGTCAACCAAGAGCGAGAGTTCCGCGAGCGTGCGCGTTCGGGGGCGGACTTTCGGAACGATCCGGCTTGCAACGGCTGCGTGGGGGGGTTCGGCCCGGGGGGAAACTCTCTCGCGACGGGAACCGGCCTTGGACCACACCCGTAACATTGGACGCACCAGCGAGCGAATCACCGAGAGCAAAAATTGATAGAACGGCTGGCCGTTGATTTTCACGAACGCGACGAGCACGTACGCGCCCACGATCAGTATGGCTTCAAGCACAAAAAGCGCGGTATCCGACAGCTTGTACGAGAGGAACACCGCGAGCGTGGCGACCACGCCCATGATGAACTGCCGGGTGGTGATGGGGCCGATGATTTTGTCTTCAACGTCTATGAATTGGGGTACCACGAATTGGGGCATGGCGTCAGCAGATACATTTATTTTAATTTACCGGCGAGGTCCGCGATGGTGAAAAATTCGTCCTCGGTCATGCGTTCGGGATTCACGGCAGGATCCGCAAGCGCACCGACGAGTTTCCTGCCGCCCGCAAGCGCCGCGTCCCCGACGGCGAGGTACGCGCCAAAGAGCGGGCTCCTCCGCAGGGCGCGCACGCCGGCCGCCTTCTGGGCGATGGACTCGCCCTCCAAGGTCGCGATTTTTCCCAGAATGGTCTGCCGCGCAACCGCTCCCGCACCGAGGCTCCGGAAATCGGCGAGCGTAACGGTGCCGAGCTCGTCCGAGAGGCCCATCGCGCGCGTCTCCCCCACCCCGGCGCGGTCAACAGAGCCCTTGGGCGGCGTGACGTCATCCATGCGGGGTTTTGACGAAACAGCGGACCGGCGCGGCGCGGCCGGAGGCGGCACAGGCGCGGAGGGTGAGGACTGAACCGACGGGGAATTTTTTCCTTTCAGAAGGTCGGCGAGCGCGGTGTCTTCCGTAGCTCCGGCAATGAGCGCGTCCACCTCCTTCTGGGATTCCCCTTGCGGCTGCGCAGGGCCGGGAGGTTGCGTTTCTTGGGGAGGTTTTGGTTCGGGCGTGGAGGCGGCTCCGAGGGGAGCCGCACTCACGGCGCGGCCGATCCGGTGCGCGCGTTCGTAAGCTTCCTGTACCATGCGTTCGGCGCGGTCGAGGTACTCTCCGGAAAGCCCCAAACCGCCCGCCGCAAAGGGGCGAGCCGCGTAATCCGAGAATTCCGCCCGGGTGCGGACATCCCGCAACCGGGAGCGGACCAAGGCCGCCCCCCGCCGCACGAACGCCTCCTCGCCCTCGCGGCTTCCGGCGAGGCTGTAGAAGTTCCTCGCGATGGAATCAATTTCAGAATCCGCGGGAGGGCGCGCGCTCACCGCGCTCGCCTTGCGGGCCGATTGTGAAACGTCTTCCCGCTCGCTCGGAACCAAAAAACCGTCGTCTCGGGGCGCGAAAGCCGCGGGTGATGCACGCCCTTCTCGCGGCAACTCGGCAAGCATGGCGGACAGCTTGGGCGCAAACGGAGCGTCCTGGTCAAGGCGCGAGCGAAACTTCTCTTTCAACGCTCCAGCAACGTCATCCGGCTGGGAGGCGAGCCACGCGGAAAGACCGGAAACCACGAGCGGCTCGGATTGCGTATCCAGAAACTCCAAGTTGTTCGCGAGCAAACCTTCCACCTCCTCTCCGGAGAGCACCGGGAGCGCGAGCGCCTTCAGAGAGCTCGTTATCTTTCGGTACTCAAGCAGCACGGGCGCAACATCCTCTTTGGGGAGGTTTGAGAGCTCGGTTTTGATGTGCTGGCTCGCCGCGTAAGCGCCTGCAACGTCCTTATCCGAAAGTAGGCCCGCTACCTCCTTCTGGATGCGGCCTAACGTGTCTTCTTGCAACAGCGTTTTGCCTGTGAATTGCGTAATTGCCATGCATGGATTATATCATAAAGTAGAAAATTTCTCCAAACAAAAAATGTCATTGCGAGGGAGGCCGCCCAAAGGGCGGGCGACCGAAGCAATCCCGTGAAAATTTGACGGGATCGCCACGCCCGGCATACGCCGGGCTCGCGATGACATCTGCTACGTCCCCTCGCTCCAGGACGCAAGGTACTGTTTCTGCCGCTTGCTCAAAGCATCATGCTTGACGCCGAGCGAGGCGAGTTTAAGCGAGGCGATTCTTTGATCCAGCGCTTTCGGCAGCCGGTGGACGCCCGGTGACAATGCGCCGCGGTTTTTGACGAGGTACTCGGCCGCGAGCGCCTGGCATGCGAAACTCGTATCCATGACCGCGGACGGGTGCCCTTCAGCGGCAGCGAGGTTGACCAAGCGGCCGTGCGTGAGCAAATTGACGGTGCGCCCCGAACGCAATTGGAACGACTGCACGTGCTCGCGCAACGCGTGGGCACGCGGCGCCATCTTTTTGAGGGCCGCCACATCAATCTCAACATCAAAGTGCCCGGAGTTTGCGATGATTGCTCCGTCTTTCAGTTTTTTGATGACGTCCCGGCTCACCACGGCGCAAGAACCGGTGACCGTAAGAATGATGTCAGCGCGCGGAGCCGCCTGTGCCATGGTCATGACGCTGAAACCATCCATCACCGCTTCCAATGCGCGGACCGGGTCAACTTCGGTGACTACGACGTGCGCGCCGAGGCCTTTCGCGCGCATGGCAACCCCCTTGCCGCACCAGCCGTACCCGGCGACGACCACGGTTTTCCCGGCAATGAGCACGTTCGTGGCGCGGATGACGCCGTCCATGGTGCTCTGGCCCGTGCCGTACCGGTTGTCGAACAAATGCTTGGTTGCCGCGTCGTTCACCGCGATGACGGGCAGTTTGAGCTCGCCCACGGCCTCCATGGCGGCTAGGCGGATGATGCCGGTGGTGGTCTCCTCGGTAGAACCGTACATGCCTGACAATTGGCGCGGGTGCTGTGTGTGCAAAAGCGTCAAAAGGTCAGCCCCGTCATCCATGGTGATGTGGGGTTTTGACGCAATCGCGCCTTTCAGGTGTCGGTAAAACGCATCACGCGACGCGCCGGCCCTGGCGAACACCGGAATCTTTGAGTGTTTGACTAATGAAGCCGCAACATCGTCCTTGGTTGAGAGCGGGTTAGACGCACACAGTACCACGGAAGCGCCGCCTGCTTTCAAAACCTGCATCAAGCGCGCGGTTTCGGTTGAAACGTGTAAGCACGCGCTGATGCGCACGCCCACAAACGGCTTTTGCCGCTTGAACCGCGCTTCAATGGAGGAAAGCACGCCCATCTCGCGCGCCGCCCATTCAATCTTGCGCCTGCCTTCTTCAGCGAGCTTTATATTTGCAATATCGTATTTCATAAGCATGTCATTGCGAGGAGGCGTACCCGCCGACGAAGCAATC